>NZ_JBGCBZ010000004.1:0-393583 GCF_041262585.1 Planotetraspora sp. GP83 | reverse complement strand
ACGCCGAGCTCCGCTCTCGGTTGGAGGCGGCCGGTGCGGAGATCCGCCGTCGTGACGGACTGCGGGTCGCCGCCGACGCCATCGAGCGGATCGCCGTCAAGTGATCAAGGATGCAGCTCCCCGCGTTTTCTGGACCGACCAGCCCGGAGCCCCGGGGCCGTGGTCGCCGTTGCGCGGCCGTACGACCGCCGACCTGCTGATCGTCGGCGGCGGGTTCACCGGCCTGTGGGCCGCCGTCCTGGCCAAGGAGGAGAACCCGGCCTGCGACGTGGTCCTCGTCGAGGCCCACTCCATCGCGTACGGCGGGACCGGCCGCAACGGCGGCTTCATCTCCGACTCGCTCACCCACGGCCTGAGTCACGGGCTCAACCTGTGGCCCACCGAGATCGACACGCTGCTCGCGCTCGGCCGGGAGAACCTCGCGGCCATCGCCGCCTTCGCCGAGGCCCACGGCATCGACGCCGACCTCCATCTGGCCGGCAAGACCACGGTGGCGGTCGAGCCGTACCATGTCGAGGAGCTCAGACGGGCTGAGAAGCTGCACCGTGAGCACGGCGAGGACGCCGTGTTCCTCGACCTCGGCGAGATGCGGGCCGACGTCGACTCGCCCACCTACCTCGGCGGCCTCCGCGTCCGGGGGACGGGCGGCGTGCTCGACCCGGCCAAGCTCGCGTGGGGCCTCGCCCGGGTGGCAGACCGGCTCGGCGTGCGGGTCTTCGAGGGCACCAAGGTCACGGGCCTGCGGCGGGCCGGGTCCGCCGTCGAGGTCACGACCTCGGGAGCCGAGGGCGCCGCCGTGATCGGCGCCAAGCAGGTGCTGCTGGCGACCAACGCCTACCCGGCGCCCCTGCGCAGGCTGCGGAGCTTCGTGCTTCCGGTCTGGGACTACGTGCTCGTGACCGAGCCGCTGTCGCCGGGGCAGCGGGAGTCGATCCGCTGGCCGGAGGGCCAGGGGCTCACCGACGCGGGGAACCAGTTCCACTACTACCGGCTGACGGCCGACGGCCGCATCCTGTGGGGCGGATACGACGCGATCTACAACTTCGGCGGCTCCGGCGAGGAGCAGCGGGACGCCTCGCACAACCTGCTCGCCAGGCACTTCTTCGAAACGTTCCCGCAGCTCCACGGTCTGCGTTTCACCCACAGGTGGGGCGGGGCCATCGACTCGACCAGCCGGTTCACGCCGTTCTTCGGGACGGCGATGGGCGGCCGGGTCGCCTACGCCCTCGGGTACACCGGCCTCGGGGTCGGGGCCTCCCGGTTCGGCGCGCTGGCCGGCCTCGACCTGCTCGCCAGGCGATCCACCGAGCGGACGGGGCTCAGGATGGTCCGCCGCCACCCGGTGCCGTTCCCGCCGGAGCCGCTGCGCTGGCCGGTCGTGGAGTTCACTCGCCGGGCCCTGGCCCGCGCCGACGCCGACGAGGGACGTCGCGGTCCCTGGCTCCGCCTCCTCGACCGCTTCGGCATCGGCTTCGACAGCTGATCCGCCGTGATCATGCCCACAGAGAAAAGAGAACCCCATGGCAACTTTGATCAACCCCGCTGACGGGCGGCCCATCGGCGACGTGCCCGACACACCCGTGGAGGCCGTGGCGGCAGCCGTACGGACCGGGCGTGACGCCTTCGAGCAGTGGCGGGAGACGACGCCGGGGGACCGGGCGCGGGTGCTGCTGCGGCTCGCGGACCTGGTGGAGCGGGACGCGGAGGAGCTCACCCGGCTGGAGGTCGAGGAGACCGGCAAGCCCGCGGCCGTGTTCCGGGACGGCGAGCTGCCGTTCGCCGTGGACAACCTGCGGTTCTTCGCCGGAGCGGCCAGGTCGCTGGAGGGGACCGGAGCCGGGGTGCTCAGCGCCGGCTACACGTCGGTGCTGATCAGGCGGCCGCTCGGCGTCGTCGGATCGATCGCGCCGTGGAACTTCCCCTTCGTCATGGCGGTCTGGAAGGTCGGCCCGGCGCTCGCGGCCGGAAATGCGGTCGTCATCAAGCCGGCCCCGCAGACCCCGCGCACCACCCTGCGCCTCGCGGAGCTGTTCGCCAAGGCCGGGGCGCCGGACGGGCTGCTCCAGGTCGTGACGGGCGGAGCCGCCGTGGGCCAGGCGCTCGTCACCGACCCCGGCGTGGACATGGTCAGCGTCACGGGCTCCACCGAGACCGGCCGTGCCGTCATGCGGGGCGCGGTCGACGGCCTCAAGCGCGTCCACCTGGAACTGGGCGGCAAGGCCCCCGCTGTGGTGTTCGCCGACGCGGCCCTGGAGGACATGGCGGCCGGCGTCGTCATGGGCGCCACGTACAACACCGGCCAGGACTGCACGGCCGCGACCCGCGTCTACATCGAGCGGTCCCGCTACGCCGAGGCCGTCGAGGCGCTGCGCGACGCGCTCTCACGCGTACGGCCGGGCGACCCGTGGGCGGAGGGCTCCGACATCGGCCCGCTGATCTCGGCGGCCCACCGCGACCGGGTTCACGGCTTCGTGAGCAGGGCGTCCGGACGGGTCGTCACAGGCGGACAGCCCATCGACGGCCCCGGGTTCTACTACGCCCCGACGCTGATCGCCGACGCCGACCAGTCCAGCGAGATCGTGCAGGGCGAGATCTTCGGCCCGGTGCTGGTGGCCGTCCCGTTCGACGGCGAGGACGAGGCGGTGCGCCTCGCCAACGACACGCCGTACGGCCTGGCCTCCTCGGTGTGGTCCACCGACGTGTCCCGGGCGCTGCGCGTGTCGCACCGCCTGGACGTCGGCGTGACGTGGGTCAACGACCACCTGCCCATCGCGTCGGAGGCCCCGCACGGCGGCGTGAAGGGGAGCGGCTTCGGCAAGGACATGAGCCAGGAGGCCGTCCAGGAGTATTCGGCGACCAGGCACCTCATGATCAAGCACGCCGCGCCGCATGCCCGCGACTCCTTCCGTCCGGCCTGAGGACTGCGTTCGGCGGGGCGGGAGGGGCCGCATGATCACGCCGGGGGCGGGGTGGGGACGTTGCGCAGGGCCTCGCGCCGGGACAGGCCGGTGATGCCCTGGTGGTTCACGTAGCGGACGACCTCGGCGGGGTCGGTCTTGGCGTACTCGCGCAACGCCCAGCCGATGGCCTTGCGGGCGAAGAAGTCGATGTCCGACAGGCTCGGCTCGATGCACGCGTACAGCAGGCGGACGTCGGTGCGCTCCTTGAAGGCGTTCTGGCAGAGGATCGCCGTGCGACGCTTCCACAGGTCGGGATCGCGCGCCCACTTCAGCATCAGCGACCGCATCGTGTCGGGGTAGAGGCGCAGCAGGGTGCCGACGCGGTGCACGGCGATCTCGTCCACGAGGTCCCACCACGCGCCCGTGACGACCATCTCCTCGTACATCGGGAGCGTGTCGAGCGTCTGCCACGACCTGTAATGGCGGTGGCCGGACAGCTCGATCGCGGCGTACCGCTCCTCGCGGAACTCGGCCTCACGCCAGAGGTCGAGCACCGCCTCCCGCCACTCGGGAGCCGACTCCATGGGGTGCTCGGCGAACACCTGCCGCAGCGCGGCCCGCCGCGGCACGGCCGTCACCCCGAGGAACGGCATCTCGGACTTCATGTACGCCCGCATGGCGGGAGCGCGTGAGGGATCGGCGACCTCGGTCAGCGCGAGCCGTACCGCCTTGACGAGTGTCATGCCCGCTGGCTGGTCCGCTCGCCGGTCGCCAGGCCGTCGAACAGGACGGTGATGTAGTGCTCGGCGAGTCCCTCGGTGTTGAGCCGGCCGCCGGGGCGGAACCAGCGCACGGCCACCCAGATCGTGTCGCGGATCATACGGTAGGTCAGCTTGGGGTCCACGTCGGAGCGGAACTGGCCGGAGGCCTGGCCGCGCTTGATCTGCTCCACCCACATGCGCTCGACCTCGTCCTCGGCCCTGACGAGGTAGTCGAAGCGGTCGCCGGGGAGGGAGCGCAGGTAGTTCCAGTCGTTCTGCATGACCGTGATGGCCGCGCGGTGCGGCTCCAGCGTGCCGAAGCCGATCCGCACCATCTCCGACAGGATGGCGCGGGGCTCCCCGGCGTTCTCCAGCGCCACGCGGTAGCGGGCGATCAGATCCTCGAGGAAGGTGCGGAGCACCTCGTCGACGATCGTCTCCTTGGAGTCGAAATGATGGTAGAGACTTCCGGAGAGGATGCCGGCCTCGTCGGCGATCTCACGCACCGTCGTCGCCTGGAAGCCCTTGCGTGCGAAGAGTTCGGCGGCGAGCTTGACGAGGTGGTCGCGCCGCTCCGACGCCGCGCCCGTGGCGGCCGCGCGCTTGGCCTTCGCCGGGGCGGCGGTGGCGCCGGAGTTCTTTCGCTGGTTCACCTCTCCATTATGGGCCCACGAGCAAGGGCTTGTTCACATAACCGCTGCTCCGAACAACCTTCGGTATGCCTAACAAGCGCTTGGTACGATGCTGTTCATGGCTGAGGCATACATCGTGGGCGCGGTCCGCACACCCGTCGGCAGGCGGAACGGCGGCCTCGCCGCGGCGCACCCCGCCGACCTCGGGGCGCACGTGCTCCGCGCGCTCATGGACAGGACGGGCGTGGACCCGGCCGCGGTGGAGGACGTGGTGTTCGGCTGCGTCGACACCGTGGGCCCCCAGGCCGGCGACATCGCGAGGACGTGCTGGCTCGCCGCCGGGCTGCCCGAGGAGGTGCCCGGCGTCACTGTCGATCGGCAGTGCGGCTCGTCGCAGCAGGCCGTCCACTTCGCGGCGCAGGCCGTGCAGAGCGGAAACGCGGACCTCGTCGTGGCAGGGGGCGTGCAGAACATGAGCATGGTGCCGATCGCCTCCGCCATGACCGCCGGAGGCCACTCCGAAGGGCCGTTCAGCGGATCGCACGGCTGGCGGGCGAGGTACGGCACGCAGGAGGTGTCCCAGTTCCGCGGCGCGGAGATGATCGCCGCCCGGTGGGAGATCTCCCGAGAGGACATGGAGGCGTTCGCCTACGCCTCCCACCGGCGCGCGATCGCCGCCGCCGACGAGGGCCGGTTCGACCGCGAGATCGCCCCTTACCTGGGCGTGACGGCCGACGAGGGGCCCCGCCGGGACACGACCCCGGAGAAGATGGCCGCGCTCGGGACGCTGGTCGACGGGGGACGGCTCACGGCGGCCGTCTCCTCCCAGATCTCCGACGGCGCCGCAGCGCTCCTGATCGCCTCAGAGGAGGCGGTCCGCGTCCACGGCCTCACCCCGCGCGCCCGGATCCACCACATGTCCGCCCGGGGCGCCGATCCGATCATGATGCTTTCCGCGCCCATCCCGGCCACCGCGCACGCGCTGCGCAAGGCGGGGATGAAGATCGACGACATCGACGGCGTGGAGATCAACGAGGCGTTCGCGCCGGTGGTGCTCGCCTGGCTCAAGGAGACGGGCGCCGACCCGGCCACCGTCAACCCGAACGGCGGGGCGATCGCGCTCGGCCACCCGCTGGGCGCGACCGGGGCCCGGCTGATGACCTCCCTGCTGCACGAGCTCGAACGCACCGGAGGCCGGTACGGCCTGCAGACGATGTGCGAGGGCGGCGGCCAGGCCAACGTCACGATCCTCGAATCCCTCACATAGGCCGTGATCATGTAAGGCCGTGATCATGCGCAAAACAGCCGCCACAGGGCCGCGTTCTTGGGCAGGATCGAAGCTATGGCGAAATTGGGCTATCCGTTTACTTTGGGGGTGGCCTCGGGGGAACCGTTACCCGACGGCGTGATCCTGTGGACCCGTCTGGCCCCCGAGCCGCTCCACCCCACCCGGCCCGGCGGCATGCCCAACCAGGCGATGGCCGTACAGTGGCAGCTCGCCGAGGACGAGGCGTTCGCCCGGGGGGTCCAGTCCGGTACGGCGTCCGCGCAGCCCGACTGGGCCCACAGCGTGCACGTCCGCGTGACGGGCCTGCGACCGGGCGCCGAGTATTTCTACCGGTTCTCCATCGACGGCCACACCAGCCAGGTGGGCCGCACCAAGACCGCCCCCGACCCGGCCTCGACGGCCCCCGTCCGGTTCGGCGTCGTCTCGTGCCAGCGCTACGAGCACGGGTTCTTCACCGCTCTGCGCCATCTGGCCGACGAGCGTCCCGACGTGATCCTGCACCTCGGCGACTACATCTACGAGTACGGCAAGCCGGCCCACCCCAAGGCCGGCCGGTACGTGCGGCCGCTGGAGTCCGAGGCCGAGTGCAGGACGCTCGGCGACTACCGCAACCGCTACGCCCGCTACCGCATGGACGCCGATCTCCAGGCGGCGCACGCCGCCGCGCCGTGGATCGCGATGCCGGACGACCACGAGGTCCGGGACAACTACTCCGGCGCGCTGCCCGGCGACGGCACCAGCCCCGCCGCGTTCCTCAAGCGGAGGGCCGCCGCCTTCAAGGCGTACTACGAGCACCTGCCGCTGCGCGTCCGGCCCAGCGGCTCCAGCCTGCAGAACCACCGCTGGCGGCCGTACGGGCGGGTCGTCGACTTCGTGCTCGTGGACGCCAGGCAGCATCGCGAGGGCCGCGACATGCTCGGCCCCGAGCAGGAGCAGTGGCTCGCCGCGCGGCTGAAGGGCGCGACCGCCCGGTGGAAGGTCCTCGCGCAGGCGGTCTTCTTCGCCCCGCGCAAGTTCCCCCTGGAGCCTCCCAGCACCGACGCCTGGGACGGGTTCCCCGAGTCCCGCGCGCGCGTGCTGGCCGAGGCCCCCGACGGCCTCGTCGTGCTGAGCGGAGACGTCCACAACGGCTGGGCCTGCGACCTGCGCGCCGACTGGGCCGACCCGGCGTCCAAGGCGCTCGGCGTGGAGTTCGTCGGGACGTCCGTGACCAGCATGCCCGCGATGACGGACGCGAGCGCCATCCTGCCGCTGAACCCGCACATCGCCTTCTTCGACAACCGCAGGGGCTATCTGTCCTGTACGGCGAGCATGGAGGACTTCCAGACCGACTACAGAGTGGTGGATTTCGTCGACCGGCCGGGGGCACCGGTCTCGACGGCGGCGGGCTTCCGGGTCAAGGGCAACAAGCTCCAACGAACTGATCTGTAAAATCCAAGGTCAACCCTCTGGCGAATAGGAAAGTTTCCTATTAGATTTCGGGCATGCCTGACCGCTGCCCTGTGTGGCCTGCCCACCCCACCACAGCATGAAGCGAAGCCCTGGCCTGCTCCGGCTGGCCGACACGGTCCTCCTTCCCGGCTTCGTGGGGACGAACGCTCCCGACTGGGTGCGACGCCGGCTCGCCGACGGCCTCGCCGGTGTGGTGCTCTTCTCCAGGAACGTCGACACCCCGGCCCAGCTCGCGGGCCTCACCGCGGCCCTGCGCGCCGAGAACCCGGACATCCTCGTCGGCATCGACGAGGAGGCCGGGGAGGTCACCCGCCTGGAGGCCCGCACGGGCAGCTCCCGGCCTGGGAACTACGCGCTCGGCGTGGTGGACGACGAGGAGCTGACCGAGCAGGTCGGCCGTGACATCGGCCGGGACCTCCGCGCCGCCGGGGTCAACATCGACTTCGCCCCCGCCGCCGACGTGAACAGCAACCCGGACAACCCGGTGATCGGCCTGCGGTCGTTCGGCGCCGACCCCTTACTGGTCGCCCGGCACACCGCCGCCTGGATCCGCGGCCTGCAGTCGGCCGGAGTGGCCGCCTGCGCCAAACACTTCCCCGGGCACGGCGACACGTCGGTGGACTCGCACCACAGCGTCCCCCGCGTCACAGTCTCCAGGGAGGAGCTGGCCGAGGTCGAGCTGTGGCCGTTCCGGTCCGCCATCCGGGAGGGCGTACGCGCGATCATGACGGGCCATCTGCTCGTCACGGCGTACGACTCCGACCTGCCCGCGACGCTCAGCCCGCGCATCCTCACCGACCTCCTCAGGACCGAGCTCGGCTTCGACGGCCTCGTCGTCACCGATGGCATCGAGATGGCCGCCGTGGCCGGGGTCTACGGCCTGGGCGGCGCGAGCGCGCTCGCCATCGCGGCCGGGGCCGACTCCATCTGCGTCGGCGGGGAGAACTCCGACGAGGCCACGGTGGAGCTCATCCGCAACACCATCGTGGACGCCGTGGCGGAGGGCAAGCTGACCGAGGACCGGCTCGCCGAAGCCGCCGTCCGGGTGCGGGCGCTCGCCTCCTGGCAGGCCGGGGCGGCCGACGCCGCCGGCTCACGGGAGATCGGCCTCGCCGCCGCCCGCCGTGCCGTACGGGTCACCCGCCACCCCGGCGCGGCGGCCGTGCTTCCCCTGGCGGCGGCCCCGCACGTGGTAGAGCTCGCCCCCGAGACGAACCTGGCCATCGACAAGGGCATGCCGTGGGGCACCGGAGAGCCGCTGAGCAAGCTGCTGCCCGGCACGACGGTTACCCGCCTGCGCGAGCCCGAGGCCATGGACGGCGCCCCCGACCGCGCGCTCGGCGACGCGGCGGACCGGCCGCTGGTCATCGTCGTGCGGGACGCCCACCGCCATCCGTGGCAGATGCACGTCCTCGAACGCATGCTCTCCGTCCGGCCGGACGGCGTCGTCGTGGAGATGGGCCTGCCGGGCCGTACGGACCTGGGCGCCGTCCACATCGCCACCCACGGCTCCGCCCGAGTGTGCGGCCAAGCCGCAGCCGAGATCCTCACCGGCCTCCAGGAGGAATGACCCCCCGTCGGGCTGGGGCAGGTGCCGTTTCACAGACGGGCGAGCCCGTTGAGTACGGCTGTCGCCTCCGCCATGATCCGGTCGATCAGCTCCGCGCAGGTGGGCAGGTCGTCGATGACCCCGACCACCTGCCCGGAGGCCAGCACACCGAGGTCCGCCCGGCCGTCCACCATGGCGGCTTTGAGCAGCATGGGCGTGTTGGCCGCCTGGAGCACCTGCGCCCACCCGAGGTCTCGCCCGCGCCTCATGCGGCGGCCTTCCCGTAGCATGCCGGCCCACGACATGCCGCTGAGCCGTCTGAACCGGGCGGCGTTGAGGACCGCGCGGAGCAGCCGCAGCCGCGACCGCTCCAGCGACTCCACGAACGGCGTGCGCAGCACCCGGTGCGGCACGCCGTCCACCCGGGTCGTGACCAGCGTGTCCGCCGTGCCCAGGTAGAGCTTCTTGACCTCGTCGGGCACGGGCGAGTCCGAGGTCAGCAGGAACCGGGTGCCCATCGCGATCCCGGCGGCGCCGTACGCGAGGGCGGCCGCCAACCCCCGCCCGTCGAAGAAGCCGCCGGCCGCGACGACCGGGATATCGACGGCATCGACGACCTGTGGCAGCAGCAGCGTGGTGGGAATCGCGCCGGTGTGCCCGCCGCCCTCTCCGCCCTGCACGATCACCGCGTCCACGCCCCAGGCGGCGACTTTCTCCGCGTGCCTGCGCGCCCCGACCGAGGGGATCGTCACCACCCCCGCGTCCCTGAGGCGGCTGATCAGGTCGCGGCGGGGGGCCAGAGCGAAAGACGCGACCCGGACGCCTTCGCGGATCATCACGTCGACCCGTTCGGCGGCGTCGTCCGCGTCCGACCTGATGTTCACTCCGAACGGCGCGTCCGTACGCTCCTTCACCGCCCGGATGGCGGCGGTCATCTGGTCGACCGGCATCGTGGCCGCCGCGATGACGCCCAGTCCGCCCGCCCTGGAGGTGGCGGCCGCCAGCCGGGCGCCCGCGACGTATCCCATCCCGGTCTGCACGATCGGGTGCCGGCACCCCGCGAGATCGGTCAGCGCCGTCCTCACGCCCGGACCTCTCGCTCGCGCAGGTCGCCGGGGTCGAGGATGTCGCGGATGATGTGGAGCTCTTCCGTGGTGGGCAGGCGGGTCTCGGGCACCTGGTCCGGGACGATGAGCGGGAATCCGGTGTTGCCGGCGACGTCCGCCACGCTTACTCCGGGATGGACCGAGACCAGCCGCATGAGGCCCCCGTCGAAGTCGAGCACGCACAGGTTCGTCACGACGCGCCGCAGCTCGTGGTGGCGCAGCTTGTGGTGGCGTAGCTCGTGGTGGCGCAGCGAGCCCGCCCGGTCGTGACCCACGCCGCTCACCATGTCGACCTTGGGCACGAAGACGCGGGTCGAGTGCCTGGGGATCCAGTAGCTCGTCGGGTTGCACACCGTGTTGCCGGGCGCTCCGCGCACGCCGAGGAGTTGCGACGTCGGCCGCGCCCAGTCGCCGATGCAGGAGATGTTGGTGTTCCCGTGCCGGTCGATCTGCGAGGCGCCGAGCATGACGTGGCGTCGCCCGTGTAGCACCAGCCACAGATGGTCGCGGAACGGCAGCCAGCCCTCGATCACCTCGGGGTCGGCCCCGAGCGGCGGGACGTCGCCGGTCAGCAGGCACGTCCCGTCCGTGGTGATCAGGTCGGGCTCGAAGGTCAGCCGGGCCAGCCGGGCGGCGAGCACCGTCACCGCGCCTCCGACCCCCGCCGCGAGGATCTCCCCGTCGCCCCGGAACGCCTCCGCGCAGGCGACCACGCACACTTCCGCCCTGGAGGCGTTCACCTGGCCACCCACCGCGTGAACTCGCGCCAGGACTCGCGCCAGGACTCGGGGGAGGCCGCCGCGGCCACGTAGGCCCTCTGGAACTCCTCGTCACGGCCGTAGTCGGGCTCGCAGGACGTGAAGTGGGCTCCGCCGGGCGCCTCGACGACGCCCGTGACCATCGACCGGCTCACCAGCAACGACTGCACCGGACCCTCCTTCAGCAGGTCGGCCGTGTCCACAAGCCGCTCGCACGAGACGTAGCACCGGTCCGCGGCCTTGGCGTACAGGTCGTCGAAGTACGGGTCGGGGCCGAGATATTGGGCGTTTCCCCGCCGGTCGGCCCGGTTCAGATGGATGAGCGCCACGTCCATGGTGAGAGCCGGCACGGCCACCAGCTCCTCCCCGTCCTCGTAGGGCGAGCGCACGGTCCGCAGTGACGGGTTGACCCGCATCACGTCGGAGCCGAGGCCGGCCCTCGTCGGCAGGAACGGCAGCCGATGGGCCGCCGCCAGCAGCCCGAACATGAACATGCCCTCGTCGTACTCCACGAACTCGATCGCCCCCGCCTGCCGCGCGGCGCGGAAGTGCGGCTCCAGGGGGATCGAGTCGAGCGTCACGAACGGCGCGACGACCTTGCGCGCCTTGCCGTACGCGCAGAGCAGGCCCACGTCGGCTCCGCCGTACGAGATGATCGTGAGATCCGTCAGCCCGGACCGGAGGATGCCCTTGACCAGCGCCATCGGCTTGCGCCTCGACCCCCAGCCGCCGATGCCGATGGTCATGCCGCTCTCCAGCGAGCCGACGACCTCCTCCACCGACATGACCTTGGACATGGGGTTTGTCATCGGTCTCCCTTCACGAAGGCGTCCCTGTGCCTGTCGCCCGCGCCCATCAGGTTGAGCTCGAAGGTCAGGCCCTGCTCGAACCGGTAACTGCGCTTCACGTCGATCGGGTCGATGCCGTTGAGCGACTCCTTGGCCCTGCGGATGACGTAGGGATCCTTGGCGGCTATCCCCTCGGCGATCTCGAGCGCGGTGTCCCTGAGCCGGTCGCGGGGGACCACGCTGAGCACCGAGCCGTGTTTGTGGAGCTCCGCGGCCGTCGCCGTCCGGCACGTGTACACCATCGCGCGCACCAGATGCGGCGGCACCAACCTGGCGAGGTGGGTCGCCGCACCCAGCGCGCCCCGGTCGACTTCCGGCAGCCCGAAGTACGCGTCGTCGCTCGCCACCACGATGTCCGCGTTGCCGGCCAGGCCGACGCCACCGCCGAGGCAGAACCCGTGGACGGCCGCGATCACCGGCACCTCGCATTCGTAGACCGCCGCGAACGCCGCGTAGCAGCCCCGGTTGGCCGCGACGAGCGTCTCGAAGCCGTCGGCGCGCTGCATCTCCTTGATGTCCACGCCCGCGTTGAAGCCGCGGCCCTCGCCGCGCAGCACGACGACCCGCGTCGCCGCGTCGCGCCCGGCCCGCTGTACGGCTTCCGCCAGCTCGAACCAGCCGCGAGCGGTCAACGCGTTGACCGGTGGGACGTCCATGACGATCTCGACGACCCCGGCAGTCCCCGCTTCTCCGACGACTGAGATGCCCATCGCGCCCTTTCCTTCTAACCTAACGCTTGCTTGGTACGGTAGCATGGGCGAGTGGTGACGTACGACTACACCGGCCGCGTAGTGCTCGTGACAGGCGGCACGAAAGGCATCGGCGCCGGGATCGCCGCGGCCTTCCGCGACGCCGGAGCCGAGGTCGTCGTCTGCGCCCGTAAACAGCCCCCGGCGAGCGCGCCCCCGGGCGGCTCACTGAAGACCCCTCCGGACGTTTCCCCGGACACTCCCTCTGACGGCCGGCCAGTCGGTCTCTCTGGGGGCCTGTCGGCTGGTCCCCTGAATGGCTCCCCGCGCGGTCCCCGGTTCGTCGCGGCTGACGTCCGCGACCCCGCCGACGTCGACCGGCTCATCGGTGCCATCGAGGAGGCGTACGGCAGGCTCGACGTGGTGGTCAACAACGCGGGCGGCTCGCCGTACGCACCGGTTGCGGACACCTCCTCGCGGCTGCACGCGCGCGTCATCGAGCTCAACCTGACCGCGCCGCTGCTGGTCTCACAGCGCGCCCACCCCCTGCTCGCCGCGAGCGGCGGGGCCGTCGTCATGATCGGCAGCGCCAGTGGGGTCCGGCCGTCACCCGGGACCTCCGCGTACGGCGCGGCCAAGGCCGGCCTGCACCATCTGGCGGCCTGCCTCGCGGCGGAGTGGGCACCCCAGGTTCGGGTGAACACCGTGGTCGTCGGGCTGGCCGAGACCGAGAACGCGGCCGAGCACTACGGCGGCGCGGCAGGGATGGCTCGGACCGGCGCCGCCATCCCCGCCGGCCGGATGGCCCGCCCGGAGGACGTCGCGGCGGCCTGCCTCTGGCTCGGTGTGCCGTCCTATGTGACAGGTGCCCAGGTTCTCCTACACGGAGGTGGCGAGATCCCCGCATGGCGAGTGGACGCCTGAGTTAGGCCTGACGACTGGTTCCTTGATCATCTCCTCGGTTTGCGGGCCGCAACTGGCCGGGCCGGGTCCGGGCGGCCGTCGCGCCGACCAGGTTGACTCCCCTGACCGCCTCAGCGATGACATGTCCGTAGCATTGTTCGCTGATGACAGGAGATGGGAGCTCGATGAAGGTCGCGTACGTCACGTCCGCCGATCCGGTTACCCGGTTCGACAACGAGCGGGAGATCGCCCTGGCCGCCTGGCTCGGGGCCGGCATCGAGGGCACACCGGTGGTGTGGGACGACCCGCGGGTCGACTGGGCGTCGTTCGACGCGGCCGTCGTCCGTTCGGCCTGGAACTACATCGATCGCCGAGATGATTTCGTGGCATGGGCGCACCGGGTCGAGACGGTCACGCGGCTGTTCAACCCGGCGTCCGTGATCGCGACGAACACTGACAAGACCTACCTGCGCGAGCTCGGTGTGCCGATCGTCCCGACCCATTGGGCCGAACCTGGAGCCGGAGAGGGAGCGGTTAAGGAGCTTCCCGTCTGGGACGAGTACGTCGTCAAACCGACGATCTCGGCGGGGGCGCGCGACACAGTCAGGACCGCTGACCGTGAGATCGCGGAGGCCCACGCGGCCAAGCTCCTCGACGCCGGCCGGGCGGTCATGGTGCAGCCCTACATCGAGGCGGTCGAGCACGAGGGGGAATTGTCCCTGCTCTACTTCGGCGGCCAGTTCAGCCACGCGGTGCGGCGGCACCCGATGCTGAGCGGTACCGAGATCACCGCGGAAAACCAGGCTTCCCTGCGCGATCCGGACGACGACCAGTTCGCGGTCGCCGAACTTGTGCTGAGCAAGGTGCCGGAGAATCTCCTGTACGCCCGGGTCGATCTAGTCCGGATGCCTGACGGCGAGCCCGTGCTGATGGAGTTGGAGCTGACCGAGCCGTATCTGTTCCTCCGTTACGAACTGGATGCCCCCAACCTCTTCGCCCGCGCATTGGCCGACAGTCTCTGACCTATAGGGCTGATGGCGCCAATTCGTTTGGCATTACTGTTTCGGCTGCTACGGCAGCCGCGCGGATTCGCGAATCTGGCCGCCGTAGGTTGATTCCTGCGATGTCCCGGCAGGAGGAGCAAATGGACGACCACCGCCGTGATCTGTCAGGTGTGCAGAAAGCTGACAATCACGCGGTGGCCGCGTTGGTAAGAGTAGAGCACATGGCTCCTCCCTGTCTGCGCTCTCGGCTAGATGACGCGATCGGCCGATAGTCGGCAGGTTCGAAGATGCATTAACCGTGCTTATGCAAAGAACGGCATCGAGAGCAGAAAATAGCCTCCTGAGCGGGCAGGCACACGCAACACAGGGCATCCCAGTCGGAGATGGTGGATTTAGAAACCATGCTCAACAACGGTCGCGCTCGTAACCGAGGAATCGGTGGAGTGGGGTCGCGTTCCAACGGGACACCGTGCCCAGGCGTAGGGGGTGCATGGAGAAGTGGCGAGTGGACCCAGATCGGGCAATCCACGGTCAGAAGAGGGTCAGCGGCTCGGTCGGCATGGGGTCGGGCAGCGGCTCGATCTCTGGCAACAAGCGGTTGAGCGTGAGTACCATGCGGCATCATGACCGAAACGCAGCCCGTGATCCGGCAGGTCTCTTCCCGCATCGTCTACAACAACGCGTGGATGACGGTACGAGAGGACAGGATCGAGCATCCTGATGGCTCGCCCGGCCTGTACGGGTACGTGGTAAGGCCCGACTTCGTCCTGGTCATTCCACAAGAGGACGACGGCTTTCACATCGTGGAGGAATACCGGTATCCGATCGGCCGCCGTTCCTGGAGTTTCCCGCAAGGTACGGCGGAGGCCGACACGCGCGAGGACGAGGCCCGGCGCGAGCTGAGGGAGGAGACCGGACTCCGTGCGGCGCGGCTGTGCCTTCTAGGCCGGATGGACAACGCCCACGGGATGACCGATCAAGGGCTTCACGTGTATCTGGCCACAGGGCTCACCCACGGGCAGGCCAACCGCGAACACAGCGAGCAGGACATGCGCCAGCGCTGGGTGCACCGCACGGAGTTCGAGCAGATGATTCTCAGCGGTTCGATCACCGACTCGTCTTCCATCGCCGCCTACATGCTCTGGCTGCTCCAGCGAAGCTAACCGCGTCGTCTCTGTGCCTGGATTCCATGCTGGCGGCTCCCCCGAGCACCTGCACGCCCTCCGCGAATACATCGACGTCATGCGCGGCCACCCGGCAGCGCTCGGGCTCGGCGGTCCACGAACGCGGGATGTACAACTCCCGGTCCACCGCCGCGTGGCCGCGACGGCCCGCGTAGACGAGGTAGACGGCGACCTGCGAGTTCTCGATCCTGCCGCGGTGCCGGTGTACTGGCACTGGACGCCGACCGTGTGCGTGCCCTTCTTCACGTCCCCGGTCACACACCGATGATCAACGGTGGCCGCAGCCGTCTCCTCACCGGCCCCCGCCAGCAAGATCACGATTTATGGCTGGAGTATTAGGCAAGCGCCCGCCGTACGGCGTCGGCCGGGTCGGCGGCCTGAACCGGGCCGGGAACAGGGTTCCCGGCGGCGTCGAGGATGCGCCAGCCACCGAGTGTGATCAATGGGATGCCGCCGCGCTGGGCGAGGGCCAGCTCGGAAAGCGTTCCCCACGAGCCGCCGACGACGATGACCGCGTCCGCGGCGCGGACGATTAGGGCGTTACGCGCCTCGCCCATGCCGGTGGGGATCGCGACCGTGAGATCAGGGCTCGAACCGACGCGGTCGCGGCCGGACAGGATGCCGACCACTATCCCTCCGGCCTCGCGGGCGCCCGCCGCTACGGCGGCCATCACCCCGCCGTAGCCGCCGCACAGAACGACGGCGCCGTGCTCGGCGAGAAGGCGGCCGACCGTCCGGGCCGTCGCTGCCTCCTCCGGCGTGCAATCGCCCGGCCCGCACACCGCGACCTGCGTCATGGCGGGATTCTAGGCATGACTCGGCGGCCCAGCCGCCAAGCTCTCCACGATCAGAGGGGAGAAGCCGCGTCAGCCGGCACCGCGCCGGCACCGGCGGTCCGGCAAGCGCGAGCTCACTGAAGGAGCACCCTGTCACATGATCAGGGAACTCACCCTAATGCGCTCGGCGGCGTCGGGAGCCTGCCTGACGCCGGCTTGATACGCGGGGGCCCAGGCGCCGCGGTTGGTGATGTCCGGACCGAACGCCTCGATCGCCTCGGCGTCCGGAACCAGCCGTACGACCATCCTCTCGCCTGCCGCGACGCCGTTCGTGCCAGACATGTGCGCCATCGGCTCGGCGACGATCAACACACCCGCGTCACCCGCCAGATCGACGTTGATCCCGGCTCTGAGAGCACCGTCGATGTAACGACGCCCGTCGATGGTGATCGGGGGAGCGGTCCCGGGGAAGGCGATGCCGGCGGCCACGGCCTCGGGCAGCGATGCGGCGCCGTACCGGTCCCAGATCACCGCCTCGCCGGTCTCGGCGTCCACCGACGGGATCAGCAGCGGCCGGTCCGGCCATTCCACTCCGCCGACCAGGAACCGCATGCGGGCGATGGCCGCCTCCTCGCCGCCGGTCAAGGCGGTGACGGCGAGCCGGCCGATCCGGCGAAGGGCTTCGGCTCGCTCAAGCCCGGTATCGCCGAGCGTCGCGAACACTTCCGCGAGTCTCTCCGGATCAGTCCGGACGCCGTCCTCGGGATCGGTCGGCTCGGGCAGCGTGGCGAGCCGGTCGAGGTCTCCGCCACTGGCCAGGATCGCCCCCACGATCGCGCCCGCCGACGTTCCCACGATCAGATCGGCCGCGCCCAGGTCCACCCCCTCGCGGCGCAGCCCCGCCGCCAGTCCGGCCAGCCACGCCGTACCGACCGGGCCGCCAGGACCAAGGACGACTGCGCTCTCCACCGTCACTGGCCGGCCTCCTCAAGTGGGATCTCCTCAAGTGCGATCTCCTCAAGTGCGATGTCCCGAGCGTAGAAGCCCGGCTGGTCCGGGTGGATGTTGTAGGCGACGATCCGGCGCGGGTGGATGCGGATGAAGCCGCCGCTCACCTGCTCGCCCGGTGGTGCGGCCGGCGACGCCGACGCCGCCTCCGCCCGACCCCGGATCTCCAGGAAGCGCACGCCAGAGGCCCCTTCGCCGACCACGTCGTCGACCACGAAGGACACATCCGGGTGGACCTTGATGTTGCGGAACTTCGCCGACGACTCCATCCCGAAGCCGTAGATATCGATCGTGCCGAGCTCGGTGTTGTGGTGGAATCCGACGGGCTTGTTCTGCGGGGTGCCGCCGGGCGCGACAGTCGCCAGCCGTCCGCGTTGCTGAGAGGCCAGATACGTTTCTTCAGCAGTGTTGAAAGCCATGGCCAGACCCTAGAAAGGATCACCTCCACTCGCATCGGCCTTAAGCCCGACCGTCTTCGGGACGACAGACCTAGGGCTCGCAGCCGGCCCCGAAAGCGGACCGGTCAGCCGTGGGTGGTGATGCCGCCGTCTACGGGGATCAACGCGCCGGTGAGATAGGCGCCGGCGCGGGAGGCCAGGTAGATGGCCGCGCCGGCCATGTCGTCGGGCCTGCCGATCCTGCCGAGGGGGATGCCGCTCTCGATCGCGCCGCGCATGTCCGGGTCGTCCAGGGCGAAGGCCATCATCTTGGACTCGAACGGGCCGGGCGCGATGGCGTTGACCGTGATCGACTCTCGGGCGAGCTGGTGGGCCAGATGCCGGGTGAGCATGTGCACCGCTGCCTTGGCCGCCGAGTACGCGTAGTTCTCCATGAAGGGGACGCGGATCCCGTCGACGGAGCCGATGTTGATCACTCGGGCCGGGTCGTCGGCCGACGCGGCGGCGCGCAGCAGAGGCAGGAACCGGCGCGTGAGGAAGAAGACGCCCTTGACGTTGATGTCCCAGAGCTTGTCGAAGGCGTGCTCGGGATACTCCTCCAGTGGCGCGCCCCAGCTCGCCCCGGCGTTGTTGACCAGGACGTCGAGCCGGGTCTCCCGTGCCGCCACGGCCTCGACCAGGGCCTGGACCCCTTCAGGGGTGGACAGATCGGCCTGTACGGCGTGGCAGCCCAGCTCGGCGGCCGTGGCCTCCAGCTCGTCCTTCTTGCGTGAGGAGATGTAGACCGTGGCGCCCGCGTCGAGGAATCCGGTCGCGATCATCCGGCCGATTCCGCGCGAGCCGCCCGTGACGACGACCGTCTTGCCTTCCACCGAGAACAGAGTCATGCCCAGAGCATACCGACCGGTCGGTTCCTGGATCTCCCGGAGCGTCTCTCAGGGATGCTGGCTGGACACGGAGACGACCTCGCCGGTCATGTACGACGAGTAGTCGCTGGCCAGGAAGACGATCACGTTCGCCACCTCCCACGGCTCGGCGCCCCTGCCGAACGCCTCTCTGGAGGTCAGCTCGTTGAGCAGTTCGTCGCTCGTCACCTTGGCCAGGAAGGGATGCATCGCCAGCGACGGGGCCACCGCGTTGACCCGGACGCCATGGGGAGCGGCCTCCAGTGCCACGCATCTGGTCAGCGCCATCACGCCGGCCTTGGCCGCCGCGTAGTGCGCCTGGCCCTTCTGGGCCCGCCAGCCGATGACGGAGGCGTTGTTCACGATCACGCCGTGTCCTTGCGGGATCATCTGCCGCAGGGCCGCCCTGGTGCAGCGCATCGTGCCGTTCAGAGTTACGTCGATGACGGCGTGCCACTGCTCGTCGGTCATCTCGGCCAGCTCAGCCGTACCGCCCAGGCCCGCGTTGTTGACCACCACGTCGATCCGGCCGTGGGCCTCGGCGACGGCGTCGAACAGGGCGAGCACCTGAGCCTCCGAGGTCACGTCGCACGGCACGGCGAGTGGCTTGACGCCGGTGAGGCCGGTCAGCGACTCGGCGGCCTCCTCCAGCCGCCGCTGATGCCGGTCGGAGATCACGATCGTGGCGCCCTCCTCGGCGCATCGCCTGGCGGTGGCATAGCCGATTCCCGCGCCCGCCGCGGCCGTCACCAGCGTGACCCTCCCGTCCAGCAGCCCATGTCCTCGCGGGTAACCCGGTGTCATGTCGCCTCCTAGGCTCTGGGCAGGCCGAGGGTGCGTTCGGCGATGACGGTGCGCTGGATCTCGCTCGACCCGGCGTAGATCGTGTCGGCCCGGCTGAACAGGTAGAGCCGTTGCAGGGCGTTCAGGTCGTACGGCTCGCCACGCGCCACCAAACCCTCCCTGCCCTGGACGGCCTGGGCCAGCTCGCCAAGCGTGCGGTGCCACTCCGACCAGTACAGCTTGGCCACGGACGTGACGCCCCGCAGGGCGTTCAGCCGCATGATCTCCAGCTCCAGCCAGCACCGGACCAGCCGGTCCCTGAACACGGGGTCGTCGATCGCGCCCGTCCGCCGGGCGGTGTCGATGACCGCCGCGAGTTCCCGCGTGAAGCCGATCTGCTGGCCCAGGGTGGAGACGCCTCGTTCGTAGCCGAGGGTGGCCATCGCGACCCGCCAGCCTTCGCCCGGCCTGCCGAGGATGTTGGCGGCCGCCGTACGGGCGCCGTCGAAGAAGACCTCGTTGAACTCGCTCGTCCCGGTCATCTGGACGATCGGCCGGACCTCGACGCCGGGTTGCCGCATGGGGACGAGCAGGTAGGACAGGCCCGCGTGCCGCTGAGACCCCGCCTCGGTACGGCAGAGCACGAAGCACCAGCCGGCCACATGGGCGAGCGAGGTCCACACCTTCTGGCCGGTGACCACCCACTCGCCGCCGTCGAGGACGGCCCGGGTCCGGACGCCCGCGAGATCGGAGCCCGCGTCCGGCTCCGAGTAGCCCTGGCACCACAGCTCCTCGCCCCGCTGGATGGGCGGAAGAAAACGGTCCTTCTGCTCCTCGGTGCCGAAATCCAGAATGGTGGGGCCGATCAGGGTCTCGCCGATGTGGCCGACCCGGGCGGGGGCGTCCGCCCTGGCGTACTCCTCGTGGAAGACGACCTGCTCGTCGAGGCCCGCGTCGCGCCCGCCGTACCGCTTGGGCCAGCCGAGGCAGGTCCAGCCCGCGGCGCCGAGGTGACGCTCCCACGCGAGCCGGAGCTCGTGGCCCTCGTGTTCGCGGCCGGGCCCGCCGAGGCCCCTCGCGTCGGCGAACCTTCCGGTCAGGTTGGCCTCCAGCCACTCCCGGACCTCGTCGCGGAAGCTCTGAAGGGTCATGCGTGGAAACGCCCGTATCCGCCGCGGAAGAAGACGAGGGGCCCGCCGTCCTCGTGTTTGTCGAGCTGGTGGACCTTGGCCACGACGATCACGTGGTCGCCCGCGACGTGCTCGTTCTCCACGGTGCAGTCGAGCCAGGCCAGGGCGCCGTCGAGGACGGGGCCGCCGCCGGGGGAGCGGGTCCAGGACAGGCCGGCGAACTTGTCGCCGCCGATCGTGGCGAGCTGCGCGCAGACCTGCTGCTGGTGCTCCGCGAGCACGTTGACGCACAACGAGCCGGCCGCCTTGAGACGCGGCCAGCTCGTGCTGGTGTGGGCGACGCAGAACGCGACCAGGGGAGGATCGAGGCTGACCGACGTGAACGAGTTCGCGGCGAGCCCGCACGCCTTCCCGGTCTCCGGGTCGATCGCGGTGATGGCCACCACGCCCGTGGCGAACCTGCCGAGGATGTTCCTGAAGTGGTGTCCGTGCACGGTTGGGATCCTCTTGGCGCCGTCATGGCCGCGCAGCCGGGCCACCGGGGTGCTCATCGTGCGCTCGCCTCCTCAGTCGGTCCGTCCCGCCATACTAACAAGCGCTTGCTTGGACGGTAGAGGGATCCCCCAAATATCTTCCAAGGCGGTGTCGTAGGTCTCGCATTCCCCAATGCTGAGTAATGCGGCCATTGACACGCATCCGCACCAGTGCCCTAGCGTGGGGTTATGACCAAGCGATTGCTGGGTATCCGGGATCGCGCGGCCGTCGCCGGCGTGGGCTACACCGCCTTCTCCAAGGACTCCGGGGTCAGCACGCTGACTCTGGCCTGCGAAGCCGTCCTGGCCGCGCTCGGCGACGCGGGCCTGGAGGCCGGCGACGTGGACGGCCTCGCCACTCACCGCGTCGGCGACTCGGCGCCGCCGTCACTGGTCGGCCCGGCGCTCGGCCTCCGCCCGCCCGCGTGGTACCTCGACCAGTTCGGCGGCGGCAGCGTCTCGCACTCCGTCGTCGGCCAGGCCGCGCTCGCCGTCGCGTCGGGGGTCGCCGAGACCGTCGTCTGCTACCGCGCCATCAACGCCCGCTCGGAGTTCCGGATGGGCGGCACCGGACGGCCGCTCCCCACCAGTCCCGAGGTCCAGTACCAGGCGCCGTACGGCTACGTCGCCCCGCCGCAGATGTACGCGATGTACGCCCGCGCCCACATGACGAAATATGGCACTAAGGCCGAGCATTTCGGGGAGCTCGCGGTCGCCCAGCGGGCCAACGCGGTCAAGAACCCCCGCGCGCTGATGCGCACCCCCATCACCCTCGACGACTACCTGGGCAGCCGATGGATCGCCGAGCCGTTCCGGCTGCTCGACTGCTGCCTGGAGACCGACGGCGCGTGCGCGCTCATCGTCACCACCGCCGAGCGGGCGCGAGACCTGCGCAGGCCGCCCGTCCTCATCTCCGCCGCCGCCTGGGGCGGCGGCCACTCCGCGCTCTCCGGCGAATCCACCGACGTCACCGTGACCAGCGCCGCCGAGCTCGCCCCCCGCCTGTACGGCATGGCCGGGGTGGGGCCGCGCGACATCGACGTCGCCCAGATCTACGACTGCTTCACCTACTCGGTGATCGTGCAGCTCGAGGACTACGGCTTCTGCGCCAAGGGGGAGGGCGGGCCGTACGTCGCGGAAGGGCACACGGCGCTCGGCGGCCGGCTGCCGGTCAACACCCACGGCGGGTTCCTCTCGGAGGGCTATGTCCACGGGATCAACCACATCGCCGAGGCCGTCTCCCAGCTCCGGGGCGACGCGGGCGACCGGCAGGCGCCCGGCGCGGAGGTGGCCCTGTCCACCGCGCAGCCGGGTTACGTCCTCGCGGCGACCTCCGCCCTGATCCTCAGAAAGGGGTGACGGCATGAGCATCATCCGTCCGATCCCGGACCGCGACTCGGCCGCCTGGTGGGCGCGGGCCGCCCGGCACGAGTTCGTCCTGCAGGGCTGCGACGCCTGCGGCACGCTCCGCTTCCCGGCCCGCGCCTACTGCCATGCCTGCCGTTCGAAGGACTGGAGCTGGCGGCCGGTGGAGCCCACCGGGACGATCGAGAGCTGGATCGTCACCCACCAGGCGTTCACCCCCGGAGCCGCGACGCCGTACGTCGTGGTGATGGTCCGGCTCACCGCCGCCCCGGACTGCGTGATGTACGGCAACTGGTGCCGCGGCCGGGAGCCCCATCCCGGGGAGCTCGTCCAGGCGTCGTTCACGTACGTCGACGAGGAGCTGTCCCTGATCAACTGGCGGCCGGGGACAGAGTGAGGCCCGCGAAGCCGGGGGCGATTACGGTGCGGCGTCCTGGCGGGCGTGGGGGACCCGCCAGGACGCGCACCGCCCCGGCGTGAGGCTTCGACCCCGGCGAGGGTTGGGGTCGAAGCCTCGTCTAATCGCGCGGAGTCTCGGGGGACCAGCCGTCATCCTCGGACGGCTGCTCCGGCGTGCGGTAATGCCGCATGATCAGGCGGGTCGCGCCATCGGGGTCGTCGGCCGGATGGGTGACCACCAGGTCGCCCTCGTTCCAGACGAAAGACCCGTGCTTGCACCAGACAGTCAGCTCGGTCGATACCGACAGCACTGACATGCCATTCCCGTTGCTCTGGTAGGTGTGGGTGAATCCCTGCCGGTGCAGGGCGTAGCGGAGCATGCGCGTCGCCTCGCAGGGATCGCGCCATGGCAGGTACGGCGTGCCCGCACGGACCGCTAGCACCGACTCTCACCGCCCATTGGATGGATTTGTACCAACGTTTGGATAATGCGCGGCCCGAGCCGGTCGGGTCAAGAGGTTGTTCCTTGCCAGACCGAGATCCTCTAGATTTGTTGGAACAAAAGGGTAGATTGAGGAAAGATGGCACGATCATCGCTCTACCAGCAGGTGGCCGCCGAGGTGCGGAGAGCCATCTACACGGGGGCGCTCGGGCCAGGCGACCAGATCCCGACCGAGACCGACCTCATGGAGGCGCACGGCGTCAGCCGCAACACGGTACGGCTGGCACTGGGCGAGCTGGAGAACGAAGGTCTCATCCTCCGGATGCGCCGGCGCGGGACGTTCGTCCGTGAGCGCCGCCCCCTCCTCATGCGCCCCCAGGACGAGTTCCGCCCGCTGGACGAGGTGCATCCGCTGAACGCGGGCGAGCCCCGCTTCGACTCTTTCGTGCACGCGGTCACCTCGGAGGGCCGCCGGGCCGACCAGAACATCCAGGTCTCGATCGTCGAGCCGCCGGAGGACGTCGCGACCCGGCTCGCGCTCACCGACAAGGCGCTCGCCGTCGTCCGCCGCAGGCTGCGGTTCGTGGACGGCCAGCCGTACAACACCTATGACTCGTACTTCCCGTTGGATCTCGTCGGAGACTCAGAGATCGCCCGGCCGGGGGACATCAAACGCGGGGCCAACCGCGTGCTGGAGGAGCTCGGACATCCGCAGGTCAGAGTAATTGACGATATTTCGGCACGTATGCCAACTCCTGATGAAACGTTGCAACTTCAGCTGGAACCAGGTACGCCAGTTGTCGTTTATGTCCGAGTTGGGTACGACCGGGACGACACGCCGGTGCGTGTCGCCGTGTCGGTGCTCCCCGCCGACAAGCACTTGATCAGATACGAGCTGGAACGTCATTGACCGAACACGGATAACCCCTCTCCGGAGGGGTCGTCTCTGGCTGTGTATCCGCCGCGAGCGATCACCATGCCACGCTCGGGCGCCCTAGTGCTGCTTTCCCCGCTGTCTGACGTGTAGGCCCGTGCGCCATCGCGTCGTCACTCTCCGTGTTCACATCGACTCCCTTTGCTCTCGCTCGGATCGAAAGGACTCTCCCGTGCCCGTGAACAGCCTCACGCTTCGCTCCGCCACATCAGGCGACCTGCCCACCGTGCTCACCCTGCTCGCCGAGGCGGCCAAATGGCTGAACTCCCTCGGCGTACGGCAGTGGCCGGCCGGCGGCTTCCCCGCCGAGCGCATCGAGCCGCTCATCCAGGAAGGCGTGCTGTACCTGCTGGACGACGGAACCGACCCCGTCCCGGCCGCCACCGTGGCGCTGGACGGCCACGCCGACCCCGAGTTCTGGACCGGGTCCGACCAGCCCGGTGACGCGTTGTACGTTCACAAGCTCGCCGTCAGCAGGGCCTACTCCGGACAGGGTCTCGGCGAGGCCCTGCTCGACTGGGCCGGGCTGCGCGCCGCGGCCGAAGGGCGGCGCTGGCTGCGCCTGGACTGCTCGAAGGACAACGACCGCCTCCAGGCGTACTACCGCACGCTCGGGTTCCGGCACGTCCGCACGGTCGACCTTCCGCACCGCGCCTCGGGGGCCCTCTTCGAGCGCGGCGCGTCTGGGGCGCTCATCACGTCAGAGGCGCTTCTCGACCGCCCGGCCGGAGCGCGTACGCATGGCCGCGTTCTTGACATCATTCCCGACAAGGAGTTGATCGAGGCCTGAACAGGGCGGATGCCGCACGGCGTCGCAAACGGACCCGATACTGTTCACTTCATGACCGGATCTCTCCTTGAAGTGATCGCTCTGGACGTTCGCGACGCCGTGGCCGCCGAGGAGGGTGGGGCGGATCGCCTGGAGGTCGTATCGGACATCGGCTCAGACGGCCTCACCCCCTCGGCGGAGCTCGTCGCGGCTATCTCGAAGGAGTGCGGGCTGCCGCAGATGGTCATGTTGCGCCGCAACGCCGGGTTCACCGTCACGCCTGAGGAACTGGACCGGCTGCGCAAGGAGGTCAAGGAGCTGTCCGAGGCCGGCGCGGCCGGTTTCGTCTTCGGGTTCCTCTCCGCGGACGGCTCGGTCGACCGGGACGCGACCGACGCGCTCATCCACGCCGTCTCGCCCCTCCCGTGGACGTTCCACCGGGCCGTGGACCACGCTGCCGACGTCCAGGCGGGCTGGCGTGCCGTACGGCTCCTGCCGAACCTCGCCACCGTGCTCACGGCGGGCTCGGCGGAGGGGGTCGGCAGCGGCCTGGCCGTGTTACGCGCCCGGGCGGAGGCGGGAGACGCCCCGCTGGTGCTGGCCGGGGGAGGTCTCAAGCGGGAGCACGTCCCCGTCCTGCTCGACT
The DNA here is from genome assembly GCF_041262585.1 of Planotetraspora sp. GP83. Taxonomy (NCBI): domain Bacteria; kingdom Bacillati; phylum Actinomycetota; class Actinomycetes; order Streptosporangiales; family Streptosporangiaceae; genus Planotetraspora; species Planotetraspora sp. GP83. Next base: position 368,421 of record NZ_JBGCBZ010000004.1, on the reverse strand, counting down.
ACGGCGTCCGGGCCTTCCACGTAGGCAGTGCCGTACGGGAGTCGTGGAGCGACCCCGTGGACCCGGCACGCGTCCGCGAATGGCGCCGCCTCGTCGACCTCGCCTGACTCAGGCCAGCGCCTGACTCAGCACAGCGCTTGACTCAGCACAGCGCTTGACTCAGCACAGCGCCTGACTCAGCACAGCGCCTGACTCAGCACAGCGCCTGACTCAGCACAGCGCTTGACTCAGCACAGGGCGTGGTCGGCTCGGGCGAGGGCCGCGACGAGCGTCTTGATGGTGGCGGGTTCGTCCAGGACGCCGCCCACCCCCTCGCGCTGCTCCTCCCAGGCGCGGACCCGCTCCAGATAGTCCTCGTAGAGGGCGAGGTGGAAGGCGTAGACCGTCGCGTAACGGCTGATGAGATGCGACGGGTGCATGTCCCAGCCCTGGTAGTAGCCATTCGAGAGGGAGTGGCGGACCAGGGCGGAGTGCCGCCGCAGCAGGCCGTTCACGTCCTCGGCCGATTCGGAGGCGGGCGCGGCGGCCAGCGAGCCGTCCGACAGCTCCACGCCCGTGCCGGCGAAGACCGTCTGCATGACGTTCCGCGCGTAGTCGCACGCGGGGTGGTCGAGCCGCTGCTCGTGCGGCGGCAGCCCGATCGCCGCGGTGTAGTCGAACACCCCGAAGTGCGCCGCGGCCAGCCGTCCCCCGAGTGACGCGACCAGGTCGGCCGACCGCTGGAGCATCAGCACGGTCTGCGGCGCCTCGACCTGCATCTCGAACCTGAGCGTGCGCGGTTCGAAGCCCAGCGCCGTCTCCAGAGCCTCCAGGCAGCGCACGAACTGCCCGAGATGGGCCTCGACGAGCACCTTGGGAAAGGTCACCGTGAAGCCCCTCGGCAGCTCTCCGGCTCGCTTGACCACGGCGGTGAGGAAGCCGTCCAGGGCCCGGACCGACCGTTGCGGGTCTCCGTCCGCGAACGACTTGACCCGCAGCCCCCATCGCCGGGGCAGGGTCTGCGCCGCGCGCATCGCCGCGATGGCCGCCGCCGCGCTCTCGACGTGCCCGTCTTCCTCGCTCTGATCGCGAACGCCGTACCCGTCCTCGAAGTCGACCCGCAGGTCCTCGATCGGCTCGACCGCGAGCTTCTTCCTGAGCCGGTCGTGCACGGGTGTCGCCAGGTCGGCGTCGAGTTCGAACAGCGCGGCCAGCTCCGTGGGCGTGAACAGGTGCTTGTGCAGCAGCTCCGTGGCCGCGTGCCCCCAGTCCGAGACGACGCGCTCCGTCACCTTGTCGGCGGGGACGTAGACCGTGTGCACCGGCTGCCAGGCGATCTCGCGAGGCGGGCCCGGCTCCAGTTGGTCGAGTCGTGCCTCCCGATCGAGGAGCCTGTCCAGTCCCGTCAGAGTCGTCTCCATGCCGACGATCCTCGCAGACCCCACCTGCCTACGACAAAGCAGCACATTACTCATTGTGCTCGCGCGATAACGCCAGGTTGGCTAACCTGTGCATCGAACATAGTGGCGAAAAGAAACGGCCCCCTCGCGGGGGCCGTAGAGCCAGAGGGCGTAGCCCCTGGCGCGGTAACACCATGTTAGGACGTGATCACCCTGAGAACCAAGCAGAGTTCGAAGAGAGCTACACATGGCTACGATGTAGCCATGTCACCCACTCCGCGGTCCGTTCGCTTCGATGAGGCAGTGCTCGAGAAGCTCACCAAGTTCGTCGCCGAGCATCCGGGACTGTCGGTCTCGGCTGCGGTCAACTTGCTGATCACGGAGGCTCTGAGAATGGAAGAGCACCCAGGGGTGCTCTTCCGCACCGGTCCATCCGGCCGCCGGGCCGTGATCGTCGGAGGGCCGGATGTCTGGGAGATCATCCGGGCCGTCAAGGTGACCCGCGCGGCGGAGCCGGATGCCCAGCCGGACGATGTTGTCCGAATGGTCGCCGAATACTCCGGGATCCCGCAGCATCAGGTGCGAACCGCGATCCGGTACTGGTCAGCCCACTCTGACGAAGTCGACGCTCAGATCGAGGCGGCCGACATCGCGGCGCGGGAAGCCGAGAAGCGCTGGTGCCGCGAGCAAGACCTGCTCGCATCATGAGCGGACTGCTCACCGATGAGATGTTTCCCCCGCTGCTGGCCGTGACCCTGCGGGAGCGCGGTCACGATGTCGTGGCGATCCACGAGCGCCAAGGAGGGGCCGGCCTTCCCGATGAGCAGGTTCTGGAGATCGCGCTCGCTGAGCGGAGGTCTCTGCTGACGGAGAATGTGCGGGACTTCGAGGTGCTGAGGGCACAGCGGCTCACTGACGGACGGCGTTGCCCAGGCCTGCTCTACACCAACGCTGTGCGTTTCCCCCGGACCAAGCAGGCACTGGGAAAGCTGGTCCAGGCCTTGGACGAGATCCTGACGGAGCAGCGACTGCCGGAAGCAGGCAGGGTGCACTGGCTTCGGTAGTCACTGCTGGGGGTGGGTGGTGGGGTGGGGGAGGCGGCCGCAGGCGGCGAACATGGCGGGCCGGCCGACCAGCTTGACCCGCTCTCCCCGCTTGAGCTTCGTGGCGAGCTCCGTCTCGGCGGCCTCGATGGCGAGCCAGTCCTGGTAGGTCACCGGGGTGACGCCACGGGCGTCCAGGAGGTCGTCGAGCCTCGCCTTGGCCACGCCGGCAGTGGCCTCCGCGAGCAGGGTCCGGACGGTCTCGGCGGCGTCGGACTTGTTGGTGCCGATGACCCCGGTCGGGCCGCGCTTGAGCCAGCCCGCGACGAACTGCCGGTCCGACACCTTGCCGGCCACGTTCGGCACGGTCATCGACGCGGGGTCGAACGGCACTCCGGCGAGTGCCACGCTCTGGTAGCCGACCGACCGCATCACCATGTCGGCCGGGATCGTCTCGAACTCGCCGGTGCCCACGACGCGCCCGTCCTCCAGGCGAGTGCGCTCCAGCCGGATGCCCTCGACATGGGAGACGCCGAGGATCTCCACCGGGCGCAGCCAGAAGCGCACCTCCAGCCGCCGGGGCCGGTCCGCGGGCACCCGCTCCGACCAGGACTGGAGCACATCCACGTTGCCGCGGATCTGGCGGGAGAGCGCGGCGAGGTCCTCGACCTTGACCTCATCAGGAAATGTCAGGATGTCGGCGTTCAGCAGCTCGCCGAGCTCGCGCAGCTCCTTGAGGGTGAACTTGGCGTGTTCCGCGCCCCGGCGGCCGATCATGTGGATCCGCCTGACCCGTGAGGAGGCCAGCCGTTCGAGGACCTCCTCCGGCACGTCCGTCTCGCGCAGCTCGTCAGCGGTCTTGGCGAGGATGCGCACCACGTCGACCGCCACGTTGCCGACCCCGATGACGACGACCTCCTCGGCGTCGAGCGTGAACGCGTCGGCGGGGACGTCAGGATGGCCGCAGTACCAGTTCACGAAGTCGGTGGCGGCGACGCTGCCGGGCAGGTCCTCGCCGGGTATGCCCAGGTGCCTGTCCACCATCGCCCCGGTGCAGTAGACGACCGCGTCGTAGCAGGACAGCAGGTCGTCCACGGACACGTCCGAGCCGAGCTCGATCCCGCCGAGGAAGCGCACCCCTGGGGACTCCAGGACACGGCGGAGATAACCGGCGATCGACTTGATCGACGTGTGGTCGGGGGCGACGCCGTACCGGACGAGTCCGTACGGCGTGGGCAGGCGCTCCAGCACGTCCACCTCGACCGGCCCCTGGGCCTGCTTTATCAGCGCCTCGGCTGTGTAGATCCCGGCCGGGCCCGATCCCACGATCGCGACGCGCAGTGTCACCATGGCCTCCACAGAGCGGGGCGTCCTATCAGTGATTCTTTATCATCGGCCCCCCGCACCGCCAGGACCCTCGACCAGCGAGGCGCGTGAACGGATCGCTCGTTTGTCGATCTTGCCGTTGGCGTTGACCGGCAGGGCGTCGACGACGATCACGCGGCGGGGGACCTTGTGGCTGGACATGTTCTCCCTGGCCCACGCGATGACGTCCTCCGGGTCGACCGTGGCGCCCGGCCGCGGCACGACGTAGGCCCATCCGGCCTCGCCGGCCCGCGCGTCCGGCACGCCGACGACCGCGGCCTGCCCGATGTCCGCGTGGCGCAGCAGCAGCCCCTCGACCTCGGCCGGGGAGACGTTGAAGCCGTTGACGATGTACAGCTCCTTCTTCCGGTCCACGATCGCGAGGTTGCCCGATGGGTCGAGCGTGCCGACGTCGCCGGTGTACAGCCAGCCGTCCCTGACGACCTCGGCGGTCCTGGCGGGCTCTCCCCAGTAGCCCCGCATGACGCCGTAGCCGCGCACCAGGATCTCGCCGCGTTCGCCGGTCGGCGCCTCCTCGCCCTCGTCGCCGGCGATCCGTACTTCCATGCCCGGCACGGCCTGGCCGGTGGAGGAGGCGATCACCTCGACCGGGTCTCCGGCCCTGGTCATCGACACGACCGTGCCCTCCATCAGGCCGTACGCGTTGATCATCCGGTTGATCCCGACGCGGTCGACGAGCCGCCTGATCAGCGCCTCGGGCACGGCCGCCGCCCCGCAGATGGCGACCCGGAGCGAGGACACGTCCCATGGGCGGCGGTCGAGCTCGTCCAGGAGCCGATAGAACATCGGCGGAGCGCCCGCCAGGATGCTCACCTTGCTCGACTCGATGAGCTCCATCAGCCCGTCCGGGGAGAACGCCTTGAGCGGCATCATCGTAGCCCCGCGCATCACCGAGGCCAGCAGCCCCGCGTTGAGCCCGAACCCGTGCGTGAAGGGCGCGATGATCGGGTAGCGGTCGCCTTTCCGTAGTGTCACGATCTCCGCCCAGTCCCAGTAGCCCCGCAGGATCTGGGCGTGGTCGAGCATCACGCCTTTGGGCGCGCCGGTGGTCCCGGAGGTGGAGATGATCTCGCACAGGTCGCCGGGCCGCACGGCCGCCGCCCGTGCCTCGGCCTCGTCCTCGCCCACCCCGTCACCCAAGGGGGCGCGAGGAGTGATCACATGGCGAAGCTCCGGCAGGTCCGGTGCGCCGAGCACGTCGGCGAACGGGGGAGCGCCCGCCAGGTTCTGGCCCGTGATGAGCGCCGAGGTTCCGGTCTTCCGGAGCAGGCCGGCCGCCTCGATGCCCTTGTAGCGGGACGACAGCGGCACGAGCACCGCGCCCGCGTTCCAGACGCCGAAGGCGTTCACGACCCACGGGAGATCGTTGAGCCCCCAGAGCGCGACCCGATCGCCTCGCTCGACGCCGAGCCCGATGAGCCCCCTCGCCACCGTGGAGGCTCTCTCCCGCAGCTCCGCGAGCGACAGCCGTACGCCGTCTTCGAGGACCGCGGTCATGTCCGGATGCCGCCCGGCCCGGTCGCGCAGCATGCGGGGGATCGTGCCCCAGTCCGGAACGTGCTCCATGGAGCCCCCTAGTGAGCGATGGCCGTGCGGTCCCTGCCGAGATGCTGGCCTCTCAGGTCGTTCACGGTCCCGGGCCGCGCCGCCTCGGCGATGCCGTGGGCGACCTCGACGGTGATCGCGACAGGGGTGATGGCTTTCAGCGACTCCCGGATTCGCGCCTTCCACATCGGGTTGCCGACGAGGGCGGCCCGGTTGAAGGTCACCGTCAGCGTCGCGGCGTCGAGGGTGCCGGGCCGGGAGATCGTCAGCTCCCACGTCGCCACGCCGTCGATCTTGGCGAGGGCCTTCTCCAGCCGGGACAGCGCCAGCCAGACGCCCCTGATCAGAACGTGGTCGCCGACCGTGTGCTCGGGCGCCGGGACGAGGTCCGGGGCCGTGACCCGGCCGACCCGGGCGACCTGGCCCGTCCGCAGAACGCTGTCGCCGCGCCTGACGACCAGCTCGGCGGGCCCCTCCGGACAGGGGCCGTCGAAGATCTCGTCCTTGTCGAGAGAGGCCAGGCGGAGACTCCCGGACGGGGTCAGCGGTGCCGTCTCCGACGCCCGCCAGCCCAGCGCCGCGCCACTGAACGGCGACGCGAGGATCTCGGAGACCGACGCGTCGAACTCGCCGGCGAGCTGCCCCGGCGTGCCCCTCGACGCGATCTCGCCGGTCAGCACGATGTGCCGCAGTCCCAGGTCGAGGGGATCGAGCAGGAACTCCAGATGAAGGCGGGCGAGGAAGTCCATCGCCCCCGTCGGCGTGATCACCAGCGTGGTGGCTCCGACCGACATGAGCGCTTGATGCAGCCGCAGCCGCCCCCGGGGGCCAACCGGCGCCGCGGCCTCGGCGACCTCCGCCGCCGCCGAGGCCCACAAGGCCCCGTACGGCTCGGCCAGCGCGACCACCACCCGATCGCGCTCCGCCACCCCGGCGGCGCGCAGGGCCGAGGCGGTGGTCGTACGGTCGTCGGGGTCGAGTGGAACGGCGCTCGACCCGTCGGGGGAGACGAGCAGCAGGCCGGTCGCGTCATGCCCGGTCAGGTCACCTCGGGTCAGCCAGCGCTCGCCGCTCACCGCGCCACCTCCGTCATGAAGCGCCGCATCGAGTCGCACACGTGCCCGTGGGCGAGACCGCCGACCTGTGCCTGGAGGATCAGGTCGGTGGCCCCCGCCTCGGCGATCCTGGCGACGGCTTTACGAGAGCCGGCGACGTCGTCCACGACCACCATCAGATGCTCCCGGAGCGTCGCCATCGCCTCGTCGGGTGGCAGCCCGGCCGCGAGCTGGCCGAGCACTCTGTGCGTCGCGTGCCGGGCGTCGTAGTAGTCGGGCGGGGTCACGAGGTTGACCTGGCGGCGGATGTACCAGAGCACGGGATCGGCGGCGACCGCGATGGCCTCGTCACGGGTCGGGCCCACGAACCAGGGGATCATCAGGGCGATCCGGCGGGTGTCCGGGTCGAAGCCGCTGTCGGCGAGGCATTCCTTGTATTCGGCGATGTCCGCCGCGACGTCGCCGATGCCCTTCAGCATGGTCATGCCGAGCAGGTTGTACCCCTTCCTGGCCGCCGCCAGGTAGCCGTCAAGGGAGGTGGAGGCCACCCATACGGGCGGGTGCGGCCGCTGGACCGGGCGCGGGTAGACGCCCACGCCGGGGATCTCGAAGAACTCGTTGGACCGGCTGACCGGCTCCCCGTCGGCGTTCCAGATCGCGAGCACGGCCTCGAGAGAGTCCTCCCAGAGCGCCCGGGACTGCTCGAACGGCCGCTGGAAAGCCTGGTACTCCAGTGGAGAGGCTCCCCTTCCCGTGCCGAACTCCACCCGGCCGTCGCTCACGATGTCGAGCGTGGCGACGCGCTCCGCCGTACGGATCGGGGACTGGAACGGCAAGAGCACGACGCCGAGCCCGAGGTGGATCCGGGCCGTCCGCTGGGACGCGGCCGCCAGCACGAGGTCCGGGGCGGAGGAGTGGGAGAAACCGCGGGTGAAGTGGTGCTCCACGAACCACGCGGTGTCGAAGCCCAGCTCGTCCCCGAGCACCACCTGTTCGATCACGTTGTGGAACGCCTGCCGTTCGACCTCGCGGGTCCGGCCGCGCACCTCCAGCTCGTAGCCCAGGCTGATCCTCATGGCCCCGTCCCTCACATCGTTAACCAAGCGCTCGCTTGGCCGAGATTACACGCGAACCCGCCGCACGGGCAACGAGGGCTTGCGGGAGGGCGGTCGCCGCGATCAAAGTTGATGCTCGTGGGCTCTGGGGCTAAAAGACGGGGAAACCCGAGGACGAGACGGCCGATCGGTGGGACCCTCCCAGACATGAGGGGATTCCGCGGGGGGCGGGAGGAGCCCGGGCTTCTGCCGGGGCCGGAAGAGCACGACGAGGCGCGCACGCCTAACGCCCGGCGTTACGAGGCTCTCGGCAGGGTGATGGCCGCGCTGGCCGGCGAGGCCGAGATGCTGGAGGCCTGCCGCGACCTGGCCTGGTGGCGAGGGAGCGACCACTCCTGGCACGTGGAGTGGCGGGACGGGCCGCATGCCTCGGAGGTCGCGGCGCTGCTCGTCGAACGTGTCCACGAGCCCGGACACCCGGGGCCGCTGGCCGGGGCGGCCGGGCCCGCCACCGCCTCCACCGCGTCGCTGGACGTCATGGGGGTGAGCTTCGTGCTGCGGGCCATCGATCCGCTCGGCATGGGACGGCTGCGGGCCCGACCGGGGCTGTGGCGCATGTCCGCGACCCTGGACAGGACCGTGGCCGCGGCCAGGCGGCCCGCCTCCCGGCAGCACTGGGAGGAACTGCTCGGCGGCTGAAGAGACCCGGACGGCGAGGGCGCCGTCCGGGTCGTCATCGCAGGGCGTCGGGAACCGGCTTCTCAGCTCGTGGCGAGGGTGCCGGGGAAGCCGGAGTAGGCGTCCCAGATGTCGGTGAAGTACTCGATGCAGGGGTCGAAGGCGCCGCCCCAGTGGTCGGATCCGCCACCGGCCGCTCCGTTGTGGATCCCCTTGGCGACGCTCCTGCAAGGCCAGTCGATCCCCGCGGTGCTGTCGCTTCAGCTGTGGCTTCAGGGTCTGTTCACCCGCGAGAGCGGTGAATGCTGCGTGGCGGTCGAATGGGGCTATCCCTGGCAGGACTGGGCGGGCCTGGCTCTGGCCCTGGTGCTCGTGCTGCTCCTGCGGCCCACGCCACCGGCGCGGCTTCGGTCCTCGCCGTCACGGTCGCGCTGACGGCGCTGCTGGCCGGTCTGGGAAGGCTTCAAGGCCTCCTGTGAACACGGCCCGCGCCAGCCGGGCACGATGCGCCTCGGGCGGCCCGAAGAGCTGAGCGTCCGACGTCGCCCGCTTGAAGTAGCGATGGGCGTCGTGCTCCCACGTCACCCCGATGCCGCCGTGCACCTGGATGTTCTCGCCCGCCGTGCTCAGGTATGCCTCGGTGCAGTACGAGCCCGCCATCGCGGCGTAGACGGACAGCTCCTCCGCGCTCGCCTCGGCGGCGGCATAGGCGGCCGAGCGGGCGGACTCGACCCTGAGCAGCATGTCCGCCAGCTTGTGCTTGATCGCCTGGAACGAGCCGATGGGCCGCCCGAACTGGTAGCGCCTCTTGGCGTATTCGGTCGCCGACTCGAGGCAGCGGGCCGCCCCGCCCGCCTGCTCCGCGGCCAGCCCGGCGATGCCGAGGTCCCGCACCCGGGCGGCCGCCCGCGCGTCGCCGATCCCCCGTACGGGCACCGCGTCGAAGGTCAGCTCGGCCAGCGGCCGGGTCGTGTCCAAGGTGACGTACGGCCTGCGCGCCGACGGCTCGGCCTCCACCAGAGCTCCGTCGACATAGGCGAGCACGAGCTCGCCCTCCATGACGTACGGCGCGAGCCCGCTGAGCCGGTCGCCGTCCAGCGAGAGGTCCGCGTCGTCGGGGAAGATCACTGTGGCCGTGATGGCCCCTTCGGCGATCGCCGGCAGCAGCCGCCCCCGCGCCTCGCGGTCGCCCGACTCCAGGATCGCGGAGGCCGCCAGCACGACCGTTGACAGGTAGGGGAGGGGCGACAGGGCCCGGCCGATCTCCTCGCAGACGATCGCCACCTCAGGGAACCCGCATGCGGCTCCGCCGTACTCCTCGGGGACGGCCAGCCCGGCGGCGCCGAGCTCCCCGGCGAACCGCCGCCACGTGACCCCGGTGGCCTCTCCGAGGAAGGCCCGGACGGCTTCGCGCAGTTCCTTTCGCTCGTCCACGCCGCGAGGATACCAAGCGGTCACTTGTTGATGATAAGCATGGCCGTTATTGGGGTTATTTGACGTCCATATAGACTGCTCGTGACTGGTGCAGTAATTGAAGATCGGATCGCAGTCGATGAACATCCCGTCCTGCTTCGCCGAGGAGGAGACCTCGGAGGGAGACTTCGCCACCCTGGACCGGTGCGCACGTCGCATTCAGGGCCACATCCTCGTCGCGCTTCTCGCCGGCGTCCCGGTGGGCGTGGCCGGGACGCTGCTGTCCGGCGTCGCCTCCAGTCCTGTGCTCAGGATCGCGATGTCCGCTCTGCTGGTGAGCGTCGTCGCCGTGAGCGGCTACCTTTCCGCGGGATTGGGATGGGCCCTGCTCAACGCCGCCCTCACGACCTTCGGCGCGGTCTTCCCTGGCCTGATCATGAGCGTGGGCGGCACGGACTTCATCGAATTCCCCGGCGGCGGAGTCGCCGTGGACGGCATCCTCTTCCGGATGGTCGCCATAGGGGCGCTCGCGTATCTCGCCCGTTCACGCTCCCCCTGGGGCGACGTGGCCGCGGGCGTGCTCGCGCTGCTGTTCCTCACCGACATGGCCGAGAGCGCAAGCTTCAACGGAACGGTCAAATGGCACGGCATGGTGACCTGGGACAGGGGCCCCGCCCTGCCGTGGCTCGCCGGTACGGCGCTCGTGCTCGGGCTGCTCTGTGTGGTCCTGTCGCGGCGGTCGTGGGCGGGCCGTACCCGCGCCGCGGGCGTCGCCGCGGTCCTCACCGCCGTGTACGCGCTGTAGAAGGTGTACAGCCTATAGAGGAGGCGAGACGCGTCCGCGAGTCGATAACCTTGGCTCACGTCGTCTCTCTCGCGGTCTCTGTCGCGAGATCTCCAACGAGCAAGGAGTAGCCGTGCTGCTGCGTATGTCGACCCTGTTCCTGCGCACGCTGCGTGAGGATCCGGCGGACGCGGAAGTGCCGAGCCACAAGCTGCTCGTCCGCGCCGGATACGTCCGCCGTGTCGCCCCCGGCATCTACTCGTGGCTGCCGCTCGGCAAGATCGTCCTGGAGAACATCACGCGGGTGGTCCGCGAGGAGATGGACCGGATGGGCGCCCAGGAGGTGCTGTTCCCCGCGCTGCTGCCCCGCGACTACTACGAGGCCACCGGCCGGTGGACGGAGTACGGCGACACGCTCTTCCGCCTCAAGGACCGCAAGGGCGCCGACTACCTGCTCGGGCCCACCCATGAGGAGATGTTCACCGACATGGTCAAGGGGGAGTACTCCTCCTACAAGGACTACCCGGTGACCCTCTACCAGATCCAGACGAAGTACCGCGACGAGGCGCGCCCCCGGGCGGGCATCCTGCGCGGCCGGGAGTTCGTCATGAAGGACTCCTACTCCTTCGACCTCGACGACGACGGCCTGAAGCACTCCTACGAGACGCACCGAGAGGCCTACATCCGGATCTTCGACCGGCTCGGCATCGACTACCGCGTCGTCTTCGCCATGTCCGGCGCGATGGGCGGCTCGGCGTCGGAGGAGTTCCTGGCTCCCTGCGCCACCGGTGAGGACACCTTCGTGGCCTGCCACAACTGTGGCTACGCGGCCAACGCCGAGGCCGTCGTCACGCCCGCGCCGCCCGCCGTCACGACCGGGCACCCCGCGCTCGAAGTGCTCGACACGCCGGACACGCCCACCATCGAGTCGCTGGTCGGCTACGTCAACGAGCACCACGGCCTGGGGATCACCGCCGCCGACACGCTGAAGAACGTCGTGGTCAAGGTCCGCACGCCGGGATCCGACAAGGCCGAAACGCTCATCATCGGCGTGCCCGGCGACCGGGAGGTCGACTTCAAGCGCCTGGAGGCGGCGGTCTCACCCGGCGTCCCCGAGATCTTCGAGGCGGAGGACTTCGTCCGGTATCCCGGCCTGGTTCGCGGTTACATCGGCCCGCAGGTCCTCAAGTCGCTCGGCATCCGCTATCTCGTGGACCCCCGCGTGGTCGACGGCTCGGCCTGGGTGACCGGGGCGAACGAGCCCGGCAAGCACGCCGCGCACGTGGTCGCGGGCCGCGACTTCGAGGCCGACGGGACGATCGAGGCGGCCGACGTCCGGGCCGGGGACTCCTGCCCCCGCTGCGGCCACCCGCTGTCGATCGACCGCGGCATCGAGATCGGTCACATCTTCCAGCTCGGCCGCAAGTACGCCGACGCCGCCGGGCTCGACGCGCTCGGGCCGGACGGCAAGCCGATCCGGATCACGATGGGCTCCTACGGCGTCGGCGTCTCACGCGCGGTCGCCGTGCTGGCCGAGCAGCGCCACGACGAGCTGGGCCTGGTCTGGCCGCGCGAGGTGGCCCCGGCCGACGTGCACCTCGTCGGCACCGGCAAGGAGAACCAGATCGAGGTGGCCACCCAGCTCGCCGAGGAGCTGGAGTCGCGCGGCCTGCGCGTCCTGGTGGACGACCGCGCGGGCGTGTCCCCCGGTGTGAAGTTCAAGGACTCCGAGCTGCTCGGCCTGCCCACTGTGCTGATCGTCGGCCGCGGGCTCGCCCAGGGCGTCGTTGAGCTGCGCGACCGCGTGACCGGGACCAAGGAGGAGATCCCGCTCTCCGAGGCCGTGGACCGGGTCCTGGCGGCCTGCCAGGCCTGATCGCCGCCGCGTCGGCAAGTAGCCGGGCCCGGTCGACCGGGCCCGGCTCATTGCGTGTCGGCGGGCTCCTCGACCAGCGATGAAGGGTCGAGCGGCGGAGTGGGGTCGAGGGACGGCGTGGGGCCGGCGGTCGCCGTGGGTGACGCCCCCAGCCCGGGCATGCCGGGGAACGCGGTGATCGCGGGCCGCCAGCCGTACGCGCGGGTCGCGCACTCCTGGGCGGCGAGCGCGGCGAGGCGCCGCAGCGACGCGTCCGGGTCGGCGGCCAGCTCCAGATAGGCGGTGGTGAGCCGCTCCTCGACCAGCACGGCGAGGCGGACGGCGTCAGAGGCCGTCGTGATCTCGAACGGCAACTGGTAGGTCGGCCCGGGTTCCGACGGCGTGCCGCCCCGCTGCGCGATCAGCGTGCGGAGCTGGTCACGCCGAGCCCGATGGGCGTCGAACCCGATCGAGGCGCGGGCGCGGAGCCTGCCCGTGGTCTTCCCGCCGACCACCCCGTAGGCGTACACGGCGGCATGCTCGGCGGCCAGGGCCTTGGCGAGCGCGTCAGTCACAGTCAATCACGCAGCCTCCCCAGCGCGATCACGTGTACGGCCTCGCAGGCGCCGATGCCGGCCAGGAGCTGGGCGAGCGCGGGGGAGACGCCCGCCGTCTGAGCCGGCCGCCCGGCCGCCGCCCGGCGCTCCGCGTCGCGCAGCCGGCCGGCGGACACCGCCGATCCGGATGCTTGCGAAGGGGAACCGGATGCTTGCGAAGGGGAACCGGAGGCTTCCGAAGGGGAAGGGGAGGGCGAGGGGGTCGGCGCGGCGTCCCGGGGAAGCAGCTTGCGCAGTGCGGCGAGATGGGCGACATGACGCTGGCGGAACTGCTCCAGCGTGCCGGCCCGCTTGGCGTCCGACAGCGCCGCCCGCTGGTAGAGCGCGATCATCTGCTCCTTGGCCGCGATCAGGGAGATCAGCAGCACGGTCTGAGGATCCGGCGGCTTGTGGGCACCGGTCTTCCCGGAGCCTTGACCCGTGCGGAACGAGCAGCCGGAAACGGCCAGCCCGGCCGCGGCCGTGCCAAGCAGGGCACGCCTAGTCATCCGGGCCCCGCTCGTCTGTTCCACGACATAGCATCGTACGGCGCGCCACCCAGTGGTCATCGCTTCTCGCGATCATCGCGCCCGTGTCGGCTCGCCGCCCGGGTGTGGCGCTATTTCCGTCCCGCGTTGTCGATAGGCTGTTGGCACATCGGGCGAGGTACGCCAGTGAATGGGAGGTCGGCATGGGCAACGACGCTCGACGCGACCGCCTCGTGGAGCTTCTCGGCCCGGTGGTCGACGCCGAGGGGCTCGACCTGGAGGATGTGACGATCACTCCGGCGGGCAAGCGGCGGCTGGTGCGTGTTGTAGTGGACCGCGACGGCGGGGTGAGCCTCGACGACGTGGCCGACGTCAGCCAGTCGATCTCCAAGGAGCTCGACAACACCGACGTTCTGGGCGGCAGTCCGTACGTCCTGGAGGTCAGCTCGCCGGGAGTCGACCGGCCGCTGACCGAGCCGCGCCACTGGAGGCGTGCCAAGGGCAGGCTGGTCAAGGCCGAGCTGCGGGACGGCACCTCGGCGGAGGGGCGGGTGACCGGCGCGGACGAGTCCGGCGTGGAGCTGGACGGGTCGCGCCGCCTCGCGCTCGCCGAGCTGCTCCGAGGCAGGGTGCAGGTCGAGTTCAACCGAGCGGACGGCGACCTTGAAGACGGCCTTGAAGACGGCTCCGAAGAAGACTCAGACGATGTCTTCGACGGCCACCCAGCCAGCCATGCTGGTGACGCGGACATCGACGGCCGCACCGACGACATTGACGACGAGGGCTAAGGGGGAGCCTTGTGGACATTGACATGAGCGTCCTGCGCAGCCTGGAGCGGGAGAAGGACATCTCCTTCGACCTGGTCGTCAAGGCGATCGAGGACGCACTACTGATCGCGTACTTCCGCACCGAGGGCGCGGCGCAGAAGGCCCGCGCCGAGCTGGACCGGCTGTCGGGGCACGTGAGCATCTGGGCGGCCGAGCTCGACGAGAGCGGCGAGGTCGTCAGGGAGTACGACGACACCCCGGGCAACTTCAGCAGGATCGCGGCCACGACGGCCAAGCAGGTCATCCTTCAGCAGTTGCGCGACGCGGAAGACGAGATCAACTTCGGCGAGTTCGCCAGTCGCGAGGGCGAGCTGGTGGCCGGGATCATCCAGCAGGGCAAGGACCCGAGGGTCGTGCTGGTCGACCTCGGCAAGATCGAGGCGATCCTCCCGCACAACGAGCAGGTCCCCGGCGAGGACTACGTCCACGGCGAGCGCATCCGCTGCTACGTCGTGCAGGTGAAGAAGGGGCCGAAGGGCCCCTCCGTGACGCTGTCGCGCACGCATCCCAACCTGGTGAAGAAGCTGTTCGCGCTGGAGGTGCCCGAGATCGCCGACGGCACCGTGGAGATCGCCGCCATCGCCCGCGAGGCGGGGCACCGCACGAAGATCGCCGTCAGGTCCCGCAAGCCGGGGGTCAACGCCAAGGGCGCATGCATCGGGCCCATGGGCTCCCGCGTGCGTAACGTGATGACCGAGTTGCACGGCGAGAAGATCGACATTATCGACTGGTCGGAGGATCCGGCCGAATTCGTCGGGAATGCGCTTTCGCCGGCGCGTGTTTCCCGTGTTGAGGTGATCGATCCGGACGGCCGTGTCGCCCGGGTCACCGTGCCCGATTACCAGTTGTCCCTGGCCATCGGCAAAGAGGGGCAGAATGCCCGGCTTGCCGCGCGTCTGACCGGATGGCGCATTGACATCCGGCCGGACACTCAGGAGGCACCGGCCGATCCCGCAGATGCGTCGGCAAGGTAAGCTGGAACACGGTGGCCAGGCAGCCCCGCTCAGAACGTGTGTGGGCTGTCGGGTTCGCACGGTAAAGTCCGAGTTGCTCCGCCTGGTAGTGATCGAGGGCGTCATCGTTCCCGACCTGCGAGGACGGCTCCCGGGGCGTGGTGCGTCACTGCATCCGTCCCTGCGCTGTCTGGAGCTCGCCGAACGCCGCCGGGCGTTTCCTCGCGCGTTTCGCGCTGAGGGGGCGCTCGACGTCGCGTGTCTGCGGGCTCACCTGGAGGGGCTTGACTCGGAGTAAGTCCGGGTGAATGGTTACCACTGCTGTTCTCACAGCCGGTATCGGCATGGGATCAGGCAGCATTGGCCCCAGTATTCGGCCTGGGGCCGCGCACGAAGAAAAACTGTCATGTAGGACGCCGAGTTGATGGGCGGAGTCAGATTGCTATGAGCGCCTGATGAGCACGCGGCGATGAGTACGTCCAGGTAGCGACGGTCCGGCGGCACTGCTAGCCTCCCGGGCCGAGTTAGGGAGTGCAGTGGCGAAGGTCCGGGTATACGAACTCGCCAAGGAGTTCGGAGTTGAGAGCAAGGTCGTGATGGCCAAGCTCACCGAAATGGGCGAGTTCGTGAGGTCGGCGTCTTCAACGATAGAGGCGCCGGTCGTCCGCAAACTTACAGAGGCGTTCGGCAAGGGCGACGCCTCCAGGGGCGGCGGTAAGCCGTCTCCCCGTCCGGCGCAGCCGAGGCCTGCGCCGAGGCCGGCAGAGAGCCTGGCCAGTGGTGGCGCCGCACCGGCGCCCGTTTCCCCGTCCGCCGACGCGGCCAGGCCGGCCCCGAAGCCGGGTCCGCGGCCCGCTCCGCGTCCGGTTCCGATGCCGCACCCGGCCCCGCCGGTCGCCCAGCCCGAGGCGGCGCCCGAGGCCGTCCGTCCGCAGGCTCCGCGTCCGGAGGCGGCCCGTCCCGAGCCCCGTCAGGAGGCTCCGCGTCCCGACGTGGCCCGTCCCGCGGCGTCCGGCCCCCGTCCGGGGCCAGGCGCGCCGAAGCCCGGCCCTCGGCCGGCTCCGGCCCCGCGTCCGGCGTCCGCGCCCGGCGCGTCCGCCGGCCCCTCTGGTGGGGCTCCGCGTCCGGGTGCTCCCAAGCCGGGTCCCCGTGGCCCGCGTCCGGGTAACAACCCGTTCTCTTCCAACGCCAGCGGCATGGGACAGCGCCCGGCGCGTCCCGGCAGCCGTGACGGCGCCGAGCGCCCGGACCGTGGCGACCGGCCCGACCGCGGCGATCGTGGTGACCGTGGTGATCGTGGTCCCCGCGAGCCGCGCCGCGACGGCGCGCGTGACGGCGCCATGCCGCGTCCGCCGGGCGCCCGCGCGGGTGCTCCGGGTGCGGGTGGTCCGCGTCCCGGCCCAGGCGGCCCGCGTCCCGGCCCCGGTGCGGGCGGTCCTCGCCCGGGTCCCGGCGCCGGTGGTCCGCGTCCCGGTGGTCCGCGTCCCAACCCGATGATGATGCCGCAGGGCCGGCCGGCCGGCCCGGGTGGCGGCGCCGGCGGTGGCGGTCGTCCCGGTGGCGGTGGCGGCGGTGGCGGTCGTCCCGGCGGTGGCGGCGGTGGCCGTCCCGGTGGTGGCGGCGGCGGTCGTCCCGGTGGCGGTGGCGGCTTCGGCGGTCCCCGCACGGGTGCCGCGGGCACCGGTCGTCCGGGTGGCGCCGGTGGCGGTCCCGGTGCGGGCGGCGGCGGCGGTTTCGCCGGTCGTCCGGGCGGCGGCGGCCGCGGCCGTGGCGGCGGTACGGCGGGAGCCTTCGGGCGTCCCGGTGGCCGTCCGACTCGTGGCCGCAAGTCGAAGCGTCAGAGGCGCCAGGAGTTCGACAACATGCAGGCGCCGGCGATCGGCGGCGTGCAGGCTCCGCGTGGCGGCGGCCAGACGATCCGCCTCCCGCGCGGCGCGTCCCTGTCGGACTTCGCCGACCGGATCGGCGCGAACCCCGCCTCGCTCGTGCAGATCATGCTGCACCTCGGCGAGATGGTGACCGCGACCCAGTCGGTCAACGAGGAGACGCTGCAGCTGCTCGGCGCCGAGCTCGACTACGTCATCCAGGTCGTCAGCCCGGAGGAGGAGGACCGCGAGCTTCTCGAGTCCTTCAAGATCGAGTTTGGCGAGGACGAGGGTGACGAGGCCGACCTCGCGCCGCGTCCGCCGGTCGTGACCGTCATGGGTCACGTCGACCACGGTAAGACGAAGCTGCTCGACGCGATCCGGCACACCAACGTCGTGGCGCGTGAGGCCGGCGGCATCACCCAGCACATCGGCGCCTACCAGGTGTCGACCGTGCACGAGGGTGAGCAGCGCAAGATCACCTTCATCGACACCCCGGGTCACGAGGCGTTCACCGCCATGCGTGCCCGTGGCGCCCAGGCGACCGACATCGCGGTGCTCGTGGTGGCGGCCGACGACGGTGTGAAGCCGCAGACCATCGAGGCGCTCAACCACGCCCAGGCGGCCGACGTGCCGATCGTGGTCGCGGTCAACAAGATCGACAAGGAGGGTGCGGACCCGACCAAGGTCCGGGCCCAGCTGACCGAGTACGGCCTGGTGGCCGAGGAGTTCGGTGGGTCCACGATGTTCGTGGACATCTCCGCCAAGCAGGGCATGGGCATCGACGATCTGCTCGAGGCCATCCTGCTCACGGCGGACGCCGAGCTCGACCTCCGGGCGAACCCGGACATGGACGCCCAGGGCCTGGCCATCGAGGCGCATCTCGACAAGGGCCGTGGCCCGGTGGCGACCGTGCTCGTGCAGCGCGGCACCCTGCGGGTCGGCGACTCGATCGTCTGTGGCGAGGCCTTCGGCCGAGTCCGGGCGATGCTGGACGACAACGGCGACACGGTCGACGAGGCCGACCCGTCGCGTCCGGTCCTGGTCCTGGGCCTGACCGCCGTCCCGCGCGCCGGTGACAACTTCATCGTCGTCTCCGACGACCGGATGGCGCGTCAGATCGCCCAGCAGCGGGCGGCCCGGCAGCGCATCGCCGACATGGCCAAGTCCGGCCGCAGGCGCACGCTCGAGGAACTGTTCAAGGACCTCGAGAAGGGCCAGGTCGACGAGCTCAAGCTCATCATCAAGGGTGACGTCTCCGGTTCGGTGGAAGCCCTGGAGGACGCGCTGCTCAAGATCGACGTGGGCGAGGAGGTCAACCTCCGGGTTCTGCACCGCGCCGTCGGTGCGATCACCGAGTACGACGTCAACCTGGCGATCGCGGACGACAACGCCGTCATCATCGGCTTCAACGTGCGCCCGGAGGTCCGGGCCCGCGACCTGGCCGAGCGCGAGGGCGTCGACATCCGCTACTACTCGGTCATCTACCAGGCGATCGAGGAGATCGAGGCGGCCCTCAAGGGCATGCTCAAGCCGGAGTTCGAGGAGGTCCGGACCGGCACCGCCGAGGTCCGCGAGGTCTTCAAGGTCCCGAAGATCGGCAACATCGCCGGTGCTCTGGTCCGCTCGGGCACGATCACCCGCAACAGCAAGGCCCGCATCATCCGCGACGGTGTCGTCGTGGCCGACAACCTGACCGTCTCGTCGCTGCGCCGCTTCAAGGACGACGCGACCGAGGTCCGCGAGGGCTTCGAGTGCGGTATCGGTGTCGGGTACAACGACATCAAGATCGACGACGTCATCGAGACGTTCGAGATGCAGGAGAAGCCGCGCGCCTGACGTGTCGCGCCGCCGCCCCCGCCCGGGGGCGGCGGCCGCACGTCGGCATCGTGGTGACACTGCCATGTATGTCGGTGCCCTTACTTTGGACATCCTGCTCGGCGACGTGCATTCGCTGAAGCAGAAGCGCTCCGTGGTCCGCCCGCTCATCGCCGAGGTGCAGCGGCGGTTCCCCGGTATCGCCGTGGCCGAGACCGGCCACCTTGATCTGCACCGCCGCGCGGAGATCGGCGTGGCCGTGGTGTCGGCCTCGGCGGCCAACTGCGACGAGGTGCTCGACGCGTGCGAGCGAGTGGTCGCCCACCACCCCGAGATCGAGCTGCTGTCCGCGCGGCAGCGGATCTTCAACGACCACGAGGAATAGACGGCCAGGCCGGCGCGTCAGCCGTACATCGAACGAGGGAGCGTGAGCATGGACGCAGCGCGCGCCAGGAAGCTGGCCGACCGCATCCAGCAGGTGGTCGCCGAGATGCTCGAGCGGCGGATCAAGGATCCGCGGCTCGGGTTCGTGACGGTGACCGACGCCAGGATCACCGCCGATCTGGGTGACGCGACGGTGTTCTACACCGTCTTCGGCTCCGAGGCAGAGCGGGCGGACACCGCCGCCGCGCTGGAGAGTGCCAAGGGGATCATCCGGTCCGAGGTGGGACGGCAGACCGGCCTGCGGCACACGCCCACGCTCACGTTCGTCCACGACCCGCTGCCCGACAGCGCCCGCCACCTCGACGACCTGTTCGCCGTGGCCAGGGCCAAGGACGAGGAGATCGCCAAGAAGGCCGAGGGTGCGCAGTTCGCCGGGGACGCCGATCCCTACCGGTTCGAGGAGGACCTTGAGGGCGACGCGGCCGACCAGGACGGCGAGGACGAGACGTCCGGCCGTGCGGGTCATCGCACGACGTGACCACGCACGCTAAGGGGCACGGTACGGCTGTCGCCGAGGCCGACTGGGAACGGGCCGCCGAGCTGGTCCGCCGCGCGGGCTCGGTCGCGCTCGCCTGCCATGTGTCTCCCGACGGGGACGCGCTCGGGTCGATGCTGGGCTTCGGCCTGGCCCTCCGGGAGACCGGGAAGAAGGTCGTCGCGTCCTTCGGGGACCGCGGTTTCGCCGTGCCCCGGCTGCTGCGGTTCCTGCCCGGCCAGGAGCTGCTGGTGGAGCCCTCCGCCTACCCGGCCGAGCCGCCCTTGATGATCACGTTCGACGCGTCCACGATGGACCGGCTGGGCCTGCTCATCCCCAACGCGGGCAAGGCCGGAGAGCTCCTTGTGCTGGACCACCACGTGTCCAACACGGGGTTCGGATCGCTCCATCTCGTGGATCCCGGGGCCGCGTCGACCACGATGGTGACCGAGGAGCTGATCAACCGGCTCGGGCTCGCGGTCGGCGAAGACGTCGCCACCTGCCTCTACACCGGGCTGGTGACCGACACCGGGTCGTTCCGCTACTCGGCTACCACACCGGCCGCACACGCCATGGCCGGACGGCTGATCGCCGCCGGGCTCAAGCCGGACGAGATCGCCCGCGAGCTGTGGGACCGGTCGCCGTTCGCCTATCTGCGGGTGCTCGGCGCCGCCCTCGACCGGGTCACGCTGGAGCCGTCGGAGGCCGGTGGCCTGGGGCTCGTGTGGACCTACGTCACCCGTGCGGACCGGGCCGCCAACGCCCTGCCGTACGACGAGGTGGAAGGCGTGATCGACGTCGTCCGCCGGGTCGACGAGGCGGACGTGGCGGTGGTGCTGAAGGAGGGCGACGACGGCGTGTGGAACGTCTCGACGCGCTCCAAGGGCGCCGTCGACGTGGGCCGGGCCTGCACCGCCCTCGGCGGCGGCGGCCACCGCAGCGCGGCCGGCTTCTCGTCCCGGACCTCTCCCGACGAGACGATGGCGTCCCTCCTCCCACTCCTGGGGCCGTGATCATGCACGGGTTCCCCGGGACACCGCATGACCTGCCGAGACCTACGGCGTGATCATGCGCGTATTCCTCGGAAACCTGTGTGACCTGCGTATCCTCGTTTCGTGACCATGCATTGGACCTGTCATGAGTACGGCTAGGCCCCGGCGGACCCCTCCGCCGAGCGGGCTCATCATCGTGGACAAGCCCGCCGACTGGACGTCGCACGACGTGGTCGGCAAGATGCGCGGCATCGCCGGGACGCGCAAGGTCGGCCACGCCGGCACGCTCGACCCGATGGCCACCGGCGTCCTCGTCATCGGCGTGGAGAAGGCCACCCGCCTCCTTGGGCATCTCGCGCTTACCGAGAAGGTCTACGAGGCCACGATCCGTCTCGGCGTCACGACCAACACCGACGACGCCGAGGGCGAGGTCACCGCGACCACCCCCGCGGGGCACGTCGCGGACGAGGACGTGCACAAGGGGATCGCCGCGCTCACCGGTCCGATCATGCAGGTTCCACCGCAGGTCAGCGCCATCAAGGTGAACGGCGAGCGGGCCTACAAGCGGGCCCGCGCCGGCGAGGAGGTGGAGCTCGCGGCCCGTCCCGTCACGATCCACGCCTTCGAGGTCACGGGCATCCGCCGCCCGGGGGTCGCTGGGGATGCCGCCGGGGATGTTCTGGACGTCGTGGACATCGACGCGACGATCACCTGCTCCAGCGGCACCTACATCCGGGCACTGGCCCGCGACCTCGGCGCCGCGCTCGGCGTCGGCGGCCACCTCACCGCCCTGCGCCGCACCAGGGTCGGGCCGTACGGCATCGAGTCGGCCCGCACGATCGAGGAGCTCGCCCGCGAGTGCGTGATCCTTCCCATGGCCGGCGCCGTCGCCGCCGCGTTCCCGCGCAGGGACGTGACGGAGGAGGAGGCGCGTCTGGTCGCGCACGGCGGCCGGCTCCCCGCGACCGGGCTCGGCCCCGGGCCGGTCGGCGTGTTCGCCCCCGACGGGACGCTGCTCGCGCTTGTCGAGGAACGCGGAGGCGCGGCCAGGCCCCTCGCGGTGTTCGTGTCATAAAGACCGCATGTCCGGAGACCACTGTCCGGGGGCTGGCTCCCGCGATGGCGGCCGGGCATGGGAGGCTTGTCTACTGCTGGCAAGCCGTACAGGAATCGAGGTCGAGGTGCAGGGCTGGCACGGACTGGACGACGTGCCCGAGGACTGGGGCAGGTCCGTCGTCACGATCGGCGTCTTCGACGGGGTGCACCACGGTCACCAGCAGATGGTGGCCCGCGCGGTCGAGCTGGCCCGCGAACTCGGGGTTCCCTCAGTCGCCGTCACCTTCGATCCCCATCCCGACGAGGTCGTGCGGCCGGGGAGCCATCCGCCGCAGCTGACGAGCCCGCGCCGCCGGACCGAGCTGCTCTCGGCGCTGGGCGTGGACGCGGTGTGCGTGCTGCCGTTCACGCTGGAGTTCTCCCGGATGTCGCCGGACGAGTTCGTGCAGATGGCGCTGGTCGACCGGCTGCACGCGGTCAGGGTCGTGGTGGGGGAGAACTTCCGGTTCGGCCACAAGGCCTCCGGCGATCTGGAGACGTTGCGGAAGCTGGGCGAGAAGTACGACTTCGTGGCGGTGGGCGTTCCGCTGGTGAGCAACGGCGAGGCGATCTCGTCCACGCTGATCCGGGAGCGGCTGGCCGCCGGCGACGTCGCGGGGGCCGCCGACGCGCTGGGCCGCCCGCACCGCGTCGAGGGCGTGGTGGTCCGCGGCCACCAGCGCGGCCGCGCGCTGGGGTTCCCCACGGCCAACGTCGAGTCGCCGCAGCACACCGCGATCCCCGCCGACGGCGTCTACGCCGGGTGGCTGCACTGCACTCAGGCGCCTTCGCCGTACGAGGGGCAGCGGTGGCCCGCGGCCATCTCCATCGGGACGAACCCGACCTTCGAGGGGGTGGAGCGCACGGTCGAGGCGTACGCCCTGGACCGGGACGACCTCGATCTCTACGGGGCGCACGTGGCGGTCGACTTCTTCGAGCGGCTCCGCGACACGCTCAAGTTCGACTCGATCGACGCGTTGATCGAGCAGATGCACACGGACGTGGCCGAGGCCCGCCGTCTCACGGCCGAAGGCGGGCCCGCCGCCTGACGGAATTGTGCGGGTCGCTGAGCTGCGGTGGTAGCCTTGCATGTCGGCCATATTCAGGTGGCGCTCAGCGCCATCCGGCTGGCCTGTCACGGCGACTGTAGGCACGCACGGTCGTTCGCGGGCTGGAAGTGTTCCGCGTGCCTCCCATGAGAAGGAGAAGCAGTGTCGCTCGACACCGCCACCACGAAGGCCATCGTCACCGAGTACGGCACCACCGAGGGTGACACCGGATCCCCGGAGGTCCAGATCGCGCTGCTCAGCAAGCGCATCAGCGACCTCACGGAGCACCTGAAGACCCACAAGCACGACCACCACAGCCGTCGTGGTCTGCTCCTGCTGGTCGGCCGCCGTCGCCGGCTGCTGAAGTACCTGCAGGCGAAGGACATCACGCGCTACCGGTCGCTGATCGAGCGGCTCGGCCTGCGCCGATAGTGCGAAAGGAGCGGCGGTCCTCGCCGCTCCTTTCTCTTGGCCCGGCGAGTCGCCGATCAAGCGGCCCCGGTGCCGAGCAAACTGAATAGCCGACAACTGAATAGCCGACAGGGAGAGGAAGCCGGAAGGCCGACTCGACCCGACAGACAAGTGCCCCGCGTCCGCAAGCAAGCAGCACGCGCGATCCCGCGGCGTGAGAGGGCCGGTCCTCGGTAGTGGCCCCCGGTCAGCACGGCGACAGCCGTACAGACGGAACCGGGCGCTTCGATCGAAGACCGGCACTGCACCTGAACGGGGAGCCCGGCAGACGAGGACGCGGGAGACCGACCCGAGAAGGAGGTCCCCCGTGGAGGGTGTCCACAACACGGAAGCCGTGATCGACAACGGCTCCTTCGGCACGCGCACGATCCGGTTCGAGACCGGTCGCCTCGCGCGGCAGGCGGCGGGAAGCGCCGTCGTCTACCTGGACGACGAGACGATGGTCCTGTCCGCCACCACAGCGTCCAAGCATCCCAAGGAGAGCCTGGACTTCTTCCCGCTCACCGTTGACGTCGAGGAGCGGATGTACGCCGCGGGCCGGATCCCCGGCTCGTTCTTCCGCCGTGAGGGCCGGCCGTCGGAGGACGCGATCCTCACCTGCCGCCTGATCGACCGTCCGCTGCGCCCCTCTTTCGTCAAGGGCCTGCGCAACGAGATCCAGGTCGTCGCGACCGTCATGTCGCTGCACCCGGAGCACCTGTACGACGTGGTCGCGATCAACGCGGCCAGCCTGTCGACCCAGCTCGCCGGGCTGCCGTTCTCCGGCCCGATCGGCGGCGTCCGCGTCGCGCTGATCGAGGGCCAGTGGGTGGCGTTCCCGACCCACTCCGAGCTGGAGAACGCGACGTTCGACATGGTCGTAGCGGGCCGCGTCCTGGCCGACGGCGACGTCGCGATCATGATGGTCGAGGCCGAGTCGACCCGTGACACGCTCAAGCTCGTCGCCGAGGGGGCCGTCGCGCCCACCGAGGAGACCGTGGCGCAGGGCCTCGAGGCCGCCAAGCCGTTCATCAAGGTGCTCTGCGAGGCGCAGGCCAAGGTCGCTCAGGTCGCCGCCAAGGAGACCGCCGAGTATCCGATCTTCCTCGACTACCAGGACGACGCCCTGGAGGCGATCACCGCCGCGGTCAAGAGCGAGCTCGCGTCGGCGCTGACCATCGCGGGCAAGCAGGAGCGGGAGCTCGAGATCGAGCGGGTCAAGGCGCTGGCCGCCGAGAAGCTGCTCCCCGACTTCGAGGGCCGCGAGAAGGAGATCGGCGCGGCGTTCCGGTCGCTGACCAAGAAGCTGATGCGCGAGCGCGTCATCAGCGAGGGCGTCCGCATCGACGGCCGTGGCCCCAAGGACATCCGGCAGCTCAACGCCGAGGTCCACGTGGTGCCGCGGGTGCACGGCTCTGCCCTGTTCGAGCGCGGCGAGACCCAGATCCTGGGCATCACCACGCTGAACATGCTGCGCATGGAGCAGATGATCGACACGCTCAACCCCGAGCGGACCAAGCGCTACATGCACAACTACAACTTCCCGCCGTACTCCACCGGTGAGACGGGCCGTGTGGGCTCGCCGAAGCGGCGCGAGATCGGCCACGGCGCGCTGGCGGAGCGGGCGCTCATTCCCGTGCTGCCGTCGCGCGAGGAGTTCCCGTACGCCATCCGCCAGGTGTCGGAGGCGCTCGGCTCGAACGGCTCGACCTCGATGGGGTCGGTCTGCGCCTCCACCATGGCGCTGCTCGACGCTGGCGTCCCGCTCAAGGAGATGGTGGCCGGCATCGCGATGGGCCTCATCGGCGAGGGCGACCAGTACGTCACGCTGACCGATATCCTCGGCGCCGAGGACGCCATGGGCGACATGGACTTCAAGGTCGCCGGCACCAAGGACGTCATCACGGCCCTGCAGCTCGACACGAAGCTGGACGGCATCCCGGCCAGCGTGCTCGCCGCCGCGCTCAAGCAGGCGAGGGGCGCCCGGCTGGCGATCCTCGACGTCATGCAGGAGGCCATCGACTCCCCGGCGGAGATGAACCCGACGGCGCCGCGCATCATCACGATCAAGGTCCCGGTGGACAAGATCGGCGAGGTCATCGGCCCGAAGGGCAAGATGATCAACCAGATCCAGGACGACACCGGCGCCGAGATCACCATCGAGGACGACGGCACGATCTACATCGGCGCGACCGACGGCCCCTCCGCCGAGGCGGCCCGGTCCCTGATCAACGGCATCGCGAACCCGCACATGCCGGAGGTCGGCGAGCGCTACCTGGGCACGGTCGTCAAGATCGCCGCCTTTGGCGCGTTCGTGTCGCTGCTGCCCGGCAAGGACGGCCTGCTGCACGTCTCCCAGATCCGCAAGCTGCACGGCGGCAAGCGGATCGAGAACGTCGAGGACGTCATGAACGTCGGCGAGAAGATCCAGGTGGAGATCGCCGAGATCGACTCGCGCGGCAAGCTCTCCCTGGTCCCGGTCGAGGTCGTGGAGAAGGAGGCGGCAGAGAGGGCCGCCGCCGGTGACGGCGAGGGGTCGCCTGCCCCGGCCGCCTCGTCTGACGAGGCGTCCGAGCCCAAGGAGGAGCAGCGGTCCGAGAGGCCGCGCCGCAGCCGCACCCGCGGCGGACGGGATGACCGCAACTCGTGACGACCACGACTCTGTACCCCGGCAAGGACGGCGCGGGGGTCATCCGCCGCACCGTCCTCCCCGGCGGACTCCGGGTGGTGACCGAAACCATGCCGACCGTGCGCAGTGTCGCGGTCGGCATGTGGGTCGGCATCGGATCTCGTGACGAGGCCCCCGAGCACATGGGGGCCACCCACTTCCTCGAGCACCTGCTCTTCAAGGGCACGCCGACGAGAGACGCCATGGAGATCTCGGCGTCCATCGAGGGCATCGGCGGGGAGATCAACGCCTTCACCGCCAAGGAGTACACCTGCTACTACGCGCGGGTGCTCGACGAGGACCTGCCGCTCGCCATCGACGTGCTCGCCGACGTGGTGACCTCCTCCCTGATCACCGCCGAGGACGTGGAGTCCGAGCGCGGCGTGATCCTCGAGGAGATCGCCATGCACGACGACGACCCGTCCGACGTGGTGCACGAGCAGTTCTCGGCCGAGCTGTACGGCGACACGCCGATAGGGCGGCCGATCCTCGGCAACGAGGACTCGATCAACGCGCTCACCCGCGACCGGATCCTCGAGTACTACCAGCGCTACTACCAGCCGCCGCAGACCGTGGTGTCCGTGGCCGGCAACGTGAACCACGAGCGGGTGGTCGAGCTGGTGGCCACGGCGTACGAGCGGGCGGGCGCCCTCGGCGGCTCCGCGCAGCCGGCGCCGCCGCGTCTCGACGGGCCTGGGGTCGACGAACGCTCCGGCGTCCGGGTCGTCGACCGGCCCACCGAGCAGGCCAACCTGGTGCTCGGCACGACCGGCGTCTCCCGCACCGACGAGCGCCGTTTCGCGCTGGGCGTCCTGAACGCGGCACTCGGCGGCGGCATGTCGTCGCGGCTGTTCCAGGAGATCCGGGAGAAGCGCGGCCTGGCCTACAGCGCCTACAGCTACACCTCTCAGTACGCCGACACCGGCCAGTTCGGGATCTACGTCGGCTGCCTGCCGTCGAAGATCGACGACGTGCTGAAGATCTGCCGCGACGAGGTCGCCAGGGTCGTCGCCGAGGGCATCACCCCCGACGAGATCGCCCGTGGCAAGGGCCAGATGCGCGGCGGGCTCGTCCTCGGCCTGGAGGACACCGGCTCGCGCATGTCCAGGATCGGCAAGAGCGAGCTCGTCTACGAGCAGCTCATGTCGGTCGACGAGGTGCTCGCCCGGATCGAGGCCGTCACGGCTGACGACCTCGCCGTGGTCGCCGCCGACATCCTCAATCGGCCGATGACGCTCGCCGTGATCGGTCCGTACGCGGACAAGGACTTCCGCTTCGCCATCGCCTGAGCGCGTGTGAGAAGCCGCGCGGCACCCCTGTGGGCCGCGCGGCTTCGCTGTTACGGCTGTCGCCGGGTGGGGCCTCACCGCCGCCGTGGCGTCCCTCTCCGGCTCCGCTCCACGTCGCGCCCGCCGCCCGCCGTCACGCCATCCCGTCGGTATGGCTATAGCCTTGGGCCGTGATTAAGGTCGGTGTTCTGGGCGCTCGCGGGCGCGTTGGCGTGGAAGTCTGCAAGGCCGTGCACGCGGCTGAGGATCTGGAGCTGGTGGCGGCCGTCGACAAGGACGACCCTCTCGACTCACTGGCGAACGCCGAGGTCGTGGTGGACTTCACCCACCCGGATGTGGTCATGGCCAACCTGGAGTGGTGCATCGGCCACGGCATCCACACGGTCGTCGGGACGACGGGGTTCGACGCGGAGCGGCTGGAGACCGTGCGGGGCTGGCTGGCCGCCAACCCCGGGACCAACTCGCTCATCGCCCCCAACTTCGGGATCGCGGCCGTGCTGATGATGCACTTCGCCCAGCAGGCGGCCAAATATTTCGAGTCGGTCGAGATCGTCGAGCTGCACCACCCCCACAAGGCCGACGCGCCCTCAGGCACGGCTCGCCGTACGGCGGAGCTCGTCGCGGAGGCGCGCAGAAAGGCGGGTCTGGGGGCCTCACCCGACGCCACCACGTCGGAGCTGGAGGGCGCTCGCGGCGCGTCGGTCGACGGCGTTCATGTGCATGCCGTACGGCTGGCGGGGCTGATCGCCCACCAGGAGGTGATCCTCGGGGGTGAGGGCGAGATCCTGACAATTCGTCATGACACGATGAACCGGTCATCCTTCACTCCGGGCGTTCTTCTCGGCGTTCGCCGAGTTCGGGAGCTCGACGGCCTGACGGTGGGGCTTGACCGCCTCCTGGATCTATAAGCCTCATCCGCCGGGTGCGCGTGTCTTCACCACGCCCGAAGCGGCCTGTGGAAAACGCCTGCGAATAGCCGTGCGGGCCTCGCCATCCTTCGCCAAACTGTGGCGAGGCCGCCGGTCGGCGGCTTTCCGAGCGAACTCTCCAGGAGAAAGGCATGACCACCATGGTTGGCGAGGACTTCGAGGACCGCATCACCGGCCTCGAGATCGACGTGCAATCCATCAAGATCCTCATCGGCGGTGTCGACAACAAGGTCGAGCGCGTGCGGCTGGACGTGCAGCACGCGCAGGGCGCCAACGTGCGCATGATCCAGGCGCTCCGTGATGACATGACGGAGTTCCGTGACAGCGTCGAGGCGCGTTTGGCCGAGGTCAACCTCCGCTTCAACGCCATGGACCGCCGCTTCGACGCGGTGGACGATCGGCTCGACGCGGTGGACGACCGGTTCAACAAGGTGGACGACCGGTTCGACAAGGTGGAGGACCGGTTCGACGCGGTGAACCGCCGGTTCGATGAGGTGGACGCGCGGTTCGATGAGGTGATCGCGCTCATCAAGGAGATGGCGGGCGGGCCGGCTCAGTCCGCAAGCTAACTGACGATCGCGAAGGCCCTACCGCGAAGGGCGAACGGCTGCCGACCCGCGAGCGGCAGCCGTTGTTCATGTCTGGCGTCAAAGCGTCGCCCGAGCTGCTGCTCAGCGCGATGGGCCGGGTTTGGGCCGAGGAGGAGCCCAAGGCGACGCCCTGAAGGTCATCTTCAGAAGCTGAGGCCGAGGGCGAAGAGGGCGCCGAAGACGAGTTGGAGGCGCCCGGTGTGCTGCAGCGTGGCGATGAGCGCCGGACCGGTCGCCCCAGAGCGGACGGCCTTGACCGGCGCCACCGCGAGAGGAAGCGCCAGCACGGTCAGCACGCTGAACGGCCGCACCGGCACGAGGCCGAGCGCGACCACGAACGGCAGGATCAGAGCGGCCGAATAGAGGACCCGGGTGCGGGTGTCGCCGAGGACGACGGCGAGCGTGCGCTTGCCCGTCAACCCGTCGGTCCCGAGGTCGCGAAGGTTGTTGACCACCAGAAGCGCGCAGGCCAGGAGCCCTACGGGAACGGCGGCGGCGAGGGACAGCCAGCTCAGGCGCTCGAGTTGGACGTAGGTCGTCCCCGCCACCGCCACCAGGCCGAAGAACGCGAAGACCGAGATCTCGCCCATGGCGCGGTAGCCGTACGGGCGCGAACCTCCGGTGTAGAACCAGGCGGCCAGGATCGAGGCGAGGCCGATGAGCAGGAGCCACCACGCGCCGGTGGCTACGACGAGGGCGAGGCCGGCGACCGCGGCGGCGAGGAAGCAGCCCAGCGCGGCGGCGAGCACCGCTTTCGGCGTGGCCGCCTCCGAGCCGACCAGCCGCATCGGGCCCACCCGGTCCTTGTCGGTGCCCTTCACTCCGTCGCTGTAGTCGTTGGCGTAGTTCACCCCGACTTGGAGCGCGAGCGCCACGAAGAGCGCGGTGAGGGCCCGCCACCAGACGGCGCCGCCTTCCGAGATCGCCACCCCGGTGCCGACGGCAACCGGGACGACCGCGGCGGGGAGCGTGCGTGGGCGTGCGCCCGCCAACCACTGAGCCGGTGTGGCCACTTTTCTACCTGCCTTTCGGGGGCGTGCGCACATGCATGATCACGGACGGGGTGACCGCAGGTCACCGCGGTGATGTGGGAACTTGCGCATGATCACGCCCAGGATATGCGCACGTCAGAGAGCATCCGCCGGAAGGGGTGCATGATCACGGCGAGGGGGTGGGGGGTTAGCTGATGTCGGTGCTGAGGCGGACCATCCGGATGGGGCGGCCCATGTCGAGCACCCTCTCAGCCTCGTCCTCGCCCCAGCCGGCCGACTCCAGGAAGCCGAGCATTGGATGGTTGTCGGCGAAGACCCAGGTCACGACCGTGCTGTAGCCGTCCTCGCGGAGGTGGTCCACGGTGGCGTTGAGCAGGCGGCTGCCATGGCCGCGCCGGATGTGGTTGGGGTCGACCAGCAGCGTCAGCAGCTCCGCCGTCCTGGCGGGACGCAGGTCGGGGTCCTCCGCCGGACCGTGCGAGGCCAGCCCCACGACCCTGTCGGACGCGCGGGACGCCGCGCTGGCCAGGATGCCGCCCGGCCCGAGAGCGGCGAAGGCGTCGGTGTCGGGGACGACGCGCTCGACGGCCACGAGAACGCGGTGGCGCGGAGTGGGCGGCGAGAGGATCGCCTCGTCCCACTGGCGGCGCCACATCTTCTCGGCCGCGGGCCCGGTCATCTGCTCCAGGGGGCCGGGAGGCAGGAAGTCGCGATAGGCGGCTTTCCACGCCCGGATCTGGGTGCTCGTCACCGCGTCGACGTCTTCGAGACGGGCAGTTCTAACACCCATTCGGCCGGCTCCTTTCTGTGCCTGTAACACCGTACTGGTCAGGATGGCCTGGCCGTACCTTCAGACTGGCGTCGTGCCCGATATGCCCGTGTTTTTGTTCGGTTTCCGCACACTCGCATGGAGCACCAGGAGCGTGAACGGTTCTTTGACGAGTCGATGAACGCCCACTGACAGGTGCTCTCGACGCACACCTTGAGGCGGCGCCAGGTTCCGTCGGCGTGGGCGGCGGGGATCAGCGCCGCGATCCTCGCCAGCCCGGCCGCCACCCCGCACACGGTCGGCTCCAGCGTGGGCGCCCCTCCGGCGAGCGTCACCCGCATCGGAAGCGCCGCCAGAGCCGAGTCCAGCTCATCGGGGGTCTCGTACGGCACGCCGTCGTGGTTGTGGCGCAGGGCGCCGCGCAGCCCCTCGCGGAGGTGGGTGGCGACGGTGAGGTCGCGGTCGACGGCGCGGTCGGCCTCGCCGATCAGGCCCCGCTCGCGCAGCCAGACGGTGAGCTCGGCCGGCGAGGCGAGGTCGTCCGCGTCGCCCTCGACGTCGTAGGTGTTCACGAAGTCGCGGAGCAGCTCCGCTGGGCCCGTCATGTGCTCCATCACCCCTGCTCGCATCACTCCTGATCGCCCACCCTGTGACCACTGTACGGCAGTAGCGGGTTGCGAAATAACGACACCTGTGTAAGCCTTTTGAGGGTGTCTTAACTTCCCTTGGAGGAGCCATGCGCGTGAGCTACCTCGCCTACCTGGCGATGCGGGAGCGCGACCGCCGCGAGCGGCAGCGTGCCAGGGCGGCCAGCGACAAGAAACGCCGATAACCCTCTCTCAGCAGTCTTCGAGGGCGCGGGCGAGGCGGCGGACGCCGTCGTCGAGCTCCGCGAGGCCGGCCGCGGCGGTGTGCGTGAGCCGCAGCCGCGGCCCGGGAGGCTCGGACGGGTAGTAGATCCGTCCTGGGCTCACCAGGACGCCCCTGAGCCGGGCCGCCTCGACAACGGATTTCTCGTCCATGCCGGGCGGCAGCCGTACCCACACGTGGAGCCCGCCGCGGGGGACGAGGTGGATCTCCACGGCGGGGGCGTGCCGCGCGAGCCCCGCCAGCAGAGCCTCCTGGCGGGCGGCGATCTCCTGCCGGACCGTGCCGAGGTGACGCCGCCACGCCGGTGACGTGACGAACTCCAGCGCAGTCTCCTGCAGCGGCCGGGCGACGAAGAACGACTCCACGACCTGACTGGCCCGCAGGCGGTGCGCGGCCGGACCACGCGCTATCAGGCCCGCCACGCGAAGGCTGGGCGAGGAGATCTTGCTGAGCGACAGCACGTGGACGACCGTGCCGTGGGAGTCCATGGCCACCATCGGTGGTGGGACCGCCCCGGGGGTGAGATCGGGGGCCCCCAGATAGCGGGCCCCCAGGTAGCGGGCATAGTCGTCCTCGATCACGAAGGCTCCGGCCGCCCGCGCGACCGCCAGGACCTGATCCCTCCGTTCGCGGGTGAGCGTCGCGCCGGTCGGGTTGTGCAGCGTCGGCTGGCAGTAGAAGACCCGGGCGCCGGTCACCGCGAACGCCTCCGCCAGCAGGTCGGGCCGCACCCCGTCATGGTCCATCGGTACGGCTGTCGCCCGCAGGCCGGCGGCCTTGGCGGCGGCGAGCGCCCCCGGATACGTCGGAGTCTCCACGAGTACCGGCTCGCCGGGAGCCGCCAGCGCCCGGAAGGCGTGCGTGAGCGCGGACTGGCCGCCGCTGACCACGAGCACGTCGTTCTGCGTCACCGCGCCACCCGCGCCACCCGCCTCACCGGCGAACCACCTGCGCAGGTCCGCCAGGCCGTTCAACGGCGGCAGGGCCCAGGCGTCCGGTCTCCGTACGGCTCTCGCCGCCGCCGCCGACAGCGCCTTCACCGGCCGGAGCTCGGGGTTGAGGTAGCCGCCGGTCAGCGGGATCACTCCCTCGCCGGGCTGGGCGAGCAGGCCGGCCACGTCGGCGTCGTCCACCACCCGGTCTCCGAGGGCGACCGTCTGCCATGACGGGTCAGGCGCCTCGGCCACTGGGCGCCGGACGGGGGCGACGAAGGCGCCGCTGCCCGGCCGGGTCACGATCCGCCCCTCGGCGGCGAGCTGCGCGATGGCGCGGGAGACCGTCACGGGGCTCACGCCGTGGCGGCGCATGAGCTCCCTGCTCGACGGCAGCCGGTCACCGGGTCGCCCCCGATCCGCCTCTTCGCGAAGGATCCCGGCAAGACGGACGATACTGCTATCGTCATTCATGAAAGCCGACAATAGCGCTATCGTCACGGGGTCGATAGCGGCACCTCCCCTCACGCGCCGGCCCGCCTGGCGGGGCACCCTGCTCGCCGGAGTCGGCGTGCTGTCGTTCTCCGGCTCGTTTCCGGCCACCGTCTTCGCGATGCGCGGCTTCGATCCCTACCTGGTGGCCATCGGCCGGGCCGCGCTCGCGGCGCTCGCGGCCGTCGTCTGCCTCAAAGCCGCCGGAGCGCCGCTGCTGCCGCCACGGGCTCACCTCCGGTCGTACGCCCTGATCGCGCTCGGGGTGGTCTTCGGCTTCCCGCTGTTCAGCGGGCTCGCCCTGCACAGCGGCGCGAGCACGGCGCACTCGGCCGTCGTCATCGGCCTGCTCCCCGCCGCGACGGCGGCCTTCGCCGTACTGCGGGCGGGAGAACGGCCGAGGCCCCTCTTCTGGCTCGCGTGCGCGGCCGGGGCCCTGTCCATCACGGTCTTCACCCTCACGCGGGGGAGCGGGCACCTCGCCGGGGCGGACCTGCTTCTCGTGCTGGCGCTGCTGTCGGCGGCCGTCGGCTACACCGAGGGCGGCCGGCTCGCCCGGGAGACCCCCGGCTGGCGGGTCATCTCGTACGCGCTGGTCGTCGCGGCCCCAGTGACCGTGCCCGCGACGGCCGTACTGGCCCTGGTGACGGACCCTCGGCCGAGCGGCGTGGCGGTGGCCGGGTTCGCGTACGTCGGCCTGATCTCGATGTTCCTCGGGTTCATCCCCTGGTATGCCGGGCTCGCGATGGGCGGCATCGCCCGAGCCGGGCAGGTCCAGCTCACCCAGCCGCTGCTCACGCTGGCGTGGGCGTGGCTGCTGATGGGGGAGCGCTTCGGAGCCGCCACCATCGCGGCCGCCCTGGCCGTACTCGTGTGCGTAGCCGCCACCCAGTCCACCCGCCCCAGGGGGTGATCATGCACAGGCTCCTCGGTGTGGCCTCTGACCGGCGACAACCCCGCACGTGATCATGCGCCCGCCGTACCGTGCCCGGTTACCGGTGTGGGCGACGCGCGAGGGGACCCAACGTGCTTGCCCTGAACACGTGCTCGCTCTGAACCCCAACGATTCTTTGGCCCTGCTCGTCTTTAGAGAGTGACGCCGAGCGCGAGAGGTGACCGTGGCGACCTGGGATCAAGTCTTGGAGGTCTTGATCGTTGAACGCGGCTGGGCCTTGAAGCGGCATGCCGTCCTGTTGTGCGGGAACGAGTCCGAAGCCGAGGACTTGGTCCAGGACGCGTGCGTTCGGGTGCTGGGGCGCCCCCTCACGAGCGGGGACGTCTCGCAACTCGAACAGTACGTTCGCAAGACGATGGTCAATTTGGCCATAGACAGGCACCGACGGCTGTCTCTGTGGCGGAAGGCGATACCGAAGCTGTCAAGTCAGGGCGAGGTGCCAGATCCCTCCATTGACATCGCGGTCACACAGGATCTGCGCACTGCCCTCCAGCAGTTGTCCCCGCGTCAGCGGGCATGCGTGGTTCTCCGCTACTACGACGATCTGGCCGTGGGGCAGATCGCGGCTGTTCTGGGCTGTGGCGAGGGCACGGTGAAGCGGCATCTCAGCGAGGGATTGGCAAGGTTGGGGCTCGTTTACCGATCATCAGGAAAGGACGCCTCGTGTCCATCGACCCACGAGAACTGAGAGACGGTCTTCGTGACATCGTCGCGGAGACGCCGCCGCTGAGTTTCACCGCGGAACAACTGGGTCATCGGGTCGGGCGTCGCCGCCGTGCCTGGACGGTGTCGGCGGCGACGGCCGGGCTACTCGTCGCGACCGCGATCCTTGTGCCAGGCCTGGCTTCGAACCGAGGAGGCGATGAACGTGTAACCTCGCTCAGCCCGGCTTCCGCGCCCTTTCAGGGGCCCACTGGGGTGGGTCCGCAGGCGCTCAATGACTGGCGAGCGTTTCCCGTTCACCGCACGCCACGGCCCATCCTGCTGCTCGATGAACTGCCCAAGGTGGAGGGCGAGGCCGCCGGAAATGCGAAGACGGCACTGCTCGCGCGCCGGTTCGAGCTCGCGGGGACCTTGCCCGAGCACGCCGGCGGTAAGGTCACGGTGCTCCTTTCTGACGGAAGCGCGTCGTTGGACTCGATCACCGCCGCCGAGGCGTTCGAGGCCATGAACGCGCTCAAAGGCCCGGTCGAGGGCACGCCGTCACCGCCGCTGCGCATCACGGGAGCCACGTTGGGGTCGGCGCTGTTCAGCACCGATCGGGGCCCCAGAACCCTGCCCGCGTGGCTGTTCCACTCCCCGGCCGTCAGCGGGGACATCGCCTGGCCCGCGCTGACACCCGAGGTGTTCTGGCGGTTCGACAGGCTTCATCACCCGTCGGCCACCGTAGGCTTCGCCCGTCTCGGCGCTGACGGGCGGGCGCTCACTGTCACCATGCCCGCTCCGCCCACTGCGTGTCCCGGCGAACCGATCCTGCAGTACGACCCAGTTTTCAGGGAATCTGAAACCGCTGTCGCCATCGGGCTCACGACCAGGACCGTCGGCACCGCCCCGGGAACCGTCAAGGAGCACTGCACCACGCCGGCAGTGTTCCGTACACTGCCCTACCGGATCCGGTTGGCCGAGCCGCTCGGCGGCCGAGTTCTCGTGGACGCCGCTGGCGCACCCGCGACGGTGTCATCGGAGTGACCATGCAGGGCCTCGCTGTCGGCGCTAGCGGGTGGGTGTCGCCGTCGTAGTCGAGCACGGTCACACGGTACGCAGCGCCACTGACATCACCAGGCGTCCACCGGCCTCGTGTGGACGCGGTTCAGTTCAGTCGCGTGGCCACTTCTCCGGTGGTGAGACGTAGGTTCCGCGATAGGGAACGGTGAACACCCATCCCTTCTCGCGGAGAGCCGCGACGGCCTGGCGAGCGGTGACCTTGGCCACGCCGTACTGCTGCATCAGGGCCTTTTCGCTGGGGATGGGCCGATTGGGCTTGAACTCCCTGCGCCGGATGCGTTCGGCGATCTCCTCGGCGATCTGCTGGTAGAGGGCGATCTTGCGGCGAGCGCGTGGCGCTGAGTCGTCACCGACGAACGTGCCCTCGCCCTGAACCGTATAGACGAGGCCCTGCTCGCGCAGCTCACGCGCGACGCGGCGGGCCGTCGTCCTGGCGATGCCGTACTCCGCCTCAAGCTCGGCCTCGCTGGGCATGGGGTTGCCCGGCGGGAGCTCCCCGTTGTCGATGCGATCGCGGATGATGTCCGCGATCTGCTTGTAGACCGGTATGGGTCCGTCTCGGTCAAGCACAGTCGAACGATAGACCAAACCGTACATGTTTGCATAAAGCAGACACTCACTAACACCGAGTCATACGGGCTTATAGACCAGTAGTATCGAGAGGACTTAGAGTCAACTCTGCAATCCTGCGTCTGGAATCCGGCGCCAGGCGGTGTCGGTGACGATCACGTGGTCGAGGAGGCGGAGGCCGACGGTGTCGGCGGCCTCGTGGAGGCGGGCGGTGACTTGGAGGTCGGCGGTGCTCGGGTCCAGGGATCCGCTGGGGTGGTTGTGGGCGAGGCCGAAGGCGGCCCCGCCGGAGACGAGGACGGTGGTGATGATGTCGCGGACGGGCGCGGGAGTGTGGTCGCTTCCGCCTTCGCTGATGACGACACGGCGGATCACGGCGCCACGGGGGTCGCAGATCACCACGACGAGCCGCTCCCGCGGATATCCGTGGAGGAGGGGCGCCGCGGCGGCCGCGATGTCGGCCGAGCAGGTGATGCGGCTGCGCTCCGGCTCGGCCTGTGCCCGCCGTACGAGATGGAAGGCCGCGGCGACGCGCGCCGCCTTGGCGGGCCCGACTCCCGGCACGGCGAGCAGCCGGTGCGCCTCGGACCGGGAGAGCTCGCCCAGGTCGCCGCAGTGGGCGATGACCTGGGACGCGAGCTCGACGGCGCTGACGCCCCTGCTGCCCGAGCCGAGCAGCAGGGCGAGCAACTCCCGGTCGGCCAGCGCCGACGCCCCCGATGTCAGGAGCCGCTCACGGGGCTGGTCGGTCGGGGGCAGGTCCTTGACGCGCATCGGCACCTCCGGATGGGGAATCCGGGATGGTTGTACCAGTGGCCACCGACAGTCAGAGGTGGACGGGAATCCCGTAGACAAGGCGGAACCTGTCACCCGGGATCACGATGTCACTGGTCTCCACCGGGCGCTCTCCGGCCCAGTAGGTGCGCTCGACATGCAGGACCTGAACGCCGGCGGGGAGCACCAGCAGGTCGCTCTCGGTCGGCTGGGGCACCCGGACGTGGACCGTCTCGCCGATCTCGGTGACCGGGGTGCCGTTGGCCGCCATCCGGGACACCGCGCTCCGGCGCTCGTTCGTCCCCTCCTCCGGGGCCTGGCTCTGGCCGAACTCGACCAGCTCGTACGACGTGGCGAGCTGCATCGGCTTGCCGTCGCCGCGGAAGACGGAGCGGATTCTGATCACCGGGCTCCACTCGCTGAGCTGCAGACGCTGAGCGATCTCCGGTGGTGCCTCGGAGAGCTCGCTCCGCCAGGTCCACGTGGGATGCCGGCTGCTCGCCTGCATGTCCATCGCGAACGGCGTGTGGGGCTCGGGGACGCGGCTCCGATAGAGGGGGAGCAGCGTCGGTTTCTCGCGCACCCGGTGCCCGGATCCGACGCGGCCGACGATCAGGCCCTCCTGGGCGAGGACGCGGAGCGCGTGGCGGGCGGCGGTCTCGCCGACGCTGTACTTCCTGGTGATCTGGTGCCGGGAGGGGATCGGCGCCCCCGGTGGGAGCGTGCCATCGACGATCTGACGGCGGAGGTCCTCGACTACGCGCAGGTAAACCGGATCAGAGTTGGCCATCAATCCATCCCTCGGGGGCTGAACGGATTCCCAATGGTGGCGTATTCGACAAGCAACCCAGAGTAATGGACCCCGCCTGTGATTCCAACTTTGCCAGCCGAAAGGCCACAAATGGGCGCATCTGGTACTCCGCCGTCAAATCCGGCAAGTCCTAGAGTTTCCGCTGATCAACGGCGGACTCCTCGCGCCGCGAAGTCGTCCTCGGTGAACGTGCCCCCGCCGTACCACGGGATCCATGTCGCGCCGCTTCAGTCCGGCCACGAGCGAATCAACTGGATGGTGCCGACGCACCGGAGCGACCGGATCCGGGTCCGCAGGCACACGTGCGACTGCAAGGCGACGATCTATGAGTTGTGCCACGCCGGCGGGGTGCTGTTCATCCGGCGGACGATCCGCAGGGACGAGGGCAACCGCGTCCATGAGACGGAGCGGCTCATCACCGTGCGCATGGAGGACCTCTGGACCAGGCTGATCTTGGGGCAGGCGCGCTGACCGCAGGGGCGCATACGGCGGATCCGAAAAATTCTCACCAGGAGCGTGTAACGCGGCCGTAAGACGCGGCGATTCTCCGGTAGAGGCCGCTGATGTGTGTACCCCCGAGCACATATCGGCGGCCTCTTTCGCCGCCCCCGGTCCCGCGCTCCCATCCCGGAAGCCGCGACGCCGCTGGTGACTTGGGCACAACGGGGTGGCGGCGTCCACGGGCCTCCCCGGATCCAGGTAGCGTTCGCTCTATGGCATCGCCAACTGGAACCTCCGACGCCCCCTTCGGCCGCATGCTGACCGCGATGGTCACGCCGTTCACCTCCGACGGCGCGGTCGACTACGAGGGTGTCCAGCGCATCGCCGCCTATCTTGTGGACGAGCAGCGCAACGACGGCCTGGTCGTCAGCGGCACGACAGGGGAGTCTCCCACCACGACCGACGAGGAGAAGGACCGCATCCTGCGGGCCGTCCTCGAGGCCGTGGGGGACCGGGCCGTCGTCATCGCCGGGGCCGGGAGCAACGACACCCATCACAGTGTCGAGCTGGCCCGCGCCGCCGAGCGTGCGGGGGCGCACGCCCTGTTGGTCGTCACGCCGTACTACAACAAACCGCCGCAGGAAGGTCTCTACCGCCACTTCACCGCTGTCGCGGACGCGACCGGCCTTCCGGTGATGCTCTATGACATCCCCGGCCGCACTGGCGTGCCGATCCGGACCGAGACGCTGATACGGCTCGGACGGCACCCGCGCATCGTCGCGGTCAAGGACGCCAAGGCCGACCTTTTCGCGGGTTCCCAGGTCATGGCGGCGACCGACCTGGTCTTCTACTCCGGCGACGACACGCTCAACCTGCCGTGGCTGTCGGTCGGCGCGGCCGGGCTCGTGAGCGTCGTCGGCCACGTGGCGGGCGCGGAGCTCGCCTCCATGATCGATCGCTATCGCTCCGGCGACGTGGCGGGCGCCCTCGCGCTCCACCGCCAGTTGCTGCCGGTGGTCACGGGCATCATGACCCGCACCCAGGGCGCGATCATGTCGAAGGCGGCGCTGAAGCTGGCCGGGCAGGACGGCGGATCCGTACGGCTTCCGCTCGTCGACGCCACTGAGGAGCAGGTCGCGCTGCTGCGTGAGGACCTCATCGCGGGCGGTCTCAAACTTGTCGATAGCTAACAACAAAAATGGAGCCGAATGAGCGAGCGAAATACCGGAAGCCGTAGCCGTCACGCCGGGTGCGGAGGAGCTCGCATGAGCGAGCGTAGCGAGCGAATCAATCAACGCAGCGCCTGGCGAATGCCACTCCGAGCCGAAGGCGAGGAGACGGCATGAGCCACCCGCATCCCGAGCTGGGGCCGCCCCCGCCGCTGGCGGACAACGGCCTGCGCATCGTCGCCCTCGGCGGCCTGGGCGAGATCGGCCGCAACATGGCGGTCTTCGAGTACGACGGCCGCCTTCTCGTCGTCGACTGCGGCGTGCTGTTCCCCGAGCCGGACCAGCCCGGCGTGGACCTGATCCTGCCGGACTTCGACTACATCCGCGGCCGCCTGGACGACATCGAGGCGGTCGTCCTCACGCACGCGCACGAGGACCACATCGGCGCCGTGCCGTACCTGCTGCGCGAGCGGACGGCCATCCCGCTGGTCGGCTCGCGGCTCACGCTGGGGCTGATCGAGAGCAAGCTGTCCGAGCACCGGATCCAGCCGGTCAAGGTCGAGGTGGTCGAGGGCGAGCGGCGCAGGTTCGGGCCGTTCGAGTGCGAGTTCTTCGCCGTCAACCACTCCATCCCGGACGCGCTGGCCGTGGCGATCAGGACGCCGGCCGGCATCGTGCTGCACACCGGCGACTTCAAGATGGACCAGCTCCCGCTCGACGGGCGGCTGACCGACCTCGGCGGCTTCGCCCGGCTGGGGGCGGAGGGCGTCGACCTGCTGATGTCGGACTCCACGAACTCCGAGGTGCCCGGTTTCGTCACCAGTGAGCGGGACATCGCGCCGGTCATCGACGACGTGTTCCGCGCGGCCGACAAGCGGATCATCGTCGCCAGCTTCGCCTCGCACATCCACCGGGTGCAGCAGATCATGGACGCCGCGGACAAGCACGGCCGCAAGGTCGCGCTGATCGGCAGGTCCATGGTCCGGAACATGGGCGTGGCCCGTGATCTCGGTTACCTGAAGGTGCCGCCGGGCCTGCTGGTCGACTCCCGCGAGATCGAGGAGTGGCCGCCGGAGGACGTGGTGCTGATCTGCACCGGATCCCAGGGCGAGCCGATGGCGGCGCTGTCCCGCATGGCGAACCGCGACCATCCGATCCGGATCGCGGCGGGCGACACGGTCCTGCTGGCGTCCTCGCTGGTGCCGGGCAACGAGACGGCGGTCAACAAGGTCATCAACGGCCTCACCCGCTGGGGCGCGCGAGTCGTCCACAAGGGCAACGCCCGCGTGCACGTCTCGGGTCACGCCGCCGCCGGGGAGCTGCTGTACGTCCTGAACCTGACCAAGCCGTCCAACTTCATGCCGGTCCACGGCGAGTGGCGGCATCTGCGGGCGCATGCTCGTCTCGCCGCCCTCACGGGTGTGCCGGAGGAGAACATCGTGATCGCCGAGGACGGCGTCGTCGTGGACCTGGTCGACGGCCACGCCGCGATCGTCGGCGCGGTGCCGTGCGGGTACGTCTTCGTGGACGGCACGTCGGTCGGCGACGTCACGGACGTGGCGCTCAAGGACCGGCGCATCCTGGGCGACGAGGGGTTCATCTCGATCGTCGTGGTGGTCGACTCCACCACCGGCAAGCTCACCGGCGGCCCGGAGATCACCGCGCGTGGCTCCGGCATCGACCCGGAGGCGTTCGACGCGGTCATCCCGCAGATCGAGATCGCGCTCCAGGAGGTCGCCGCGGCGGGCGTGGCCGACGTCCTGCAGATCCGCCGCACCCTCCGCCGTACGGTCGGACGCTGGGTCAGCGACACCTACCGCCGCCGCCCGATGGTCATCCCGGTGGTCGTCGAGGTCTGAAATCCGTACGAACACGCACCGAGGCCGGCCGTCGTCGCCGGCCTCCGGTGAATATGCCGTTGCGTTCGGGGATGGGCGTGGCATAGCGTCCCGCCCGTGTCCGAGGTGAGGGTCGTCTACCGCAAATACGGCGGATCGTTGCACTGGAACCATCCGGGGAGGCTCCTGGGTGAGGACGAGCACGGCTCGTGGGTCGGCTGCAGCGCCGGCACCGTCGGCCAGAGGGGACATGAGCCCCCGGTCGTCTGGGAGATGCCGTTCGTCATGCTTTTCCCGCGCGACCAGTGGTGGACGGCCACGTTCAACGCGGACGGGCACGAGACGGCGATCTACTGCGACGTCACCACCGTGCCGGTGTGGCAGGGTGGCGAGGTCACCATGGTCGATCTGGATCTCGACGTGCTCAGGTTCAAGGACGGTCGCCTGCACCTGGACGACGAGGACGAGTTCGCCGAGCACCAGGTGCTCTACGCGTACCCGGACGAGGTGATCAGCCAGGCGGAGCGGTCGGCCGCCTGGCTGATGGACGCCGTGGGCCGGGCGTCCGGCCCGTTCGGCGGCGCGCACGACCACTGGCTGTCGCTGGTCAGCTGACCGCGGGGACGCCCTCGGCGGGGTCCTCGGAGAGATCCTGCCCAGTGCTCTCGTATTCCGGGATCACCTTGGGGACGCCGCGCAGCGCGAACAGGGCGGCGACCGCCAGGCAGAGGAGGATCGCCGCGCCGGTCAGAACGGTGGCGTGGAGGCCCTCGACGAACGCCTGCTTCGCCGCGCCCGTGACGGCCCCGGCCACGTCACGGGGCAGGGTGGCGGCGGCTCGCAGAGCGCCTCCGAGCGTGTCGCGGATCTGGGCCTCGGCCGCGGCGGGCAGCCCCGCCGGGAGGTCGAGGCCGTTGCGGTAGGCGCTGTTCAGCACGCTGCCGAGGACGGCGATGCCGAGCGCGCCGCCCATCTCGTGAGCGGTCTCGGAGATGGCCCCGGCCGCCCCCGCTCGCTCCTTCGGCGCCGTGGCGAGCAGCGTGTCGTTCGTCACGGCGAACGTGAACCCCGTGCCGACGCCTTGGATGATCATGGCGACGAGCAGATAGGGGTAGCTCAGGTCGGTGCCGATCCGGCTGAACAGCGCGAACCCGGCCGCGGTCATGACGAGGCCGAGCGTGACCACCGGTCCCCGGCCCCACTTGTGGACCAGCGTGCCGGCGAGCGCCCCGCCTCCGCCGGCCGCGAAGCCCCCGGGCATCCCGGCGAGGCCCGCGATCAACGGCGACCAGCCCAGGACGAGCTGGAAGTACTGTGCGAAGACCAGCGACATGGCCAGCATGGCGAACATCGCGATCAGTTCGGCGCCCACCGACGCGGCGAAGGCCCGGCGGCGGAACAGCCGGACGTCGATGAGCGGCTCGGCCAGCCGGGTCTGCCGCCAGACGAACACGACCAGGGCAGCCACTCCGATGGCGGCGGTCGCGATGACGGATCCCTGGGCGGCTCCGCCGCGCGCGGCCTCCTTGAGGGCGTAAATCAGCCCGAGCACGCCGACGACCGAGAGCGGGACGCTCGGCAGGTCGATCCGGCCGGGACGGGGGTTGCCTGACTCGGGGAGCACGATGAAGCCCGTGACCAGTATGAGCGCGACCACCGGCAGGTTGATCAGGAAGACCGAGCCCCACCAGAAGTGGTCGAGCAGCACGCCCCCGACAAGGGGGCCGAGGGCGAAGCCCGCCGCGGAGACGCTGCTCCAGATGCCGACCGCGCTGGTCCGCTCCTTCGGGTCGGTGAAGACGTTGCGGACCAGCGAGAGCGTCGAGGGCATGATGATCGCGCCGGCGACGCCGAGCAGCGCGCGAGCGGCGATGAGGAGCTCGGGATTGGGCGCGTAGGCGGTTATCGCCGAGGCCGCGCCGAACGCGGCAGTGCCGATGAGCAGCAGCCGCTTGCGGCCGATCCGGTCGCCCACGTTGCCCATCGTCACGAGCAGCCCGGCGAGCGCGAAGCCGTAGATGTCGGCGATCCAGAGGAACTGGGTGGCCGACGGGTTCAGGTCGGCGGCCAGCTTGGGGCTGGCGAGGTGCAGGACGGTCAGGTCGATGGACAGCAGCAGCACAGCCAGGCACGCGATCACCAGCGTGCCCCACTTGCGGGAGTTCGTCATGCACGCAGGGTCGGCGGTCGCGCTGACGAGCCACTCACCGAACGCTGACGAGTCACCCACCGAAGCTGACGGGTCACCCGTCCGATCTGACGAGTCACCCGCCCAGCGCTGACAGGTGCCCTTCGATGACGGTCAGCGCGGGGGCGGACGCGTCGCCGGTGGCGAGCATCCGCTCGCGGGTGGCGGCCGTGGCATGCGCGTACACGCTGTCGTAGGCCGCGTCTCCGATCAGTGCGCGGCACCCCGCGGCGACCCGGTCGGTGTCGGGACTGCCCACGCCGGGTGAGCCGCGCAAAGCCGTGCCGACGCCGAGCAGGAGGGCCGCCCGCTCGCCGTCCCCTTCGAGCAGTGCGACTCCGGCGAGCCCTTCGGCCACCTTGGCGGCCATGGAGAGGTTCCGGTCGCCCAGCCCTGTCGAGAGTGCCCGCCGATGCCAGGCGAGGGCTTCGGCGGCGTTGCCCTCCCGCTCGGCGGTCCAGCCCAGCGAGAGGTACACCCGAGAGCGCGTCTCCTCGGCGCTGAACCAGTCCGCCCTGCATTCGGCGAGCGCCGTCTCG
Source organism: Planotetraspora sp. GP83 (assembly GCF_041262585.1). Lineage (NCBI taxonomy): Bacteria > Bacillati > Actinomycetota > Actinomycetes > Streptosporangiales > Streptosporangiaceae > Planotetraspora > Planotetraspora sp. GP83. The sequence continues at coordinate 324,635 of NZ_JBGCBZ010000004.1, read as the reverse complement.
CACAGCGAGCGGGCCTCGATGAGATCGCCGCGCAGCCGGGCCAGCTCGCCGAGCCCGAGGTGGGCGGCGGCGAGCAGGTCCGGAACGCCGGCACTCCGGGCCAGCTCGGCGGCGCGCTCGTAGTCGGCACGGGCTTCCGCCTCGTCGCCCGCGCGCATCCGTCCACCGGCCCGGCGGCACAGCGTCTCCGCCATGTCGGCCGTGGCTCCGAGGCGCTCGGTGAGGTCGAGCGCCTCGTCGGCCAGGGCCACCACCCTCGCGTAGTCGCCCCGCCAGTCCGCGAGGTCGGCGAGGGCGGACAGCGCCATCGACATCAGCCAGCGGTCACCGACCGACCGGATGTCGTCGAGCGCTCTCGTGATCTCCTGCTCGGCTTCCGCCAGGTGCCCGCCGAACATCCTCATGTATCCCCGGCCGAAGTCGTTGAGCGCGCGCGTCCACGGGTCCTCGTCCAGCAGCCCGCGCTTGCGCTCCAGCTCGCGGTAGACGCCATGGTCGGGCGGGCCGCCGACCATGGCGCGCAGCACGACCACGAACGGCTGGCGGGGCAGGGCCGTCAGGCCGTCGATCACCCGGATGGCGTTGGGCAGGCGCGGCCCGAGTTCGGCGCCGTGGCCGCTGCCGGCCGCCGCGGTGAGCGTGCACAGCGCGTGCTCCTGCTCCAGACCCGTCGGCGGCTCTGGGCCCGTCCTCCTCAGCAGCTCGCGCGCCAGTCCGGAGGCCTCGCCGCGCAGGCCGCGCAGCAACCAGTAGCCCGTCGCCGCCGAAAGCAGTCTCAGCGCGTCCCTGACGTCAGGGGCCCTGTGCTTGTCGGCGGCACGGTGCAGGGCGGCGTGAAGGTTGTCGCGCTCGGAGTCCAGCCGCCGCAGCCACTCCAGCTGCTCCGGCCCGCGCAGGTGGGGGTCGGCGGTCTCGGCGAGATCCAGGAAGTACGCCAGGTGGGCCCGGCGGAGCCGTTCCTCCTCGCCCGCCTCGGCCAGCCGTTCCGCGCAGAAGGCCCGGATGGTCTCCAGCATCCGGTAGCGGTCGCCCGCACCCCCTGCTACGGCCTCGACCAGGGACTTCTCCACGAGGGAGGCCAGCACGCCGTCCGTGTCCGGCACCCCGCACACCCGCTCGGCCGCCTCCAGCGTCGCGCCGCCCGCGAAGACCGTGAGCCGCCTCGCCAGCGCGCGCTCGGCCTCGTCGAGCAGGTCCCAGCTCCACTCGACCACCGCGCGGAGCGTGCGGTGCCTCGGCTGCGCCGTACGGCTGCCGCGCGACAGCAGCGAGAAGCGGTCGGTCAGGCGGGCGGCGAGCTCGGCGGCCGTCAGCGACCGCATCCGGGCGGCGGCGAGCTCGATCGCCAGCGGCAGCCCGTCGAGCGCCCGGCAGATCCGCACGATGTCCTCCGCACCGGGCTCGACATCGGGCCGTACGGCGGAGGCACGCTCGGCGAACAGCCGCACCGCCGGATAGGCGAGCGCCTCCGCCGCTGGCGTGCCGGGCGGCGGCAGATCGAGGGGAGGAACGGGATAGAGCCGCTCGCCGGTGATGCCGAGCGCCTCCCTGCTGGTGGCCAGGACCCGCAGCGCCGGGCACGCGCTGAGCAGGCGGTCGGCGAGCCGGGCGGCGGCCTCCACGACGTGCTCGCAGTTGTCCAGCACGAGCAGCGCGGGCCGGTCGGCGAGGGCCGCGACCAGCCTCGCGACGGGATCCGGCGCCGGCCCGGAGCGAGGCGGCGCCGGGGTGGCCAGCAGCCCGGTCTCGCGGAGCCCGAGCGCGGCGAGCACCGCCTGCGGCACGTCGGCCCCGTCACCGAGAGGCGCGAGCTCGACGAAGCAGACGTTGCCGGGCTCCCGGCCCGCGGCCTCCGTCGCGAGCCGCGTCTTGCCGGTGCCCCCGGGACCGGTGAGCGTCACCAGCCGCGCCTCGCCGAGCAGCGCGCCGATCCGCTCCAGGTCCTCCGCCCGGCCCACCAGGGTGGTGAGCTGGGCGGGCAGCGCGTGCCGTACGGCGGGGCCGGGGGAGAGGGACGGGTCGGAGCGGAGCACGGCCAGGTGGATCGCGGCCAGCTCGGCGGAGGGGTCGGCGCCCAGCTCGTCGGCGAGCCTCCGCCGGGCGTCCTCGAACGCCGCCAGCGCCTCGGCCTGGCGGCCGGCCGCGTAGAGCGCGCGCATGAGCTGGCCGAGGGTCCGCTCGCGCAGCGGGTGGGCGGCCGCCCGGTCCCGCAGCTCGGCGACGAGGTCCCCGTGCTGACCGTGGTGACTGGGCTCACCGTGGTGACCGTGCTCGCCGAGCGCGAGCCTGGCCTCCGCGAGGTCCTCGGCCGCGGTCAGGCGCAGCTCCTCCAGCCGGGTCGCCTGCGCGGCCGCGAACGGCGCGTCGAGGACGTCGGCGAGAGCGGGCCCGCGCCAGAGATCGAGGGCCTGCCGCAGCGACGCGGCCGCCGCCCGGTGGTTCCCCGATGAGAGGGCCCGCCGCCCCTCGGCCGCGAGCCGCTCGAACCGGAACGCGTCCACATCGTCAGGATCGACGGCGAGGCGATATCCGGCGGGATGGCCCTCCACCAGGTCGCCGAGCTGCCGGCGCAGCCGCGAGACCTGGGCCTGAAGGGCGTTGACGGCGTTGGCGGGCGGCTCGGCGCCGTAGAGGCCGCCGATCAGGCGCTCGCCGCTGACCACCCGGCCCGCCCCCAGAAGCAGCAGCGCGAGCAGCGCCCGGAGCCCCGGCCCGCCGACCGGGACCCGGCCCTCATCCGCGCCGTCATCCGGGCCGTCATCCGGGCCGTCATCTGGGCGCCTATCGCCGAGCCGGGCCTCCGTGGGGCCGAGAATGCCGAACCGCATGCATGAGATTGTGGCTTACCGTCTGATCGCGTGAGCGATCGCTTCCAGGCGGGCGGCGGAGGCGAGGCCGCCGTGGTACCAGTGAATCTCCTGGGCGCCGGCGGCGGTGTAGGTTTCGGCCAGCCAGGCCAGGGCCTCTCCGTCCGCGGGACGCGGCGGGAGGGCGAGGAGGTAGGCCCCGACGCGCGGGCCGAGCCGCCCGAGCCCGCGCAGCCCGGCCTCGTCGACCTCGGGGGCGTTCCAGCAGTTGCCGATCAGGACGTCCACGTCCACGCCGGCGGGCACGGTGGCGAAGGGGCCGGTCGCCCAGGGGTCGGCGTTCGCGTGCAGGCCGATCGGGATGCCGGGCCGCACCGAGCGGGCCTCCGCGAGCAGCAGCGCGCGCAGCTCGCCCGCGAGCCCCGTCCTCAGGTCGCGTATGGCTTCCGCCAGGTCGCCCAGCGCCGACTCGACCGACTCGGCCGGCTGGTCGACGGCGGCGCGCACCCGGGACCGGAGCTCGGCCACGTCGATCCCGGCCGACTCGTAGCGGGAGACGCACGCCGTGCAGAAACAGAGGGACAGCAGCGCGATCACCGCGGCGTTCCAGTCAGTGCCGTCGGTCTTCTCGTGGTGGCCGCCGTGGCGGAACCCGAGCGCGCCGCACGCCTCCAGGATCAGCGCGTCCGGGTCGCCCAGCTCGACGACCTCGTGGACGAGAGTCCGGCAGTATTCCCGGACGTCGGCGGAGGCTGGGCAGAGCGCGTACGAGTACCGTTCGCCGAAGGCGTTAGTGACGACCAGGTCGGGGTTGGCGGAGCCGAGCAGCGTGTTGTGGGTGAGGACGGTCCAGGCGTGGACGGGCAGGCCCTCGGCGCGCAACGTGTCGCGGGCCTCGCCGAACGGGTCGTCGGACGCCACCCACGCCGGCGCGGCGGGGGCGAGACGGCTTCCCTTCCACGCCTCCTCCCGGATCGGGACGTAACACGCGGCGTGCCGGGCGTCGACGAGCCGGTGCTCCGGATGGAGCGGGGTGGCCGCGCGGGTCGTGTGGTAGGACGCGGCCAGCGCCACGGCGTCCGCGCCGAGAGACCTGAGGCGTCCGGCGGCCGCCGGGTCGCCGACGATGTCCCAGGGATAGGCGTAGATGACGTTCACCAGCGTGGCCTCCGGGCCGAGAAGGACGGGTCGAAGCTCTGCATGTACGTCGTGTCGTCGCGGGAGCGGACGCCACACTTCTCATACTGCTCGTTCATGACGGCAAGGGCGTCGCGGTCGAGTTCGACGCCGAGACCGGGCCCGTCGGGCACCGGGACGGCGCCGTCCACGAACCGCAGCGCACCCGGCGCGATCACGTCCTGCCCGTCCTGCCACGGCGTGTGGGTGTCGCAGTCGTGGGTGATGGCCGGTGTGGCGGCCGCCAGGTGCGTCATCGCGGCCAGGCTGATGCCGAGGTGGGAGTTGGAGTGCATCGACAGCTCGATGCCGAAGGTCGAGCACAGCGTCGCGATGTGCGAGGACTTGAGCAGCCCGCCCCAGTAGTGGTGGTCGAGGAGCAGCACGCCGATGGCGCTCTCCTGGATGGCCGAAGGGAGGTGCTCGGGGGTCACCACGCACATGTTCGTCGCCAGCGGCATGGGGACCAGCGGCGCGACGCTCGCCATGTTCTCGATGCCCGGTGTCGGGTCCTCCAGGTATTCGAGGACGCCGTCGAGCGCGCGGCCGACCTCGATCGAGGTGTCCACGGTCCACGCGGCGTTGGGGTCGAGCCGGAGCGGGTGCTCGGGGAACGCCTCCCGCAGCGCGTGGATCGCCTTGATCTCCTCGACCGGCGGGTACACCCCGCCCTTGAGCTTGATCGAGCGGAAGCCGTACCTGTCGATGAACATGCGAGCCTGCTCGACGAGCCCGGCGGGGTCGAGCGCGGCCCCGAAGGAGTCCTCCGGCTCGCCCGGATGCCCGGCCCACTTGTAGAACAGATAGGCGCTGTACGGCACGGCGTCCCTGACCTTGCCGCCCAGCAGTTCCACGACGGGCCGCCCGGCCGCCTTGCCCTTGATGTCGAGGCACGCCACCTCGAACGGCGAGAACACCCGGTCGACGGTCTTCTCGTGCGTGGCCGCGCCGGTCAGCCCGTGCCTGTCCACGACGACGTCGGCCCCGACGGAGGCGATCACCGCCGCGTAGACCGCGTTGTGGTGGTAGACGTCGAGCCCGATCAGCGAGCGGGCCGCGTCGCGGACCTTGCCGAGGTGGTCGAGGTCGCCGTAGGTCTCGCCGAGCCCGGTGAGCCCCTCGTCGGTCACCACCTCGACGATCGTGCGCAGCGCCCACGGCTCGTGCACGCCGGCCGCGTTGAGCAGCGGGGGGTCCCGGAAGGCGACCGGGGTGACGTGGACCTCCCGGATCAGCATCCGACGATCTCCGATCCTCGCGCGATGAGCCTTTCGAGCTGTGCGATGTGCTCCGGCGCGGCGTCGATCAGCGGCGGGCGCACCACCCCCGCGTTCAGGCCCCGCAGCGTCACGCCGGCCTTGACCAGGGAGACGGCGTAGCCCGGGACGAGGTCGCGGAGCTCGACCAGCGGGCGGTAGAACTCGGCGAGCAGCCGCCTGGCCAGGTCGTCGTCGCCGGCGGTGACCGCCTTGTAGAAGCCGAGGGCCACCTCGGGCGCGAAGCAGAAGACGGCCGACGAGTACAGGTTCACGCCGATGCCCCGGTAGGCCATGACGGTCATCTCGGCGGTGGGCAGCCCGTTGAAGAAGGCGAACTCGCGGTCGGTGGCGTCCCGTACGGCCAGGACGATCCGCTGGAGCTGGTCGAGGTCGCCGAGCCCGTCCTTGAACCCCATGATGTTCGGCAGCCCGGCGAGCTCGACGACGGCGTCCGGCGTGAACCGGGCGTTGCCGCGCTGGTAGACGATCGAGGGCAGGTCCGTCGCGGAGCTCACGTCGCGGATGTACCGCACCAGCCCACTCACCGGAGCCGTGACCAGGTAGGGCGGCAGCAGGAGGAGGCCGTCGGCCCCGGCCCCGGCGGCGGTCTCCGCGCAGGCCCGGGCGAACGGCAGCGCGCCGCCCGCGCCGGAGAGGACGGGGACGCGCCCGGCCACCGTCTCCACGGAGACGCGCACCACCCGCTCGTACTCGTCGAGACCCAGGGCGTTGTACTCGCCCGTTCCGCACGCGGCGAACACTCCGCCCGCGCCCGCCCTCACGCCCTCATCGACGTGTCGTCGGAGAGCCTCCTCGTCGAGCCGGCCATCCGCGGTGAACGGGGTGACCGGAAAGAACAGAATGCCGTCGAGATGCATGTATCAACCCTTCACCTCGTCCACATATGTGGACGGCGTCCTTCATGCTGGGCGGTATCCAGAAACTAACTGGGCATTCTCATAGAAGTCAACACGCCCGGGGATGACCTATAAGGAAGGGGACGCCGAGGTCAGCGGATTCCCTCGCGCCGCAGGGTCGCGGCGAGCTTGCGGGTGTGCCGGACCAGAGCGTCGATGATCTTCTCGATCTGGTCCTCGGGCAGCCCGGCGGGCATCGAGCAGCTGATGGCGTCCGTGGCCGGAATGCGGTAGTCGACGGCGCAGGCCACGCAGGCGACCCCGGCCGTGCCCTGCTCACGCTCGTACGCCCAGCCGCGCACGCGCACCCGGTCCAGCTCCGCGATGAGGGCGGCCCGGTCGGTGTAGCTGTGCGCGGTGATGCCCTCGAGCCGTTCAGGCAGGGTCGCCGCTATCTCGTTGTCGGTCAGCTCGGCCAGCAAGGCCTGGCCGAGCGCGGTCACGTGCGCGGGCAGCCGCCGCCCGACCCGGGAGATGACCCTGAGCTCCTCCCGGGACTCCCGGCTGGCCAGGTAGAGCACGTGCGCGTCGTCGCGGCGGGCGTAGTGCACGGTGTGCCCGACCTCGGCGCGCAGGTCCTCCAGGGTCTCGTGGGCGAGCGGCAGCGCCGGGTCCTTGTCCAGGTAGGCGGTGCCGGTGAGCAGGGCGTGCGGGCCGATGCCGTACGCCAGGCGGGTCTCGTCGGATTCGATCCACTTCAGCTCGGCGAGAGTGCGGAGCAGGGCGTGCAGGCTGCTGCGCGGGTATCCCACGCGCTGCTGGAGCTCGGACAGGCTGAGCTTCTGCGGCGAGGCCGCCAATGCCTCCAGAATGCGGACGGTCCGCTCCGCGGACTTGACCAGAGAGGGCTCCACGGCTGTCCCATCTGCCGAGAGTGGTGCAATGGTTGTCAGAGTATCGTCCGCCGTTCATATATGTGACACGGCTATCCCTTGACGGCGCCGCTGGTCAGGCCGCGCATGAACTGGCGCTGGAAGGCCAGGAACGCGATGACCGATGGCAGGAGGGCCAGCAGCGACGCCGCGAGCAGCACCCCGATGCCGACCTCCTCGTCCGACCTCAGCGTCCGGAGCGCGATCGGCAGGGTCCACTGGTCCGAGTCCGTGGCCACGATGAGCGGCAGCAGGTACTGGTCCCAGATCATGGTGAAGCCGAACACGCCGATGACACCGAGCGCGGGGCGGCAGAGCGGCAGGATGATGGTGAAGAACGTGCGGAACTCGCCCGCGCCGTCGATCCGCGCGGCCTCCTCGATCTCGACGGGGACCTCCTTCATGAACTCGGTCATGACCAGGATCGAGAAGCCCCAGGCGCCGACCGGCAGGATCATGCCGGCGTACGACCCGAGCAGGTTGGTGTGGAGCACCGGCAGATCGCCGAGCACGACCGAGAGCGGGATCGCGATGATCTCCTCGGGGATCATCATCGTGGTCAGCATGAGCAGCAGGACGACGGCCATGCCGCGGAACTTCTTGCGGGCGAGCGCGTAGGCGGCGAACACGCTGACCACCATCTGCAGCAGCAGCCCGAACCCGACCACGACGAAGGAGTTGACCAGGTAGAGGTAGACCTTCCGCTCGCCCGCCTTGGTGAAGTTCTCCAGCGTGAGCTGTTCCGGAAGCGAGAAGTGGGTCGGATCGACCACGTGATTGAACGCGCTGACCAGCAGCCCCACCAGCGGTCCGGTGAAGATGATCACGATGCCCGCGTAGAGCACGAACTTGAGCACGGTGGCGACCGGGCCCTTGCGGGATTCGAGCCCCAGCGTGGTGTCGAATCTCATGACGACCTCCTGCGCACCAGCTGCACCACGACAGTCAGGAACAACGTGGCCAGGAACAGTACGAGCGACCCCGCGGAGGCCAGGCCCAGGTCGTTGTTCTGCAGGCCTTCCTTGTAGATGAGGGTCATCAGCACCTCGGAGGACCCGTTGGGCCCGCCGTTCGTCATCACATAGACCTCGACGAAGATCCGCAGCCCGCGGATCGCCGCCAGCGTGAACAGGATCCAGAACACCGGCCGCAGCGCGGGCAGCGTGACCTTGGTGAACCGCTGCCACAGGGTCGCCCCGTCAACGGCGGCCGCCTCGTAGAGCGTGCGGTCCACGCCGACCAGACCGGCCACGAAGATCATCATGTCGTACGGCGCGCCACGCCAGATCCCCATGCCCATGATCGACAGAAGGGAGGAGTGCTCGCTCGCCAGGAAGGGCTCCGGCCCGAGCCCGACCCAGCCGATGATGCTGTTGAGGAGGCCGTCGCCAGCGGGGTGGTACATGATGCGCCAGACCTCGGCGACCGCGGCGATCGTGGTCACCACCGGGAGGAACGCCGCGGTCCTGACGAACCACAGATACCTGGCCGGTCCCTCCACGAGAAGGGCGAGCAACAGGCCGAGCAGGATCGACCCGGCCGTGGTGCCCGCCGCCAGCAGGACGGTGTGCCACATGGCCGAGGTGAAGGCGCTGTCGGTCAGGATCGTCCGGTAGTTGTCGAGGCCGACCCACCGGTCACCCAGGTAGGGACGGACCTCGTAGAAGCTCATCCGCAGGCCCTCGAACATGGGGATGAACTTGAAGTAGAGGAACAGCAGCAGCGCGGGGGTGAGATACAGCCACGCGACCAGCGGCCCGCGCCGCCACCTCGACTTGGGGCGGCGGCGCGGGGTCACCTGGTCCCTGGGGGGTGACAGAGTGACGGTCATGATGCTTTCTGGGTCGCCAGTTCCTGGGTGAAGGTGTTGGCCAGAGTGTCCATCGACGCCTTGACGTCGGTCGAGCAGTCGGCCCAGGCCGCGTTGATCGCGTCGGCCGACTTCTGCCGGAACGGCGTCCAGTCAGGCACCGGCGGGGCGTAGACGGCGTACTGGTAGGAGTCCTGGAAGACCTTCCAGCGCGGGTCCTGGCGCTCGGCGGAGAGGTCCACTCCCTTGTTGACCGGGAGGCGGACGATCGGCCCCTCGTTGTCGCCGTTCATGCCGACCTTCTGGCCGTCTACGGAGATCGCGTACTCGGCGAACTTCTGCTGCTCGGCCTCGTGCTTGGAGCCGGCCATCTCGTACACGTTCTCGCCCTCGCCGAGCGTGCCGGGACCGCCGGACGGGCCCTTGGGCACCGGCACGACCTCGATCTTGTCGCTGCCGATGCTCTTCACGAACCGGGCGAGCACGTAGGGGCCGACCAGGTAGATGCCGCCCTGGCCCTTCTCGAACACGGTGTGCGTGACGGTGGTGTCGTTGCTCACCGCGCCCGGGTTGACCGTCTTCGCGGTGCAGAACTGGTCCTGCAGCCACTTCACGGCCTCGACGGTCTTGGGGTCGTTGACCGCGGGGGCGAACTTGCCGGGGCCGGTGGCCTTGAGGAAGTCGCCGCCGTTGGCGAAGATCAGCGAGGAGGCGTACCAGGACGCGTAACCGCGCTTGGTGCCCGCCGGGGCGACGAACCCGGCCGTGTCGTTGGCGCCGTTGCCGTCGGGGTCCTTGTCGGTGAACGCCTTGGCCAGCTTGGCCAGGTCGTCCCAGGTCTGCGGGGGCTGCATGCCGACCTTCTCGCGCCAGTCCTTACGGATGATCAGCGCGAACGACTGCGCGGAGAACGGGGCCCCGTAGTACTTGCCGTCACCGGCCTGGGCGGCCTTCCACGCGATGTCGGAGAGCTGGTCGCTGCCCTTGAGCTTGGCCTTGTCGATCTCGCGCAGCCATCCCTGGTGCTCCATGTTGCCGAGCCGCGCCGTGTCGTTGATGACGATGTCCGGCAGATCCTTGGCCGCGGCCTGCTGCTGCAGCTTGGTCTCGAAGTCGTCGAAGAGCGCGACGAGCTTCGTCTTGACACCGGTGGCCTTCTCGAACGCCGCCACGAACTTCTTGGCGGTGTTGTGCGAGGGCGAGTTGGGTACCTGGCGTATCCAGATCTCCAGTGCGTCGTCGGAGCTGGATCCTCCGGAGCCGCAGGCTGAGAGCGGTACGGCCAGGACCAGTGCAACTGCGACCCCGAGCAGACGACGTGGCATCAGACCGCCTCCTGTTCACATACTTGGATTGATTCGCAAATGTGGCGCTTGTTCAGGTGAACGTAACGGGGCCATGTAGCACAGTCAACGGTTTGACGCCGAGTCATACATGTGAACTTTGATCGGTATTGTGAACGCCGGAGGGGCGCTGCAACACTTGCGGCGTCCAACGAAAGGACTTCGGATGGAAATGCGGGCTCCGGTCAAATCGGCTGACCGGACCGTGGAGCTGCTGGAAGCGCTGGCCCGTGCGCAGCGCAGGCTCACACTCGCGGAGCTTCAGACCGAGCTCGGCTACCCCAAGTCGAGCCTGTACATGCTCCTGCAGACCCTGCTCGGCCGCGGCTGGGTGGAGGCCGACCCCAGCGGCCTCGCTTACGGCATCGGCGTGCGCGCCCTGCTGGTCGGCACGTCCTACCTCGACCGCGACCCGGTGGTCCGCGCCGCGGCGACGGTCCTCGAACACGTCCGCGCGGAGACCAACGAGACGGTCCACCTCGCCAGGCTCGACGGGACGGACATGGTCTACCTCGCCAGCCGCGAATCGGAGCACCACCTGCGCTTCACGTCGCGGGTCGGCCGCCGCCAGCCGGCGTACGCCACAGCGCTCGGCCGGGCGATCCTGGCCACCCGCCCGCCGTACGAGGTGGAGTCACTGCTCCCCGGGACCCTCGTGGCGTTGACGCCGTACACGATCACTGACAGGGACGCCCTGCGCGACGAGCTGGACCGCGCGAGGCTCAACGGCTACGCCAGCGAGCGCGAGCAGAACGTCCCCGGTCTCGGGTGCTTCGCCGTCGCCCTGCCGTACGGCATGCCGGTGACGGACGCGCTCAGCGTCTCGATCCCGCTGGCGCGTCTGGACGAGACCCATCAGAAGCACATCGTCGACACCCTCTTCGACGCCGCCCGGCGCATCACCGATCTGCTGCGCACGGGGGCGATCTGACCGGCGCCGAGTCCGCGCCCAGCCAACCGGCGCCGAGTCCGCGCCGACCTAACCCGGCGCCGAGTCCGCGCCGATCCACGAAGGAGGCACATGCGAATTCTCATGACGGGCGCCGCGGGCGGCGTCGGCACCCACCTCCGGCCCCGCCTGGCCCGGGAGGGGCGGGTGCTGCGCCTGCTCGACATCGTCCCTGTCGAACCGGGCCCCGGGGAGGAGGCGATGACGGCCGACGTCACGGACCCGGACGCGATGACCAAGGCGATGGACGGCGTAGACGCGGTGCTCCATCTCGGCGGCCACAGCCTGGAACAGCCCTGGGCGGACATCCTCCAGGTCAACATCAACGGCACCTACGTGCTGCTGGAGGCGGCCAGGAAGGCCGGGGTGCGGCACGTCGTGATGGCGAGCAGCAACCACGCCGTCGGGTTCCACCCCCGGATGGCGGAGGCGCCCGACTACCTGTTCCCGCGTCCGGACACCTTCTACGGCGTCAGCAAGGTCACGCTGGAGGCGCTCGGCTCGCTTTACCATGACCGGTACGGCCTGGCCGTCACGTGCCTGCGCATCGGCTCCTGCTTCGAGCGGCCGAAGGACACCCGGATGCTGTCGACCTGGCTGTCCCCAGACGACTGCGCCCGGCTCGTGGAGGCGGCGCTGGTGGCGGACGGGTTCCACATCGTCTGGGGGATCTCCGCCAACACCCGCCGCTGGTGGTCCCTCGATGAGGCCCGGGCCATCGGCTACGAGCCCAAGGATGACTCCGAGGTCTACGCGGAGGAGGTCATCGCCCGGTACGGCGAGCTCGACCCCGGCGACATCGCGTACTCCCTGCTGGGCGGCACCTTCTGCCGTCCGGAGCTCCACGTCGACAACCTGGGACGGTGATCATGGCTTCGAGTGTGAACCCCGCCGTGACAGAGGCGGTGGAACGGGCTGCGGCGGCGGGCGCGAGGTGGCGCGCCACTCCGGCTGAGGAGCGGGCCCAGGTGCTGGAGGCCGTGGCCGACGTGCTGCTGAAGCACGCCGACGAGCTGTGGCCGGTGGCCCATGCGGAGACGCACCTCGGGGAGGTGCGGCTGCGCGGCGAGATCGCCCGCACGGCGTCGCAGTTCCGGCTGTTCGCCGACGTGATCCGCGACGGCGGCCACGTGGAGGCGGTGATCGACCATTCCGATCCCGGGGCGACCCCGCCTCGGCCGGACGTGCGCCGGATGTACCACCCGATCGGGGTCGTCGCGGTCTTCTCCGCCAGCAACTTCCCGTTCGCGTTCTCCGTTGCGGGCGGCGACACGGTCTCGGCGCTCGCCGCGGGCTGCCCGGTCGTGGTCAAGGCCCACGAGGGCCACCCCGAGACGTCCGACCTGACCGCCTCCGTCGTACGGCAGGCCCTGCCGGACCCCGGCCTGCTCGGCCTCGTGCACGGCTTCGAGGCGGGCGCGCCGCTGGTCCAGCACCCGCTGGTGACGGCGGTGGGCTTCACCGGGTCGCTGGCGGGCGGCAAGGCCATCCAGGGCCTCATCGACGAGCGGCCCGACCCCATCCCGTTCTACGGGGAGCTGGGCAGCGTCAACCCGGTCGTCGTGCTGCCCTCCGCCGACCCGTCGGCGGTCGCGTCCGGCTTCGCGGCGTCGCTGACACTGGGCGTCGGCCAGTTCTGCACCAATCCCGGCCTCGTCTTCGTGCCGGACGGGTTCGAGGAGCCCATCCGCGACGCGGTCGCCGCGACCAGCGGCGGCCTGATGCTCACCGCCAAGATCCGCGACGGCTACCTGCGATCGGTCGGACGGCTGGCCGGGCGGGCCGAGTCCGGCGGCGGGCTGTCCGTCCTAGCCACCGGGAGCGCGCCGGTGGACAGTCCGGAGGCAGGGGCGGGAGCGGTGACGCCCCAGGTCTTCACGGCCGAGCTGGAGGTCTTCGCCGACGGGCTTCCGGAGCTCGGAGAGGAGTGTTTCGGCCCCGCCGCAATTATCGTGAAATATCGGGATCCATCAGATCTTCCGGCGGTGCTGCGACGGCTCCCGGGATCGCTGACGGCGACCATTCACTCGACCGACCCGCGTGAGGCTCACGACCTCGCCCCGGTGCTGGAGCGGATCGCCGGACGCCTGATCTGGAACGGCTGGCCGACCGGTGTCGCGGTCTGCTGGGCCATGCACCACGGTGGCCCCTGGCCGGCGACGACCAACGCCGCCCACACCTCGGTGGGCGCCGCCTCGATCAAGCGGTGGCTCACCCCGGTGGCCTACCAGGACTGGCCCGTGGAGCTGCTTCCGCCGGAGGTGCGGGACGACAACCCGCTCGGAGTGCCCCAGCGGGTGGACGGTCGCCTGCGCGTCTGAGGTGTCATCGGATGTCCGGGGAGTGGGAAGCCGTTCATGGATGTAAACAAACATTCACATATTTGACCGGCTTTGTTAAGGAGCCTACGTTTCACGGCACCGCGGTCACACCCCCCGTACCCGAGTCCCGGAGTGTTCGATGGCGTCGCTCCGGGGCGCGGGCCATCCCCTGAAGGGCCGCGACACCATGCGCGGACTCGGATGGACGGCCGGCGTGGCGGCCGTCGCCCTCACCACGGCCTCCGTGATCGTCGCCATGACGGCGACGGGCGCGGCAGCCGTGCCCGCTCCCTCCGACCTGACCAGCGCCAACCGGCGCGCCCCGATCGCCGGTCTGCCCGACTGGAGCAAGGCCGGATATCGCGCCGGCGCCCCGCTTCCGGGCTCCGGCCAGATCAACCCGGACCCCACCTGCCAGATCACGCCCGCCGAGCTCGCCTCGTCCTACGGCGTCAGGCCCGACGACGGAGCCGACGACTCCACCGGGCTCCGGCAGGCGGTCGACTTCATCAGGACCACCTGCTCGCCTTCGGCTGGCTGTACGAAGCTCTCGCTGATCACCCTGCCCGCGGGGCGCGTCGATGTCAGCCGCCATCGGCCTCGACGCCGACTACCTGCTGGTCAAAGGCGCCGGAGCCGAAGATCGTCTTCCGGCCTGACGCGAACACCCGCTACGACGCCCTCACCTCGGACGGCAGCGACTGGGACGAGGACGGCATGACGTACGGCAGCGGCAAGGGGGGCTGGATCTGGCCCCGGCCGCGGCCTGTTCCGCGTCCAGACCCGCGAGGTCGCGGCCAAGTACGCGAGCGACCACGCCTCCGCCCCGGCCAACGGGAAGGACCTGTTCGAGGGCAACCTCCCCGTCACGCCCTAACACGATCGGTGTCCTTGACCTCCGGAGGGCATTGAGTGTTCGATGTAGCAGCAGATTGTTTCATGTAGCGAAACCAAATGGAGGGCGCGATGGAGGTACGGCACGCGACGGCGCCGGACCAGGTCCCCGGGATGACGACCGAACGGCTCCGCGAGCGGTTCGCCGTGCCAGGGCTGTTCGGCTCCGGCGAGGTGCGGCTCGTCTACTCCATGGAGGACAGGATCGTCCTCGGCGGGGTGCGGGCGAGCGGCCCGGTCGCGCTGCCCTCTCCCGACCCGCTCCGGTCGGACTACTTCCTGGAGCGCCGCGAGCTCGGCGTCGTCAACATCGGCTCCCCGGGCACCGTGACCGTCGACGGACGGTTGTACGAGCTGGGGAACAAGGAGTGCCTCTACGTGGGGCGGGGCTCTCGCGACGTGGTCTTCGAGGGGGGGACCTACTACCTGGTCTCCACCCCGGCCCACGCCGAACACCCGACTGTGAAGGCAGGTCTCGACGACGCCGAGCCGACCCGACTGGGTTCCCAGGAGGGGTCGAACGAGCGCACCATCTACAAATACATCCACGCCAAGGGAATCCAGAGCTGCCAGCTCGTCCTCGGCGTCACGGTCCTCCAGCCGGGCAGCATGTGGAACACCATGCCGTGCCACACCCACGAGCGCCGGACCGAGGTCTACCTCTACTTCGACCTTCCCGAGGACCACCGGGTGTTCCACCTGATGGGGCGGCCGGAGGAGACCCGCAACCTGGTGCTCGCCAACGAGCAGGCCGTCATCTCGCCCTGCTGGTCGGTGCACTGCGGGTTCGGCACCCGGAGCTACTCGTTCGTCTGGGCCATGGGCGGCGAGAACCAGGCCTTCGAGGACATGGAGCACGTGGCGATCGAGGCCATGCGGTGATGTTCTCCCTGGAAGGCAAGACGGCGCTCGTCACCGGATCCCGCACGGGAATCGGCCGGGCGCTCGCGGTCGGCCTCGCCCGCGCGGGCGCCGACCTCATCCTCCACGGTCACCGCGACGACCTGGAGGACGCCGAGGCCGAGGTCAAGGCGGCGGGCGGCAAGGCCCACCGCTGGGTGCTCGACCTGTCCGACCCGTTCCGCGTCCCCGGCGCCGCGGCGGAGCTGCTCGACGCCCACCAGATCGACGTGCTCGTCAACAACGCCGGGATCATCAGGCGCGGTCCCGCGCTCGACCAGTCCTACGACGACTGGCGGGCGGTGATGGACGTGAACCTGGACTCGGTGTTCCAGCTCACCCGCGTCGTCGGCGCCCCCATGGTGGAGCGCGGCTCCGGCAAGGTCATCATGATCGCCTCGCTGCTGTCGTTCCAGGGCGGGCTCAACGTGGCCGGGTACACGGCGGCCAAGCACGCGGTCGCGGGGCTGACGCGCTCGCTCGCGGTCGAATGGGCCCCGAGCGGGGTGCAGGTCAACGCGATCGCCCCCGGCTACATCGAGACCAACAACACGTCAGCGCTGCGCGACGACCCCGAAAGGGAGCCGGCGATCCGTACCCGCATACCGGCGGGACGGTGGGGGACGCCCGAGGACATCGTGGGCGCGGCCGTGTTCCTGGCCTCTCCCGCCTCGGACTACGTCAACGGCCACCTGCTCGCGGTCGACGGCGGTTGGCTGGCCCGCTAGTAGGCTCCCATACGTGGTCCGCGAAGGAAGTTCCATTGACAAGGCACTCGCGGTGCTGGAGGCGATCGCCGACCACCACCGCGTCACGGACATCGCGGCGGCGACCGGGGTGTCCAAGTCCACCGTCCACCGGATCCTGCAGTCCCTGGTGGAGTGGGGCTTCGTGCGGGCCGACGGCAGCGGTGGTTACGAGCCCGGCCCGCGCATCCTCACCCTCGCGGGGCGGGTGATGACCAGGTTCGACCCCGCCAGACAGGCGGGGGCGGCGCTGCGCTCCCTCCACGAGCGCACGGGCTACACCACCCACTTCGCCATCCGCAACGGTGACGAGGCTGTCTACGTCGAGAAGCTGGAGGGCCGCAGGCCGTACCAGATGCCCTCGCGGGTCGGGATGAGCCTGCGCCTCCACAGCACCGCGATCGGCAAGGCGATCCTGGCCGAGCTGCCGGACGCGGAGGTTCGCGAGATCGCCGGGCACACCGGGCTGGTACGGCTCACGCCCAACACGATCATCGACGTGGAGGCGCTGGTGGCGCACCTGGCCGAGGTCCGGGCGGTGGGTTACGCCATCGACGACGAGGAGAACGTGCCGGGCCTGCGATGCGTCGCCGCGCCCGTGTTCGACCACACGGGCCGGGTGCTCGGCGGGATCTCGATCTCGGCCCTGGTGATGGACATGGACCGAGACGACCTGGAGGGCTTCGCCGCCGAGGTCGTCACCGCGGCCCGGGAGGTCTCCGTCGCCCTCGGCGCGTCGAGTCCCCTCGTGCGGGGGTGATCGGGCCGCCGGCGCGGCCAGTTACCCAGGAGGGCGTGGATTTCGTGAGGGGGCTTGACGAGATCGCGGGCTCGTTGTTCCTTTACATGGAACATCATTCGGCTCTATAGAACAGGAGGCCGGTCGTGCCCGCAGGCTCCTTCGATCGCCGCCGTTTCCTTCACGCAGCCGCCATCGGCGCCGTCTCGGTTCCGATCCTCGGTGGCTTCCCCCGCGAAGCCCGCGCGAGCACTGAGACGTCCCCGCTCTGGGCGGAGTTCCTCCGCGAGCCCTTCAGACATCCGCAGATCCCGAACATCGCCTGGGCGGGCTACCGCGGGGGAGAGAAGAAGCCGCATCCGCCGGTCCGTGCGAACGTTCTCCGCTACGGAGCGCCCAACGACGGCTCGGCGGACGCCGCCCCCGCCATCAACCGGGCCATCGAGGATGTCGGCCGCAGGGGTGGGGGCACCGTGCTGCTGCCACCTGGCGTCTACCGCACGGACGACGTGATCCTCGTCGGGTACGACGGCGTCGTCCTGCGCGGGGCCGGGAACTCGCAGACCGTCATCCAGCCGACCCGGCATCTCGAGGACGTGATCGGCGTCCACCGCAGCCGGTTCGGCCCGATCACCCGCGACGACTCCGCCTGGAGCTGGACCGGCGGCCTGGTCTGGGTGAGCCACCGGGACCGCTACCGCGCGCTGGTGGACGAGATCCGGGCGACGATGCGGGCTCCCGAGATCTGGACCGGCGACGAGACCCTCGCCACTGTCACCGCCACCGCCTCGCGCGGCGACTTCACCCTGACGGTGGACGATCCCTGCCGTCTTCAGCGCGGGATGCGGGTGCTCCTGAAGATCGACGACGACGACCAGTACGGCCTGCTCAAGCACATGTGCGGTGACGTCCCCGGCACGGCGGACTACGTCTGGACCGACAAGACCAAACTGGTCTCCTACCGCCCCTACGTCTGGCCCGTGCTCATCACCCGGATCCGCGGCAACAGGATCGAGCTCGAACAGCCCCTGCCGCTGGACATCCGGGCGGGCTGGCGGACCCGGCTCACCACGACCGGGCCGGTGATCTACGAGGCCGGCGTCGAGGGGATCACCATCCGGCTGCCACTCGTCCCGCAGCAGAAACATCTCAAGGACAAGGGGTTCAACGGCCTGCTGTTCCAGTGCGCGTGGAACTGCTGGGCCGACGACGTGGTCGTGGAGAACAGCGACAACGGGATCATCCTCACGTGCGCCAAGAACACGACCGTGCGCGGCACACGGGTCGGCGGGCGGATGCGCCACCATTCCCACGCCTGCCGGGAGCAGTCACACGACAACCTCTTCGAGGACTTCGCCATCGACGAGGCGACCGTGCCGCTCGCCGCGGGCGCCAACCATCACGGCATCAACGTCGAGGGCCTGTCCAGCGGCAACGTCTGGTCGAACGGCCGCATGGACAACGGCACGTTCGATACCCACCGCGGCCTGCCGTTCGGCAACGTGCGCACGCAGATCACCGTCGACAACGACGCCTCCCACGGCGGCAGCGCCGACGCGGGACCGCTGTACGGCGCCCGCTTCACGCACTGGAACGTCACCGTGGTCAACCAGCGGGCCGGAGGCGTCAAGATCGACGGGGTCGCGCCGTACTCGGCGACCGTCGGCATCTCCGAGGTCACCGACTTCGGCCAGATCGACAAGCCGGACTTCGCCGGACCGCTCAATAGCCGGCTGGAGAGTTACGGCGACACCTCAGTGGTGCCGCCCAACCTTTACCAGGCCCAGCGCAAGGCCCGCCGCAAGGGCTGGTGCTGATCACTGTCTCCTCGCCGCGGTCGGGCCGTTCACGCCGAGTAGGGCGCAGATCTCCGCCGGGGTGGCGACGCGGCCCGTCCCGCCCCGGCCCTGAAGAGAGATCGAGGCGGCGGCCGTGCCGGCCTGGACGGCCTGGAGCAGGTCTCCGTCGCGGGCCAGCCATCCGGCGAGCGTGCCGGCGAAGGCGTCCCCCGCGCCGGTCTGGTCGACGATGTCCTTGGCCGGGATCGCGGGGA
The DNA here is from genome assembly GCF_041262585.1 of Planotetraspora sp. GP83. NCBI lineage: Bacteria > Bacillati > Actinomycetota > Actinomycetes > Streptosporangiales > Streptosporangiaceae > Planotetraspora > Planotetraspora sp. GP83. The sequence goes on along the minus strand of NZ_JBGCBZ010000004.1, from coordinate 305,849 downwards.
CCGGTTGGGGCGTGCTGTCCCCCGTTGCGAGCAGCACGCCCTCCGGTCCCCGCGTCACCGCGACCGCCCGCGCCCCCAGATCCAGGCAGGCGCGGATGACCTGCTCGGGATCGTCGGTGCCGAACAGGGGTCCGCTGTCCCCGGGGCACGAGGGAACGAGCAGGGCCGCGTGCGGCGCCACCGCCTCCAGGACGGCGCGCGCGGCCTCGGGAGTGGTCAGCCGGGAGCGGAAGTTCGGGTCGTAGACGACCTTCCCGGTGGCCGCCTTCGCCGCGTGCCGTACGGCTTGCGCGCACGACTCGGAGAGGGCGGCCGTGATGCCGGACAGCAGGACGACGCCGGCCTCGGAGACGGGGGAGCGGTCGACGTCGGCCGGGCCCATGCGGGAGGCGGCGCTTCCCGCGCGCATGTAGGCGAACGCCCGCTGGCCCGAGGGATCGGCGCCCACGGCGTAGGCCCCGGTGGATCCCTCGCCTCTGGCCATCCAGCCGGTCTGCACGCCGCGGGCGGCGGCGAATCGGATCAGGCGCTCCCCGAACTCGTCGGCCCCCACGCGGGTCACCAGGGCGACTCGGGCGCCCGTCGCGGCGGCGGCGACGGACGCGTTGAGCGCGTCGCCGGAGAACGAGAGATCGAAGACGTCCGCCACATCCAGGGCCGCCGCCGCGGAGAACTCCACCAGAGGCTCCCCCATAATCACGACGTCCACGACCACTCCCTCTTTGTCCACTTCATGCGTTCTATGTAATGAAATGTCGTCACGCTGTATGCAACGACGAGTGTAGACGCACCGGCTTCGGCGAGTCTTCCCGATATCTCCCGGCCTCCCAGGTACCTTCGGCATCATGGCCACCCGTACGTCCGGACCCGGTTCAGGGAAGCGCCCGACTCCAGGGAAGCGCCCGGCACCGCGCACCACGAAGCGTCCCGCGGCCCGCGGCAAGGGCGCCACCCGGCCGGCGCCGAAGCGGCCGGTGGCGACCGGCCAGGACCCGATCAGCTGGGTCTTCCTGATGATCGGCAAGCTCGTCATCGGCCTTTGGCTGCTACTCGCCCACGGTATGGGGGCGGCGGCGCGGGCCCTCGGGCAGGGGGCACGTGACCTCGACCCGGTGCACCGTCGTGACGGAGCGGGCCTCGCGGTCCTGGCGGGCGCGATCGTGCTGGCGACGATGACCTGGCGGGACACCAAGACCGGCGTCGCCCAGGTGGTCGACGCGGTCGTGCGCGGCACCGTCGGGTCGCTGACCTGGTGCGTTCCGGTCCTGCTCACGCTGCTGGCCTGGAGGCTCCTGCGCCATCCCGACCAGAACGCCGAGACCGGCCGGATGGGGATCGGGTGGACGGCGCTGCTCGCCGGCATCCTCGGCATCGTCCACGTGGCGCACGGCACGCCGTACCCGTCGGGCGGGCCGAACGACGGCATGGACAAGGTGTCGGCGGCCGGCGGCATGCTCGGCTTCATCGTGTCGGCTCCGCCGTCGAGCATCCTGCCCGCCTTCATCACGATCCCGCTGCTGCTCCTGCTCTCCGGGTTCGGCGTGCTGGTGATCACGGCGACCCCGGTCCATCGCATCCCGGAGCGGCTGGCCGAGATCCAGCACATGCTGTTCCACCAGGAGGGCGGCGAGCCGAAGCCGGAGGGCGCGCCGAAGAAGCGGTCGAAGAAGCCGGCGGGGGACGGCAAGCGCGAGGTCGGCGACAACGTCAAGCCCTACGACACTCCGGTGCTCAAGGAGCACTCGCCCGAGATCGTCCCCGGCCTGACCGACGACGAGCCCCTGCCGGACCTGCCGGAGCCGGAGGAGGCGAAGGCCCCGCTCCAGCCGCCGCTGCCCACTCCCGCGCCGCGCAAGGTCGAGCAGCTCGTGTTGTCCCCGCAGGCCGGGCCGTACACGCTGCCGGACGCGAAGCTGCTGCGGTCCGGCACGGCGCCCAAGCCGCAGACGAAGGCCAACACGGTCGTCGTGAACGCGCTGACCAGCGTGCTGGAGCAGTTCGCCATCGACGCCCAGGTGATCGGCTTCACCCGTGGCCCGACGGTCACCCGCTACGAGATCGAGCTGGGCCCGGCGGTCAAGGTGGAGAAGGTCACGGCTCTCACCAAGAACATCGCTTATGCCGTCAAATCCGCTGACGTCCGGATTTTGTCGCCGATTCCCGGCAAGTCGGCGATCGGGGTGGAGATCCCGAACACGGACAAGGACCTCGTGTCGCTGGGCGACGTGCTTCGCTCCCAGGTGGCGCAGGCCGACCACCACCCGATGATCGTGGGCCTGGGCAAGGACGTCGAAGGCCGCACGATCGTGGCCAACCTCGCCAAGATGCCGCACATCCTCATCGCGGGCGCGACCGGCGCGGGCAAGTCGACCTGCATCAACGGGCTGATCTCGTCGATCCTCATGCGGTCCACGCCCGACGAGGTCCGGATGGTGCTCGTCGACCCCAAGCGGGTCGAGCTCAACACCTACGAGGGCATCCCCCACCTCATCACGCCGATCATCACCAACCCGAAGAAGGCCGCCGAGGCCCTCGAATGGGTCGTGGGTGAAATGGACCGGCGGTACGACGACCTGGCGGCCAGCGGCTTCCGCCACGTGGACGACTTCAACAAGGCCGTCCGGGCGGGCAAGCTGGTGCCGCCGCCGGGCAGCGAGCGGGTCTACCAGCCCTACCCGTACCTGCTGGTGATCGTCGACGAGCTGGCCGACCTCATGATGGTCGCTCCCCGCGACGTGGAGGACTCGATCGTCCGCATCACGCAGCTCGCCCGCGCCGCCGGCATCCACCTGGTGATCGCCACCCAGCGGCCGTCCGTCGACGTCGTCACCGGCCTGATCAAGGCGAACGTGCCGTCCCGGCTGGCCTTCGCCACCTCGTCCCTGGCCGACTCCCGGGTCATCCTCGACCAGCCGGGGGCGGAGAAGCTGGTCGGCCAGGGTGACGCGCTGTTCCTGCCGATGGGCGCGAGCAAGCCGATGCGGCTCCAGAACGCGTTCATCTCGGAGAAGGAGATCGCCGACCTCGTCACGCACTGCAAGGCCCAGATGCAGGTGGAGTACCGCGACGACGTGGCCGCCCCGGCCGCCGCGAAGCGGGAGATCGACGAGGAGATCGGCGACGACCTCGACCTGCTGGTGCAGGCGGCCGAGCTGATCGTCTCAACGCAGTTCGGCTCCACCTCGATGCTCCAGCGCAAGCTCCGGGTCGGCTTCGCCAAGGCGGGGCGGCTGATGGACCTGCTGGAGAGCCGGAACGTCGTGGGGCCGAGCGAGGGCTCCAAGGCGCGGGAGGTGCTGGTCAAGCCCGACGATCTCCCAGGGCTATTGGCGGATTTGCGCGGTCAGTAGACCCTCAAGGCACGGTGCGTAGTCAACTACTGATTGAATGTGACTAACTACGCAACGTGGGACGAGCGCAGGCTCGGGCAGGGGGGCGTGACCATATGAGCGTTGGCGCTGCTTTGTCGGAAGCGCGGCAGCAGGCGAGGCTGACGGTGGGTCAGCTGAGCAACCGCACGCACATCCGTGAAGCGATCATCCACGGAATCGAGCGCGACGACTTCTCCGCCTGCGGCGGCGACTTCTACGCGCGTGGCCACATCCGTGCCATAGCGTCCTACCTCGGGATGGAGCCCGAGGACATCATCCGGGAGTACGACGAGGTCCACGGCGGCGCTCCACCGCCGGTACGGGCGGCCACCGTGTTCAAGGTTGACGACGCCCACCGGGGCAACCACATGCGCCGCGTCCCGGGCTGGACGGTGGCCTTGGCGGTCGCGCTGGCAGTCATCGTGGTCTTCGTGCTCGTACGGCTCCTCGGCGGGTCAGGTGGGAAGGGCCAGGCGGCCGAGTTGCGGGTCGCCGCGCCGGGGGCGGCGGCGCAGCACGCCGGGGTGCCGGCCCCGGCCGCCCGGGAGCGCGTCGTGCTCAAGGTCTTCGCGGTCAAGCCGACCTGGATCAACGTCAAGGACGCCAAGGGCCACCGGCTCTTCCAGGGCGCCCTGGAGCAGGGGAAGAGCTCCACGTGGTCGGCCGAGGAGCGGCTGCGGGTCACCATCGGCGACGCTGGAGCGGTCCGGCTGGAGGTCAACGGGAAGGACCTCGGAACTCCGGGCAAAGACGGCCAAACGGTGAAGCGCTCGTTCGGGCCGGGCATCCCGAGTGCCCGCTAGGCGCGAACTGCCGATACCGTAGTTTCATCATGTCTTCTCGCCGCACCGTATCGCTGGTCACATTGGGCTGCGCCCGCAACGAGGTCGACTCCGAGGAGCTGGCCGCCCGGCTGGAGGCCGCCGGTTGGCGCATGGGCGACGACGACCCGGACGTCGTCGTCGTCAACACGTGCGGATTCATCGACTCGGCGAAGAAGGACTCCATCGACACGCTGCTCGCGGCGGCCGACTCCGGTGCCAAGGTCGTCGCGGCGGGCTGCATGGCCGAGCGGTACGGCGAGCAGCTCGCCGACGCGCTGCCCGAGGCCGCCGTGATCTCCTTCGACGACTACACGGACATCGGGGCGCGTCTCGACGACGTGCTGGCCGGTAAGACGCTGACGCCGCACGCGCCGCGCGACCGCCGGACGCTGCTGCCCATCACCCCGGTGAACCGTTCGGCCGCGCAGGCGCACATCCCCGGCCACGGCGCTCTGCCTCTGCCGGACGGCGTCGCGCCCGCCAGCGGCCCGAGAATGCTCAGGAAGCGGCTGACCGGGGGTCCGGTGGCCTCGCTGAAGCTCGCGTCCGGCTGCGACCGCCGCTGCACGTTCTGCGCGATCCCGGCGTTCCGAGGGTCGTACGTCTCCAGGAGCCCCGAGGACCTGCTCGCCGAGGCGCGCTGGCTGGCGGAGGAGGGCGTCAAGGAGCTCGTGCTCGTCAGCGAGAACTCGACCTCCTACGGCAAGGACCTCGGCGACCTGAGGGCCCTGGAGAAGCTGCTGCCCCAGCTCGCCGGGACCGACGGCATCGAGCGGGTCCGGGTCAGCTACCTCCAGCCGGCCGAGCTCCGCCCCGGCCTGCTCGACGTCATCGCCTCCACCGAGGGTGTCGCGGCGTACTTCGACCTGTCCTTCCAGCACGCGAGCGGCCCGGTGCTGCGCCGCATGCGGCGCTTCGGCGACCCCCGGCGCTTCCTCGACCTGCTGGAGCAGATCCGCGAGAAGGCCCCCGAGGCGGGCGTGCGGTCCAATTTCATCGTCGGCTTCCCCGGCGAGACCCAGGACCACTTCGACGAGCTGGTGGGCTTCCTGGAGGAGGCCAGGCTCGACGTCGTCGGCGTCTTCGGCTACTCCGACGAGGACGGCACCGAGGCGTTCTCCTTCGACGGCAAGCTCGACCAGGAGACCATCGACGAGCGGGTCGCCGTCCTCACCGAGCTCGCCGAGGAGCTCACGGCCCAGCGGGCCGAGGAGCGCATCGGCGCCGACCTGGAGGTGCTCATCGAGGAGGATCTGGGCGACGGCGGCTACGAGGGGCGTGCGGCGCACCAGGGCCCCGAGGTGGACGGCGCGGTCACCGTGCAGGGGATCGGCCTGGTCCCCGGGCAGATCGTCCAGGCGGTCGCCGTCGACTCCGAGGGGGTTGACCTGATCGCCCGCATCAAGGCAGGCGCATGACGGAGCGCATCGAGCCACCGGTCGGCGCGCCGCCGAGCACCCCGGACACGGTGCCGGGACCGCCCGCGCCGCCGGTCGTCGACGCGCGGCGGGTGAGCACCTGGAACATCGCGAACGCGCTGACCATCGCGCGGCTGGCCATCGTGCCGGTCTTCACGGTGTTCCTCTTCTTCGAGGGGCCGGGCTGGCGGATCGCCGCCCTGGGGGTCTTCCTCCTCGCGTCCCTCACCGACCAGCTCGACGGCTGGCTCGCCCGCAAGTACGCCCTGATCACCGACTTCGGGAAGATCGCCGACCCGATCGCGGACAAGGCGCTGATCGGCGCGGCGCTGGTCAGCCTGTCGATCCTCGGCGAGATCCCGTGGTGGGTCACCATCGCGATCATCGCCAGGGAGGCGGGGGTGACCCTGCTGCGCTTCATGGTGATCCGGCACGGCGTCATCCCGGCGAGCTACGGCGGCAAGGTCAAGACCGTGCTGCAGATCGTGGCCATCGCGCTCTACATCGTGCCTGGAATCCCGGGCCTGGTGAGATGGGTCGCCATGGGCCTGGCGCTGGCCGTGACCCTGGGCACGGGCGTCGACTACGTGATCCGGGCGATCCGGCTCAGGCAGGTGGCGAGGAGCGCGAGAGCCGAATGATGGGGACGGCGGCGCAGATCCTCTCCCTGCTGGTCCGGCAGGGCGCCACGGTGTCCGTGGCCGAGTCGCTGACCGGCGGGCTGATCGGCGCGACGCTGACGGGGCCCATGGGCGCCTCGGCGGCCTTCCGCGGCGGCGTCATCGCGTACGCGACCGAGCTCAAGTCGTCTCTGCTCGATGTGCCCTGTGACCTGCTGGACAAGGAGGGCGCGGTCCATCCCGACGTGGCCGAGGCGATGGCCGGGGGAGTGCGCGATCTCACAAAGTCCGACTACGGCCTCGCGGTGACCGGGGTCGCCGGTCCCGACCCGCAGGACGGCAAGCCGGTGGGCACGGTCCACATCGCCCTGTGCGGCCCCGATGGGCGCGTCTGGCACCGGGACGTACGCCTCAACGGGGACCGCGACGCGATCAGAAAGACGACATGTACGGAGGCTTTGGACCTGCTTAGAGGTGTGCTAGAGGCAAATTTGGGGGAACATTCCGGGTGATTACCGCGTTACGTCCCCAGCGAACATGCTCACCACGGTCTGCCGCGGTGTTGCTCTCTACAGGTACGGTGGAGCTGTGAGTGAGGTCCGTGAGCCATCGGCGACGAGCAAGTCAGGCGCACGCCCGGCGAAGGGGCCGAGCGAACCAATGATGACGGCGAGGAGTATGTACGAAGGGCGTTCGAAGAACGGGCGAAATGAGCCCACCGCGCGAGGCGTCGTGAAGGCGCCCCCGCTGGGGAGGGAGCGACAGATGATCCTGCTGCGTCAGCTGCTCGGTGACGTGCTGCGGCGGCTGAGGGTGCGGCAGAATCGCACCCTTCGCGAGGTGTCGACTCTGGCCCGTGTCTCACTCGGCTACCTGTCCGAGGTGGAGCGCGGTCAGAAGGAGGCGTCCTCGGAGCTGCTCGCCTCGATCTGCGGCGCGCTCGGCGTGCCGCTTTCCCAGGTGCTGCGCGAGGTGTCCGACCAGTTCGCGCTCGCCGAGCTTCAGGCCGCCCCGGTTCTGGCCGATGTGCCGGAGCACGAGCGGCTGCCCATTCCGGAGACCGTCCCGGCCGGTCCGGACTTCGGTGGCTTCCCCGAAGTCAAGGACATGGTCGCCGCTTGATCAGCCTGGCTGGCACGCCGGGCACCAGTAGATCAGCCGTTCGTACGGCTGTGCGCCCATCTCTCCGCGGCTGACCGGATTGCCGCAACGACGGCAAGGGCGGCGTGCCCTGCCGTACACGAACAGTGAGCGCCCCGGTCGAAGGTCGCCCGTCGTGACGGGCAGCGGAGCGTCCTTGCTCGCGTCCATGAGCTCCTGCGCGAGCGTCACCAGCGACTCCAGATCACCGGGTGGGATCGCCCCCACCGTGCGCCACGGCCACAGACGAGCCCCGAACAGCGTCTCGGCCCGCCAGATCGTGCCGATCCCCGCCAGGGCGCTCTGGTCCAGGAGCGCCTCCCCGATCGTGCGGCCGGGGTCCTCCAGCAGGTTCCGTACGGCTGTCGCGGCGTCCCAGTCCGGCCCGAGCAGATCCGGCCCGAGATGGCCGACGACCCGGTCCTCCCGGTCCGTGGGAACCAGGTCCACCATTCCGAGCTTGATCCCCATGGCCTGCCATTGGGCGTTGGCCAGGATCAGCCGGACGACGTCGCCCCTGGGCGCCGGGCGTCCGGCCGGGGACACCCGCCAGCTTCCGTCCATCCGCAGATGGGTGTGGACCGTCAGGCCGCCCTCCACCCGCGTGAGGATGTGCTTTCCGCGCGGGACGGTCGTGAGGACGGACCGGCCGCGCAGGTCGGCGGTGGCGTGCCGGGGCACCCGGAAGTCGGACCGGGTCAGCGTCCGGCCGTCGAGCGCCTCCCTGAGCCGTTTCGCCGTCCGGTAGACGGCGTCACCTTCGGGCATGCGTCACCTTCGGGCATGTCAGACCGGCGTGTGCGAGTCCCACGCGGAGGGGTCGGACGACAGCTCGGTCACCCGCGGCGGCAGCTCGCCCTTGGCGATCTGCTCCAGCGTGACCGCTTCGAGGATCGCCCGCTCGCTGGCCCGCAGCGCGATCCACACCTGCTGGAGGGCCTGGGCGGCGCCGAGGTAGCCGACATGCTCGGGACGCTCCCCGCGGACGTTGGCCAGCGGGCCGTCCACCGCGCGGATCACGTCGGCCAGGGAGATCTGGCTGGCCGGGCGGGCCAGGACGTAGCCCCCCTCGGGGCCTCGCTGGCCACGGACCAGGCCGGCGCGGCGCATCTGGAGCAGGATGTTCTCCAGGTACTTGGGGGGCATCTCCTGCCCCTTGGCCAGCTCGCCCACCGTGGTGGGTCCCTCGCCCGCGGCGGCGAGCTCGGCGGCGGCACGGAGTGCGTAGTCGACACGGGCAGAAAGTCGCATGTAGTCGATTATCCCGCCTGGTTGGCACTGGTTAGACGGCAACCTGACAAGTGGCCCCATCAATATCGTCAACCGGCACGGTCGTAGCCTGAAGTATGGGGAAAGCGACCAGGCGATGGCTGTTCGCCGACCAGCTCGGGGACCACTTCCTGGACTCTCTCGACCAGCCGGTGCTGCTGGTCGAGGCCCGGTCGGTGCTGCGGAGAAGGCGCTTCCACCGGCAGAAGGCCCACCTGGTGCTCTCCGCCCTCCGCCACCGCGCCGCCGAGCTCGGCGACCGGGCCGTCTTCGCCAGAACCCATACGTACGGCGAGGCGCTCGACCGGGTCAAGGGCGAGCTGAGCGTCTGCCAGCCGACCAGCCATGCGGCGCTCGCCTTCGTCTCCGGCCTGGAGCGGGTGGCCGTCCTGCCCGCGCGGGGTTTCACCACACCCCAGGAGGACTTCGCCGCCTGGGCGGCCGGGCGCGGCCGCCACAGACTGCTCATGGAGGACTTCTACCGCGACGCCCGGCGGCGGCTCGACGTGCTGATGGAGGGCGACGAACCCGTGGGCGGGCGGTGGAACTTCGACGCCGACAACCGGGAGCCTCCGCCGCCGCACGGCCTGGGCATCCCCGGGCCATGGTGCCCGCAGGAGGACGAGATCGACGCGGAGGTGCGCCGCGACCTCGACCGCTGGGAACGCGACGGCGAGGTGTCCTTCGTCGGCCGGGACGCGCCGCGCGCCTTCCCCGCCACCCTGGCCGAGGCGGCCGAGGCGCTGGCGCACTTCGTCGCCCACCGGCTGGCGGCCTTCGGGCCCTACCAGGACGCCATGCTCTCCAGCGACGGGGTGATGGCCCACAGCATGCTGTCGCCCGCGCTCAACCTGGGTCTGCTCGACCCGATGGAGTGCGTCCGGGCGGCCGAGACGGCCTACAGGCGGGGCAGGGCGCCGCTGGCCGGCGTCGAGGGCTACGTGCGGCAGCTCATCGGCTGGCGTGACTACATCTGGCACCTCTACTGGCACCTCGGGCCGGACTACCGTGACGAGAACCTGCTGGCCGCCCACACCCCGCTGCCCGAGTGGTTCGCGGAGCTCGACGCCGACGCGGTGGAGGCCCGCTGCCTGTCGTGGGCGCTCGCGCAGGTCCGCGACCACGGGTTCACCCACCACATCGTCCGCCTGATGGTGCTGGGCAACTACGCGCTCCAGCGCGGGTTCGACCCGCGTCAGCTCAGCGACTGGTTCCACCGCTGTTTCGTCGACGGCTACGACTGGGTGATGACGCCCAACGTCGTCGGCATGTCGCAGCACGCCGACGGCGGCGTGCTCGCCACCAAGCCGTACGCCGCCGGCGGCGCCTACATCAACCGGATGAGCGACTTCTGCGGGGAGTGCCGCTACCGCCCCAACCGGCGGACCGGAGACGACGCCTGCCCGTATACCACGGGCTACTGGTCGTTCATCGCGCGCAATGAGGACCGGCTGGCGGCCAACCCTCGCATGGCCCGCAGCGTGTACGGCATGCGCAAGCTGGCCGACATCGACGAGGTGCGCGAGCACGAGGCCGCCCGGGGGGACGCGCCACCCTGACCTTCCCATCCGCTCCGGTGGCGTCTCGCCCGCTCTGCCGTACAACGTGATGAGAGAGGGTAGGAAAACTCTTAACGCATCGAATACGGCACGCCTAAAACCAAGGCCCGGTGCTTCTTCCACATGAGCCTTCCTCGTGTCTGGTCAGAGAGGCATGAAGAGCCGGTCCACAGCGTTCCACATGCTTGTTCGCTCGCTAAGCTTGCAGGAAACTTTGTTGACGATTTGCCAGCGCAGATTGTTTGAGCGCGACGGGGGCCACCATAGAAAGCAGGAGCATGGAGCGACGACCTGGTGTGCCCAGGCTGCTCCGGGAGATCAACGACCGGGCCGCCCTGGAGCTGCTGCTGACCTCGGGACCGCTGACGCGGGGCCAGATCGGCGAGCTGACAGGGCTGTCCAAGGTCACCGCATCCCAGACGCTGGCCCGCCTCGAAGAGCGCGGCCTGGTCGAGGTCGTCGGTGAGCAGGCCGGGAACCGCGGACCCAACGCCGCCCTCTACGGCGTCATCCCGTCATGCGCGTACGTCGCCGGGCTGGACGTGGGCCCCGACTCGGTCACCGCGGCGATCGCCGACATCAACGGCGACGTGGTCGCCGAGGTCACGGCCTCGCCGAACGGCCACGACGACCCGGTGTCGATCGTCCACAACGCGGTCGTGAAGGCCTGCCGGTCGGCCAAGGTGGCGCTGTCGCGGCTGCGTGGGGTCGTGATCGGCACGCCCGGCGTCGTGGACCCGCGCACCGGCGACGTGCGGTTCTCCTTCGACCTGCCGCACTGGCACGAGGGCATCCACGAGGCGCTCGCCAGGGACCTACGCCGTGATGTGACGATCGAGAACGACGTGAACCTGGTCGCGATCGCCGAGCGGGCCAAGGGCGCCGCTCAGGAGGTCGACGACTTCGTCCTCCTGTGGGTCGGCCGGGGCATCGGCCTGGCGGTCGTGCTCGGCGGGCGGCTCCACCGTGGCCGCTCCGGCAGCGCGGGCGAGATCGGCTATCTGCCGGTTCCCGGCGTCCCGCTGGCCGAGGACGTCAAGGCGACGCCTGGGCGGTTGCCGTCGCTCGCCGGCGGTCTCCAGTCCCTCATCAGCGCCGAGGCGGTGACCGAGCTCGCCGAGGAGTACGGCTTCGGCGAGGGCGGCGCGGCCGACCGGGTGACCGCGGCCGTGTCCGCGGGGACGGACGGCGACCTGATGCTGGACGAGATCGCCTCCCGGCTCGCCCTGGGCGTCGCGTCGGTGTGCGTGGTGCTCGACCCGGGTCTCGTGGTGCTGGCCGGCGAGATCGGCCTCGCGGGGGGCGCGAGCCTGACCACCCGGGTGGAGGAGGCGGTCGCCCGGATCTGCCCCATCCGCCCCCAGGTGGTCACGAGCGAGGTGGACGGCAACCCCGTGCTCCGGGGCGCCGTCCTCGCCGCGCTCGAACAGGCCCGCGAGGAGATCTTCGTTTCGTAGGCCGTTTCCGCCTAGGCGGTCAGCAGCTCGACGGCCGCCTGGGCGTTGGCGCGGGCCGCGCCGTACGTCGCGATGTAGGCGGCGGCCTTGGGGCGCCAGATCGGCAGGCCCATCTCGACCACGATCGCGTCGGAGCGGGCCCCGAGCAGCGCGGAGACGAACCCCTGGCTCTGCGGGTACCGATGGGCGTCCTTGACGACGATGATCAGCGAGCGGCCGGTCGCGCGCTCCAGCAGCGCGGCGGGGTCGGCCTCGTCAGGCTTGACCCGGACGATCTCGGCCTCGGGCAGCCAGGGCGCGACACCCCAGGGCACGTCGCCGACGGCGATGGTCGGCGGCGTGTCGACCTCGATCACGAAGGGGTCGACCAGGGGCGACGCCGAGCCCGAGAGCGAGACGGCGCGGCGGGCCGCGTCGAGGCCGATGACGTTGTTCTCGGCCGTGTCCGGGCGGGGTGAGGCGAACCACTCCCGAAGGCTCGCCACACGCTCGTTGGCCTCCTCCAGCCGCGAGACCGGCAGCCAGCCGGACTCGGCGGCGTCGACGATCTCGGCCAGCATCCGCTCGATCTCGTCCGGCGTGGGAAGCGGCCCGAGGCAGAGCAGGTCGGATCCCGCGGCCAGGGAGCGTACGGCGCCGCCGCCGAGGCCGACGCTCTTGGTGATCGCGTGCATGTCCAGGGCGTCGGTGACCACGACGCCGTCGTAGCCCATCTCCTGGCGCAGCAGGGTCGTCAGCGCCTCGCTGCTGAGCGTGGCGGGAGCCGTTCCGGTCAGGTGCGGGACGGCCACATGGGCTGTCATGATCGACTTGGTGCCCGCGTCGATGGCCGCGCGGAACGGGACCAGCTCCCGCTCCCACAGCAGCTCCCTCGACGCGTCCACGAGCGGGATCTCCAGGTGGGAGTCCTGCCGGGTGGCGCCGTGGCCGGGGAAGTGCTTGACGCAGGCGGCGACCCTCAGGGACTGCAGGCCGCGGATGGCGGCGACCGTGTGCCGGGCGACCAGCTCCGTGGAGGAGCCGAACGACCGGGTGCCGATGACCGGGTTGTCGTCGGCGGTGTTGACGTCGGCGACCGGCCCCATGTCGAGGTTCACTCCGCAGCGCGCCAGGTCGGAGCCGATGGAGCGGTAGACCCGCTCGGTGAGGTCCACGTCGTCGACGGCTCCCAGCGCCGCGTTCCCCGGGTAGGGGCTCCCGGTGTGGTAGGCCAGCCGGGTGACGTCGCCGCCCTCCTCGTCGAGCGAGATGACGGGACGGCCCGCGCCGTTCAGCTCTCCGGTGAGGGCCGCGAGCTGATCCGCGCCGCGCACGTTGAAGCCGAAGAGGGTGACGCCACCGAGGCCGCCCTCCAGACCTCGCAGAACCCAGTCGGGGGCGGTCGTGCCCTGGAAGGCCACGAGTAGCGTGCCGGCCGCGAGACGATGCAGCTCGCTGGGCACGCGGGAAAAGGCAGACATGCTGTCCTTACCTAGAGGTGTTGGTATGGGGTCGCGGGCACGACCGGCACGGCCACGCCCTCGTGGGGCGGCGGCCGCACCGGTGCCCGGAGAGGGATTATCCCTTTACTGCGCCTGCGACCAGGCCGGAGACCATGCGCCGCTGGACAAGCAGGAAGAAAATGAGGACCGGGATGGTCATCAGAGTCGAGGCGGCCATGATCCCGCCCCAGTCGGTCGACCGTTGGCCGACGAAGAACTGCAACGCGATCGGCATGGTGTACTTGCCCTGGTCACCGATCAGCGTGAGGGCGTAGACGAACTCGTTCCAGGTGGTGATGAACGAGAAGATGCTCGTGGCCACCAGTCCGGGAGCGACCAGCGGGAACAGGACCTTCCAGAAGGTCGTGAACCGGCTGGCGCCGTCGATCCAGGACGCCTCCTCCAGCTCCTTCGGCACCGCGGCGACGAACGTGCGCAGCATCCAGACGGAGAAGGGCAGGGTCAGGCCGACGTTGATCACGACGAGGCCGACGAGCTGGTCGTACATGCCGAGCCGCCTGACCATGGTGAACAGCGGGATCAGCAGTGCCTCGGCCGGAACCATCTGCACGATCAGCAGCAGGATAAGGAACGAGGTGCGGAACCGGAACCGGAACCGTGCCACCGCGGTCGCCGCGAGCAGGGCGAAGACGGCGCCGATCACGACGGCGCTGAGCGCCACGATCGCGCTGTTGGAGAGGTAGAGCCAGACGGAATGCCCGGCGACGCCCTTGGTGAGGACCCGCGAGACGTGGTCCAGCGAGGGCGGGCTCGGGAACGGGATGAAGCTGGTGGTGAAGATCTGGTCGTTCGGCTTGAACGCCGTGGCCACCATCCAGTAGACGGGGAAGACCGCGAACAGGAACACCGCGACCCCGGCCGCGTTCAGTGCGGCCTGACTGAGCTTCTTGCGGGCGAGCGGGTTCATCGGACGTCCTCCGTCTTCACGATCTGGCGGACGTACACGAAGGTGATGACCATCAGGATGGCCGTCAGCACGACCGCGATGGCGGCGCCCAGACCCATCTTCGGGGGACTGCTGAACGCCTCGGCGTAGCTCCACAGCGAGAGGTTGAAAGCGTCACGGTTGACCGTGCCGCCGTTCAGCAGGTAGAGCTCGGTGAAGACCTTGAAGTCCCAGATGATGGACAGCACGGTCAGAACCGAGAACACCGGCTTCAGCAGCGGGAAGGTGACCTTCCTGAACGTGGTGAATCCGGTCGAGCCGTCCATCTTCGCCGCCTCGTACAGCTCGGCGGAGATGCTCTTGAGCCCGGCGAGGACCGACACCGCGATGAACGGGAACGACGCCCACACCACCGCGATGGTCAGCACGAGGTAGAGCGTGAAGGTGTCGTTGAACCAGGGGTGCTCGCTCCAGTCCGACCGTCCGAAGACCAGGCTGGACAGCCAGTCGGGGAGCAGATTCAGCGCCCAGTTGACGATGCCCGAGGAGGAGTCGAACAGCCACTTCCAGATGATGGCCCGCGCGGTGGGCGGCGTCGCCCACGCCGCCATGATGCCGATGATGACGAAGGTCGACATCTTCTTGCCGAGTTTGTTGAGCAGGAGGCCGACGAGGGTCCCGAGGATGAGCGTCAGCGCCACGGTGACGACCGCGAAGACCACCGTGTTGCGCAGCGACGACCAGAACAGGTCCGACTCGAAGATCTTCTGGTAGTTCTCCAGCCCCAGGAACTCGGCGGGCTGGGGGTTCGTGACCTTGATCTGCCGGAGCCCCACCTTGTGGAAGGACATGTCGACCATCTGGTACAGCGGGTAGAGCAGCAGAGCCCCGATGATCAGCAGGCCGGGCAGGAGCAGGACATAGGGCACCACCCAGTCGGGCAGGCCGGATCCGCGCGGCGGCACTCCTTTGCGCCGCCGCGACGGGGCGGAGGGGTTGCCTCCGCCCCGCGCGATGGTTGACGTCTGGGTCATGATCCCTACTGGTTGAGGATCGTCTCAAGCTCGGTGTTGGCGTCCGCCAGAGCCTGGTCGACGGTCTTCTTGCCGTCGATCACCGCGCGGGCCGCGTTCTGCAGCACCGCCTTGGTGTCGTTGGCCTCGGCCCAGTTCGGGCTGGCCGGGAAGCCCTTGGCCACCTTGAAGGTGTCCGTGAACGGCTTCTGCGCGGCGTCGTTGCCCATCTCCTCGAGCGCGTCCGGGTAGAGCGGGAGCAGGCCGCCCTCCTTGGCGTACCGGACGCCGAACTCCTTGCCCGCGGCGAGCTTCAGGTACTCGGTGGCGAGCTCGGCTTTCTTGGTGTCCTTCCAGATGGCGATGTCGTTGCCGCCCTGGAAGGCCGGAGCCGGGCCGCTGCCGTCCTTGGCCGGGAGCGAGAAGAAGGCCATCTTCGACTCGTCGACCTTGCCCTTGCTCTGCTCCTTGATGGACGCGATGTCCCAGCCGCCCGTGACGTACATGCCGACCTTGCCGGCGGCGAAGCGCTGGGCGATGTCCACGGAGTTCTGCGTCAGGCGGCCCTTGCCGGAGACGCCGTCCTTGGCGACCAGGTCCGTGTAGAACTGGAAGCCCTCCTTGAAGGCCGGGTCGGTGAGCTTGCCGACCCACTTGCCGCCCTCGAAGGCGGCGAAGTCGCCACCGGCGGACCAGACGAACGGCGACAGGGACATGTTCGCGTCGGAACCGCCGTTGAAGGCGAAGCCGTCGACGTCCTTGCCCTGCTTGGCCACGATCTTCTTGGCCGCGGCGACGAGCTCGTCCCAGGTCTTGGGCGCGGCGATGCCGAGCTTGTCGAACCAGTCCTTGCGGTAGAGGACGGCGCGGGTGCCGCCGCCCCAGGGAGCCGCGTAGACCTTGCCGTCGATCGTCTCGTAGCTCCACAGGTTCTGCGGGATCTGCTGGAGCTCGGGGTCGTTCTTCACCACGTCCGTGATGTCGGACAGCGCGTCCTGCTGCACCCAGGCGGAGACCTGGTCGTTGCCGAACTCGGTGACGTCGGGGCCTTCACCGCCGGCGAGCGCGGCGGTCCACTTCTTCTGCGCGTCGGGCCAGGGGATCCACTGGACCTTGGCGTCGGCGCCCGTCTTCTCCTTGAACTTGGCGCCCAGGTCGTCCATGTACTTCTGGAAGACGTCGGTGGGAGCACCGAGGCGCCAGACGGTGAGAGTCTGGCCGGCGAACTTCGGGCCGGTGGCCGCTGACGCGGCGGCGGTCGGCTTGGTGTCCGTGGAGTCGCCGCTTCCGCAGGCGGCGAGACCGAGGGCCAGGGCAGCGGTCGCAGTAGTTGCCGCCGCGATCTTCGCGATTTTCACGTTGGGTTTCTCCCTTTCGCGTCCGGGATGCGCATATTTGGGGGAGTCGGCGGGCCGCTCTCCTCTTGATCGCTTGCCTCCGGAGTGGCTGCGGCTAAACTAACAAGAAACTTTCTTAAAAAAAACCTGTGTTAGCGGATCGTGACGAGAGGGGAGCCAGGCAGTGGCTCTACGACCGGGTACGCCTCGGCTTCTACGCCAGCTCAACGACCGGGCGGCGCTGGAACTGCTCCTCTCGAAAGGCCCCCTGACCAGGGCCGAGCTGGGAGAGCTCACCGGGCTTTCGAAGGTCACCTCCGGCCAGCTCCTGTCGAGGCTGGAGACCCGCGGCCTCGTGACGGCGGCCGGAGAGCGGCCGGGAGGTCGCGGCCCCAACGCCGCCCTTTACGGAGTGAATCCGGCGAGCGCCTACGTCGCGGGCCTGGAGGTCCTGCCGGACAGTGTCACCGCGGGCGTGGCCGACATCACCGGGACGATCGTCGCCGAGATAACGGTCGATCCCACGGACGCGGGCGACCCGGTGAAGATGGTGCACGGCGCCGTCCTCCGGGCGTGCGAGACGGCCGGCGTCGAGCTCTCCCAGCTCCGCTGCCTCGTCATCGGCACCCGCGGCGTCGTGGACCCCTCGACCGGCGATGTCCGCTATTCCTTCGACCTGCCTGCCTGGCACGTGGGGATCCTCGGGGGCCTGTGGGCCCTCCTCGGCAAGCCGGTGATCATAGAGAACGACGTCAACCTGGCCGCCCTCGCCGAGCAGGCGTACGGCGCGGCCGAGGACGTGGACGACTTCGCCATCCTGTGGGCGGGCGTCGGCCAGGGCCTCGGCGTCATGCTGGGCGGCCGCCTGCATCGCGGCATCACCGGCGGCGCGGGCGAGATCGGCTGGCTGCCCGTCCCCGGGGAGCCGCTCCCGACCGACGTGACCGCGCCGCAGTCCGGCTCGTTCCAGCGCCTCATCGGCGGAGAGGCGCTCGCCGGCCTCGCCGCGGCCCACGGCGTGAGCCGGGACGACGGCGTGGCCGCCCTGGTCCGTACGGCTCTCGCCACCGGCAACTGGGCCTTCATCGACGAGCTGGCCGGACGGCTCGCCGTCGGCGTCGCCGCGGTGTCCGTCGTGCTCGACCCGACCCTCGTCGTCCTCAGCGGCGACGTCGGCCGGGCCGGAGGACACGAGCTCGCCGCCCGCGTCGAGGAGTGTGTCGCGCGGCTGTGCCCCAGTCGGCCGGCCGTCGCGTGCACCCAGGTCGAGGGCAACCCGGTGCTCCGGGGCGCCGTCGTCGCGGCGCTGGAGTGGGCCCGCGAAGAGGTCTTCTCGGACACTGTGTGACGGTAGGTTGCTTTCCATGCCCATTCTGATCTCCGATCCCCGCGTGACCTCGATTCCCGTCGAGGAGTGCGGGGAGCCTCTGTGCGACGTCCGGGGGCGGCTCCGGCTCGACGGACGGCTCGCCGACCCCGAAGGGGCCTACGCCCACCTGCGGGAAGGCGTGCTGGCCCGGCTGGAGGACGCACAGAGCCGCCTTCCCGGCGGGTGCCACATCGTCGTGGTCGAGGGCTACCGGCCGATCTCCCTGCAGACCCGGTACTTCGAGGAGTACAGGGCCGAGTTGGGCGCGCTGCATCCGGACATGTCGGCCGCGGAGTTGCACAGCGCGGCCAGCCGGTACGTCTCTCCGGTCGAGGTGGCCCCCCACACGGCCGGAGCGGCCGTGGATCTCACCCTCTGTGACGACGACGGCACGGAGCTCGACATGGGCACGGCCGTCAACGACAACCCCGAGCAGAGCGACGGCGCCTGCTACACCGCCGCGCCCAACATCAGCGCGGACGCCCGGCAGAACCGCAAGGTCCTCGGCGTCGCCCTGGAGGCCGCGGGCCTCGTCAACTACCCCACCGAGTGGTGGCACTGGTCCTACGGCGACCGCTACTGGGCCATGACCCGCCGGGCCCGCGCCGCCATCTACGGCCCGGTCACGCTCTGACGCCGGTCACGGTCCACGCCCGTCAGCCTTTGATGGTCCGCCATCGCAGGGGCTGCCCGCCGCCCGCCGTCACCAGGCGGCCCGCGTGGGCGGCCAGCACGGCGGCGTCCGGCGCCTCGCAGAGGTCCGACCATCCCGCCGGGCCGTTCACCGGCAGCCGGGTCCGGACCCGGTGGTCGTCCCCGACGGCGTAGAGCCGTCCGTTGCTCCCGCTGAGGCAGACGGCTCCGCCTGAGTCGCCCACGTCACGCCAGGGCGGCGACCCGCCCATCTCCATGAAGGTCACGGCCCATAGGCGGCCGGCGGAGGTCGCGGCGAAGAAGGTGCAGTCGCTCACCCCCAGGGCCGTCGTCCCCGGCGGGACGCGCCCCACGTCGATCCAGTCCGCCGGCTCCGGGCGCGCCTCGCGGTAGCGGAGCACGCCGCGGGCGGTCACACCGTACAGACCGGCGGCGACGGCGCCCGCGGCCTCACGAGGGCAGTCGAGGCACAGCACGCCGCCCGCCGAGCCGATCGGGAGCCACCGCAGGTTCTGCCCGCACAGCTCCCGGGTGAGCAGGGTGCCGTCGGGGCTCACCGCGTACAGGTCCGGTCCGCACGCCGCGAGGGCGCGCAGGTCGCTGACCGGGCCGATCACCTCCCAGGCCGGTACGGCGGGCCGGGACAGCCGGTCGATCACGTTCCTCGTGATCCGCTCGACGACCGGGTCGTGGAGGGTGTTGCCCCAGTTGATCGTGGCGGCGTTGAAGACCGTGCCCCGGCCGGAGGTGAAGACGCCCATCGTCGCCCAGCCGCCCTGGCCGCCGGAGCTCCAGTGCCGCAGGTCGGCCGTCGCCAGCATGACGAAAGACGGCGGTGTGCCGTCCCGGCAGGTGACCCGGGGCACGCCCAGGACCTCGGTGAACTCCGCCGCGTCGGTCTCGTAGCCGAGCGCGCCCTGGCCGAACTTGTCCCCGTCGGTCAGCCCCGTGCCCTCAAACACCCAGTGCCCGGCGAACCTCGCGGTGTAGGACTCCTCACGCATCAGCGCCATGTCCGGCCCCCAGATGCCCGCGCCGTTGCGGAAGCTCACGCCGGTCAGCGAGTTCTCCGGGCGGGAGACCGGCGCGCTCGACCACTCGACGGTCGTCAGGCTCGGGTCCTCCACCGGGTCGGTCGCCGGATCACGGTGGCAGACCATGGTCCGCCCCTCCATCCGGATCTGCCACCAGCAGGTGTTGCCGGCGAAGAACGCGATGTTCCCGCCGCGCCGGACGAACTCCTCGCACGCGTCGCGCATCTGGGCCGACCAGTACTCGTCGTGCCCGTTGACGATCAGCAGCCGGTAGGCGGACAGGAGGTCGAGGTCGAGATCGAGCCCGGAGCAGTATTCGACCGCGTAGCCGGCCGGGCCCAGCCAGCGGAGCATGCCGTCCTCCCACCGCTCGGGCGGCGGGCCGCCACCGGGCCGGTCGAACGTCACGCGCGCCGCGCGGTCGGGCTGCTCGTTCCAGTAGACGCTCTCGCCGGGGATCCCCGCCCGGTTGTACGCCTGCCACGTGGCGAACGGGATGGACACCAGGATGGGGGAGGTCTCGCCGGGCGTGGCCTGCCGTACGACGAAATAGACCTCGTTGTCGGGAGACGCGCCTGAACCGGGAAGGTCGCCCGACGTGCGAGAGACGAGCACGTCGGGCTCGGGAGGTCCGATGACGAATCGCGCCCGGTAGAGCGAGCTGGGCCAGTCCGGCGGCACCTCGAGGACCCACGACGGCCCGCGCACGGACGCCGTGAGCATCAGTCTGTCGTTCGTGGCGTCGTGCACGGCGACACCGGCCGGGCCGGCCCCTTCCAGGCGGAACTCCAGCGCCTCGCCCTGCGCGCACGAGGTCGCGGTGGCGTGGGCGCTCACCCCAGTCGTCGGAGGAGTTGCCGGAGAGGTCATCGGAGGGCCGCCTCGACGAGCAGCCTCTCCAGCCCGAACAGGAACCGTTCGATGTCCTGCTTGGACAGCCAGCGGGTGTCGGCGGTGAGCGAGACCTGCATCGCGCCCGACAGGTGCACGCAGAACCGGCAGTTGAGCTGCTCCTGGCTGAGCGGCCAGGTCAGCGACGACTCCGGCAGCGCCCGCCGGATCAGCGCCTCGTCGCGGTAGACGGCCTGCTCGGTGAAGCGCATGTCGTTGAAGCAGCAGTATGGATGGATCGGCGTGCCGCGGTCCCGGCTGGTCTCGGCGACGATCCGCTCCCGGTCGGCCGGGTCGTGGTAGGCGCTCCGGTAGGCGCGCAGCACCGCCGGACGGGCGGCGGACAGCAGATCGGCGAACCGGGACTTCTCCACGTCGAGGACGAACAGCCCCTCCTGCGACAGGGTGGTCACCGCGGTGCGGGTGTCGGCGCGGAAGCGGTTGCTCACGATCGGCAGCACGGCCACGGTCTCGTGACCGGTGACCTCCGCGACCAGCGCGCTCACCGCTGTGAGCAGCACCGTCGAGGTGCTCATGCCGTGCCGTACGGCGAGGCGCTGGGCGGCGAGGTCGATCGCCGGGGAGTTGAGCGTGCCCCGCCAGATCGGCGGCAGCTCGCCCCCGCCCGACGACACGTGGAACATCGTGGGCGGCATCCTGCGGTGCTCGCGCTCCCAGTAGGACGCGGCGCTCCCCGCCTGCCGCCGTCCGGCGGGCGACTCCTGCCACAGGGCCAGGTCGAACGGCTGCGGGGGAGCGCCGCCGTGTAGACCATGGGTGAGCCTGCCGCGCAGGAGCAGCAACCGGAGGTCCCGGACGACCTCCTCCGCGCCGAGGCCGTCGGACGCCAGGTGGCAGAAGGCGAGCACCACGTGGGTGACCTCGTCGCCGCGGGTCACGAGCGCGACCCGGAGCGGCCATTCGGACGCGTAGGCGAAGGCGGTCGCGGTCAGTTCGGCCAGGATCTCGGCGGGGTCCGCGTCCGCGACGATCCGGACCGGGAGCTCGCCGCGGTCGCGCAGGTCCTGGCACGGTCCCGGCCCGACGAGCGTGCGCAGGGACTCGTGCCGCTCCACCACCAGGCCGATCCCGCGCGCCGCGCGGGCGACCGAGGCGGGCCGCGCGCCGCGCGGGACCTCCAGCACCCGGCCGAAGTTGAAGTAGTGGTCGTCGGGCGCGGTCCGCTGGATGGTGTCCCAGATCGCCCGCTGCCCCCAGGTGAGCGGGGCCGTGCCGGACCGCGCGCCCGAGAAGGCGATCACCGGGCCGCCGACACCCAGGCGGCCAGCCCCTCGACGCTGTCGAGGAAGGAGACGTCCCCGCCCAGGTCGATCTCCACGTCGTACTCCCGCTCGACCGCGTCGATCAGCCGCATCTGGGCCAGGGAGGTGACGCCGAGGTAGGACAGCGGGACCGACGCCTCCAGTACCTCGGCCGCCGAGATCTGCCCGTCACACGACTCCGACACCAGCTCGGCCAGTCTTTCCTTGAGCATTGCGTACCTTTCTGTGCTGGAGACCCACGAGGTCGCCGGGGGTCTCGGGCAGGGCGGCGCGGTCGACCTTGCCGTGCCCCTTCAGCGGCAGCTCGCCGAGCCAGACGTAGCGTGTGGGAATCATGTATTCGGGCAGCCGCGCGCCGAGCCTGCCGAGGTAGCCGCGGGCCGGCCGGTCGCCGCCGATGTACACCTCGCCGGCCACGCCGGCGGCGAGCTCGCGGGTCCACTCCCAGCTCGACCCCTCGCCGCCCCGGATCAGCAGCCGGGACGCGTCGCTGGGATCGAGCTCGTGCAGGAACCAGAGCCGTTCCTGTCCGAGGGAAAGCGGGATCTCTGAGATGGCAAGCATCTCCACCGGCGCGAGCCCCCAAGTGGTCGGATGAATGCAGCCCAAATAGCCGGGGGTAGGCGCCCCGGCAAGACTAACTGGAAAGAATCTTTGCAATTAGAGGTCGTCGCTAGTCTGGCACTTCCCGGCCCGGCTCACAACCCCTGCCGATCAACGGGAGTGCCTACCGCCGACTGACCGCAACCCCTTGTCCGCGGTCCGCCCGGCATGCCAGACTGGCCTCGACCTAACTGGAAAGAATCTTTTCAGTAAGCCGGGTCCCGGCCCGCTGGCCGGGCGCAATTCGTCCGATCTATCGGGGACATAATGAGAACCGCGCTCGAGGTGCCGACGCTTCCCGACCTCCTGGCGGCCCGTGCCGCCGCCGAGCCGGGTGGCGTCGCCGTGATCGTGCACGGGTCCGGGGAGCTCACCTTCGGAGAGTGGGACGAGCGGTCGAACGCCGTCGCCAACGCGCTGCTCGCCCGCGGCGTCGGCCATGGCGACCGGGTGGGGCTGGTCTTCCCCGGCGCGGCCTGGATGGACTACGCCGTCGCGTTCCTCGGCGTGCTCAAGGCCGGCGCGGTGGCCGTGCCGCTCTCCGACCGGATGCCACCCGCGGAGATCGGCCAGATCGCCTCGCACTGCTCGACGTCTCTCATCCTCACCGACCTGCACGAGCTTGTGAGAGGTTCATCGGAGGCGCCCGGGGTGGCGCTCGGTCCGGGCGACGTGGCACAGATCCTCTACACCTCCGGGACCACCGGCAGGGCCAAGGGCGTCGCCGCCACGCACGCCAACCTGGCCTTCGGCGCGCAGCGGCAGCCGCGGCGCAGGGCGTTCGCCCACTCCCGGCACCTCGTGCACGCCTTCCCGATCGGCACCAACGCCGGGCAGATGATGCTGTTCAACGCGCTGAACGCGCATCCGGCCGTGGTGACGTTGCCCCGCTTCACGCCCGGCCGTTTCGCCGGACTCATCGAGAAATATCAGGCTGGAACGGTCTTCGTCGTGCCGGCGATGGCCATCGAGCTGCTCGGCAACCGGGTGAGCTACGACCTGTCCAGCGTGTTGCTGCTCGGCTCGGCCGCCGCGCCGCTGCCGTCGGCGGTCGCGACGGGGCTCACCGAGATGTTCCCCAACGCGACGATCACCAACTACTACACCTCGACCGAGGCGGCCCCGGCGCAGACGATCATGATCTTCGATCCGGACCGTCCCGGATCCGTGGGCAGGGCCGCGGCGGGCGGCGGCGTCCGGATCTGGTCGTCCGAGCGCGAGGCCGTCCCTCCCGGTGAGATCGGCGAGGTCTGGATGCGCTCTCCGGCCGCGCCCCGCTCCTACTACAACGACCCCGGATCCGACGTCTTCCGGGAGGGCTGGATCCGGATGGGCGACCTCGGCTACCTCGACGAGGACGGCTACCTCTACCTGGTCGACCGGGAGAGCGACGTCGTGAAGTCGGGCGCGTTCAAGGTCTCCACGCTGAAGGTCGAGGACGCGCTGCACCGGCATCCCGCCGTGATCGAGGCGGCGGCCTACGGCGTTCCGCACCCCGTGCTCGGCACGGCTGTCGCGGCGGCCGTCGTGCTGCGGGCCGAGGTGTCCCACGCGGAGCTCAGGGCCTTCCTGGGCGACCTGCTGGCCCGGCACGAGATCCCCGCCGAGATCGTCACGATGGACGTTCTTCCGAGGAACCACGGCGGCAAGGTGGACAAGCGCGCGCTGCGGGCAGGCTCGGGAGCACGGACGGGAGCACAGTCATGAGCGCCGGGCCCCAGGCCGGCCCCGCTCAGGTGTCGTTCGCCCAGGTGGGGATGTGGATCACCGAGCGGATGGGCCGCGCGGGCTCCGCGTACCACATGCCGTTGCTCATCACCCTCGACGGCCCGCTCGACCCCTGCGCGCTGATCCAGGCGTGCGAGGCGCTGATCCGGCGGCATCCCGTCCTGTCGAGCGCGATCGAGGAGCGCGACGGCATCCTGGTCGAGGTCCCCGGCGCCCGCCCGCCGATCAGGGTGACGGTCGCCGGCGACCTCGACGAGCTGGTGCGCGAGGAGACCCTGCGGCCGTTCGACGTCGAGCGGGGACCGCTCGCCCGGATCACGCTGGTCCGCGTCTCGCCCACCCGTCACGTTCTGATCTTCGTGGCCCATCACCTCGTCTTCGACGGCGAGTCGAAAGACGTGCTGGTCCGGGACCTGGCCGCCTTCTACAACGGCGTCCCGATCGTCCGCCTGCCCGTCTCGTACGCCGCGCACGCCGAGGCGGAGCGCGACCGGGTGGCCGCCGACCTCGACGCGGCCCGTGACTACTGGCGCGAGCACTGGCGGGAGCCGGGCGAGGTCGCGCTGCCGGGACTGTCCGGCGCCCCCTCGCGCGGAGCCGCCGAGGGGTTCGTGCACACCTACCGGGCGGAGCTGCCCGACGTGCCCGGCGCCTCCCGTTTCGAGGTGTTCCTGGCGTCCGTCCACGCGCTTCTGTTCGCATACGGCAACGCCGAGCCGGTCTGCGCGATCGACGTGTCCACCCGGACGCCCGAGGTCCGCGACCACATCGGGCTGTTCGTCAACGAGCTTCCCGTGTCGTCCACGCCCTGTCCCGGCATGACGGTCGCCGCCCTAGCCGTCCGGCTCCATGGGGACCTCCGGGAGATGTACCGGTTCCGCCCGGTGCCGCTCGCCCGCGCCGTCCGGGGACTCCGGCCTCGTACGGCACTGGCCCCCGTCTCGGTGAGCTACCGCAAGCGGCGGGCGGATCCCGGGTTCGCCGAGCTGGACGCCACCGTGGACTGGACGGTCTTCAACCACGCGGTCCGAAGTGCTCTGCACCTCCAAGCGGTCGACGGCCCCGACGGCCTCACCGTGATCATGCAGTACAGCTCAAGCGTCCTTGTGACCCAAATAGCGAAGGACCTCACCGCAATCATGAAAAATCCGGACACCGTGCTCGGCGAGATCGCGGCAGGCCGTACGGAACCGGCGAGCCTCGCCGACGAGATCAGGGCCATCTGGCAGGAGGTGCTCGGCATCGACGAGATCGGTGACGAGGAGGACCTCTTCGACCTGGGCGGTCACTCGCTGACCATCACGCAGATCATCGCCCGCATGCGCAAGCGCCTCGGCATCGAGGTGCCGCTCGACGTGTTCTTCGACACCCCCACGATCGCCGGGGTCCTCGAGTCGATCGGCGACTCGGCGGAGGCCGGACGGCCCGATGTGGCGGGCAGCCGCCGGTGACGGAGCCGGCCGCTACACTCGTCCGGCCCCCTCGGGCGGCCGACGACGACCTCGACCTGCTGCTCCTGATCAGGCACTTCGAGCTCGCGCTGCTCGACCTCTTCGGCCGGGGCGAGCTCAACGGCACGACCCACACCTGCGTGGGCCAGGAGTACATCCCCGTCGCGCTCCGGCGGCTGCTCGGGGAGACGGACTACGTGTTCAGCAACCACCGTGGGCACGGCCACTACCTCGCGAGGTTCGACGACCCGGAGGGGCTGCTCGCCGAGATCATGGGGCGGGAGGGGGCCGTCTGCCGCGGGGTGGGCGGCAGCCAGCACATCCTCCGGGACCGCTATGTGTCCACCGGCGTCCAGGGCGAGAGCCTGCCCGTGGCCACCGGAGCCGCGCTGCACCTGAAGCGCACCGCGCCCGGCGCCCTGGCCTGCGTCTACATCGGCGACGGCACCTGGGGGGAGGGCGCCGTCTACGAGGCGCTGAACCTGGCCTCGCTCTGGCGGCTGCCACTGCTGGTCGTCGTCGAGCACAACGGGATCGCGCAGTCCACGCCCACCGCTCGCCAGATGGCCGGGACCGTGCGCTCCCGCGCCCAGGCGTTCGGCGTGCGTCACCACGGCATCGAGACCTCCGATGTCAACGCGATCAGGCACGAGCTCGCGCCGCTCGTGGCGGAGGTGCGGTTCGAAGGCCGGCCGCTGGTCGTCGAGTTCGTCACCCATCGGCTGGGGCCGCACAGCAAGGGTGACGACACCCGTCCTCCCGAGGTCGTCGAGCACGCGCGGGCCCGCGACTGGTACGGCCTCTACGCCGTGGCCCATCCCGAGCAGTTCGCCCGCGCGGACGAGGCCCAGCGCGCCCGCGTCGCGGCGATCGTCCAGGACGTCTCCGCGCGTCCCCCATCGAGGTGGGACCCGTGCGCGTAGCGGAGAACCTCAACGCCGCCCTGCACGGTCTGCTGGAGGCCGACCCGTCGGCGTACGTGATCGGCGAGGACATCCTCGACCCCTACGGCGGCGCCTTCAAGATCACCAAGGGGTTGTCCAGCAGGTTTCCCGACCGGGTGCTCGGCACGCCCATCAGCGAGTCGGGCATCACCGGCCTCGCAGCCGGGCTCGCCCTGTGCGGGGACGCCGCCGTCGTCGAGATCATGTTCGGCGACTTCGTGGCGCTCGCCTTCGACCAGATCGTCAACTTCGCCGCCAAGTCGGTCTCGATGTACGGCTCGCACGTCCCGATGCGGATGGTCGTCCGGTGCCCCACCGGGGGTGGCCGCGGCTACGGCCCGACCCACAGTCAGAGCATGCAGAAGCACTTCATCGGCGTGCCGGGGCTGTCGGTCTACGAGATGTCGCCGCTCCACGACAACCAGGCCGTGCTCGCCGCCATGCTGGCGTCGGGCGGGCCGTCCGTGTTCTTCGAGGACAAGGTCCTCTACACCCGGCGCATGCACGACGTCGGCGACCTGTTCCGGCACGACTTCGTGCCGGAGACCGATGTCGCCCGGGTCTTCCTCGACGAACCGTCGGCGGCCGACTGCGTGATCATCGCCCCCGGCGGGATGGTCGACCGGGCGGTCCGGGCCATGCGGACGCTCCTTCTGGAGCAAGAGGTGACGTGCTGCCTGCTCGTCCCCTCGCGGCTCTACCCATTCGACGCCGAGCCGCTGCTGCCCGCTCTCCGGGGAGCGAGAGCCGTACTGGTCGCGGAGGAGGGGACCGCGGGCGGCACCTGGGGGAGCGAGGTGGCCCAGCGGATCCACCGGCTCATGTGGAAGGACCTCCGGCGGCCGGTGACGCTCGTCCACTCCGCCGACAGCGTGATCCCCACCGCCGCTCATCTGGAGCGGCGGGTGCTCGTGCAGGAGTCCACGATTCATGACGCGGTGCTGGAGGCCCTGCGTGACTGATATCCGGGTGCCGAAGCTCAACAACAACGACACCTCATATGTTCTGATCGAATGGCTCGTCGAGGACGGCCAGCAGATCAAGGCCGGCGACCCCGTCGCGGTGCTGGAGACGTCCAAGGCGACGGAGGAGCTGGTCAGCGAGGAGGACGGCTTTCTCTGGCAGGCCCTCCCGCTGAACGCCGACTGCCCGCCCGGCGCGCTCATCGCCCGCCTGACGAGCGACGAGGCCCGGCCCGGCACGAGCGAGGAGGCCCGGCCCGGTTCGCAGGCCGGGGCTCGGGATGGTGCGGCGGGGGACGGCGCGTCCGGCGCTGAGCCGCTGATCACCGCGCCCGCGCAGGCGTTGATCGACGAGCTGGGCATCGACCTGGCGGAGGTGCGCGCCCTCGGCGTGTCCGTCGTCCGCCGCGCGGACATCGAACGGCTCGCCGCGGGCCGTTCCGAAGCGAGCACGCGCCCGGAGGGCTCGGTCGAGGGGGCCACGCCCGCCCCCGGCCTGCTGTACGAGCTGTCCCGAGTGCAGCGCGCGGTGGCGAGGGCCGTGCGCACCTCGCATGAGATCATCCCGACGGCGTACACGGTGGTGAAGACGGACGTCGGCGCTGCGCTGGAGCTGGCGGGGCGGCTGACCCGGGAGGTCAGGCGGCCGGTCGGCCTGCCGGAGCTCGTGACGCACGCGGTGGCGCGGATGCACGAGGAGTTCCCGCTGTTCTACGCCACACTGGTGGACCAGGAGTCGGCCAGGCTGGCGGAGGCTCCCCACGTCGGCGTGACGATCGACACCGGAGCGGGCCTCTACGTCCCGGTCATCCACGACGCCGGGCGGAGGTCGATCAAGGAGATCGCGAGCCGCCTGATGGAGTATCGGCTGGCCGCCCTCACCGGGGACTTCCGCGAGGACGACCTGGCCGGGGCCAACATCGCCGTCACCCTGCACCACGACGGCGACGTGACGCTCGCCATCCCGCTGATCTTCCCGGGCCACGTGTGCGCCCTCGCGGTGACCTCGCCGCAGGCGGTGCTCCAGCTCGAAGGGGGCCAGGTGGTCAGCCGGAGCGTGGCCAACATCGGCCTGAGCTACGACCACCGCCTCATCAACGGGCGGGACGCGGGCCTGTTCCTCCGGGCACTCAAGACCAGGCTGGAGTCCCCAGCCGAGGTCTTCAGCGCGTAGTCGTCATGCCGGGAAGGCGTACCGGACTCCGGTGAGCCTTTCGGAGACGTCCCAGAGACGGCGGGCGACGTCCTCGTCGCGGGCGGCGGCCGCCGTGTCGACGATCGTGGGATAGCCCCGCTGCTCCAGGAAGCCGTCCGGGCCGACATAGCTCGCGCGACGGATGCCGGGCACCGTCGCCGCGTAGAGGAGGGGCAGGGCGCCCATCTCGGCGCTCTGGGCCAGCAGGACGTTCCCCAGCCGGTTGACCAGCCCCTCCAGCTTGTTCTCGGTCATCGCGGGGCCGGCGCTCGTGAGGTTCGTGGCCGCGTAGCCGGGATGCGCGGCCACGCTGACCAGGGACGTGCCCGAGGCCCGGCGGTCGAGCTCGTACATGAACAGCAGGTTGGCCAGCTTCGACTGGGCATAGGCCCGCCATTTCCGGTAGCGGCGGTGACCCTGCAGGTCGTCGAAGTCGATCCGCCCTGCTTTGTGCAGGTTGCTGCCCACCGTCACCACGCGCGGTGCGGGGCTCCGCAGCAGGGCGGGCAGGAGCAGCCCGGTCAACGCGAAGTGGCCCAGATGGTTCGTGCCGAACTGCATCTCGAACCCGTCCGCCGTCACCCGGTACGGCAGGGCCATCACGCCCGCATTGTTCACGAGAATGTCGACGGCGTTCTCGGAGTCCCCGGAGAACGTCGCGGCGAACTCCCGCACGGAGGAGAGATCGGCGAGGTCGAGCCGGACCACCCGGATGTCGGCCGAGGGCGCGGCCTTGCGCATCCGCGCCGCCGCGTCGTTCCCCTTGGCCGTGTCGCGGCAGGCGACGACCACGCGGGCGCCCCGCCTGGCCAGCTCTCCAGCCGTGATCATGCCGATGCCGCTGTTGGCTCCGGTCACGATCGCGGTCTTGCCGGATTGATCAGGAATGTTGGCGGCCATCCAGCCCATGCCTGCCTCCTGTGCGCTCGGACTCCACCATAGATCGTCTCAAGGCCGTGGCGGTGCTTCCATTGGTCCGCTTTCATGATTCAACGACCTCACGCAGGATCTCCACCAGGCCCTCCGGCGCGTCCCGCATGAGGTTGTGCCCGCCGGCCAGCGCGTGCGTCGTCCAGGAGGGGTCCTCGCGCAGCCGTTCGTAGACTGGGGTGAACGGGGACGGGCCGACCCACCCCGCCGCGTACACGTAGTCCCTGCGGCGGATGTGCGCGAGGTCGCCGGTGAGCCGGAGCGGCTGGAGCAGCGAGGCCAGCGGGTGGGGCGTGGCCCGCGCGTCGAAGAACGGCAGCGTCCGCACCGCGTAGCCGGTCTCCACCACGTCCACGTACCATCGCCGCTCCTGATCCGAGACCAGGGTCCAGCAGGAGTCGCCGTGCTCCGGCACCACCGCGTCCAGGTACACCAGGGAGTCCACCCGTCCGGGCGCGCGGTCGGCGACCCCGGTGATCACCATGCCCCCATAGCTGTGGCCGACCAGCACCGCGTTCTGGATGTTCTCGGCCGCGAGCACGCCGGTCACGTCCTGGATGTGCGTGTCGAGGTTCACTCCGCCGTGCAGCAGATGGCTGCGCTCGCTGAGCCCGGTCAACGTCAGCGGGTAGGCGCGGTGCCCCTGGTCGCGTAGCCGCTGGGTGAGCTCCTCGAAACACCAGCCGCCATGACACATGCCGGGGATGAGGACAAAAGTCGCCACAATCGTGCTCCCTATCGTTGCTGGGCTTGTATCTGGTCCGCGTCCTGGTCCGCGTCCTGGTCCGAGGCAGAGGGGCGAGTACGGCCGGCCGTCGCGGCGACCACAGCCGCCACGGCGCACAGGGCCGCGGTCCACACCAGCGTGGCCTCGGTCGAGGTCTCATCGGCGACGATGCCGGCGATCCACGGGCCGACGGTCTGGCCGGCCGCGAACAGCGTGGTGAAGGCCGCCAGTGTGGCGGTCCAGTCCGCCGGCGGGGTGTTGCCCTTGATGAGGGCGGTGACGGCGGCGGGAACGCCCATGAACGTCGCCCCGTAGACGAGCGCTGAGGCGAGGATGACCGGTGGTGCCGGCGCCGCCAGTGCCAGGGCCGCGCCGCCGCCGAGGACGGCGAGCAGGGTGGACAGGGTGCGGGTGCCGGGCCACTCGGCGGTCGGGCGGTTCCACAGCGCGGGCGCCGCCACGACGGCCAGGCCCAGCGCCGTCCAGGTGAGCACCACCTGCGCGGGCGGCGCGTGCCGGTCGTCGAGGTAGGCGGACAGGAACGTGATGTAGGTGATGTATCCGGCGGCGAACAGTAGGTAGGCCACGGCGGTTCCCCAGAGCGGGCGCACGCGGACCCGGCCGGCCGTCGCGGCCTGAGCGTCCCTGTCCGTATGCGCGGCGGTCCAGCTCGCCACCGTTGCCAGCGCGGCGGCGACGGCCAGGCCGACCCAGGCCAGACGCCAGTGCTCTCCCAGTGCCGGGATGGTCGCGCCGCTGAAGACGATCCCCAGCCCGGTGCCCGCGAAGTACACCGTGATGGGCGCGCCTGAGGCGGCGCGGGCGGCGACACGCGAGGCGATCACCCCGCCGGCGACGAACACCGCCGCCCCCGCCGACCCGGCAGCGGCCCGCGCGGCCAGCAGCGCCGGATAATCGTCGCTCACGGCGGTGGCGGCCAGCGACACGGCCGTGAGCGCCATCCCCCCGCGGAAGACGGAGGCCGTGCCCCAGCGGCGGACGAGCACGGCTGTCACCAGCGCGCCGAGGAGGTAGCCCATCCCGTTGGCGGCGCTCATCGCCCCGGCCTCGGTCAGGGTCCAGTGCAGGTCGTCGCGCATGGCCGGCAGGAGCAGCCCGTAGGCGAAGCGCGCGAGCCCGAGCGCCGAAGCGGTGCCGAGCGCCAGCGGGGCCGCCTGCCATCCCGCCTGCCATGCCGTCCGGGGTGCCGTCCGCGTCATCGGTCCCGCCACTGGGAGCCGCCGCGGCCAGCCGCATTCCGGACCGGGACACCCCGGTCGCGCGGCGAGGCGACGAAGTCTGGCATGGCAGCCCCCAAAGGTCGAACCGATCGGTACGAACTCGGATGCTAGCAGCAGAACGAACCGAACGGTACGATCTGTGGCATGCCAGTTCCCAAGGGCTCGACGATCGACCCGGAGCGCACTCGCGCCGCCATGATGGAGGCGGTCACCCCGGTGCTGTACGAGCGCGGGCTCGACGGCATCGGCGTCGCCGAGCTGTGCGCCTCCATCGGGGTGTCCAAGGAGACGCTCTACCGGCACTTCGGCAGCAAGGACGGCCTCGTGGAGGCCATGCTGGAAGCGCGCAGCGAGCGGGTGACGAGCTGGCTGGCAGAGGCCGCCGCGGCCGCCGGTGACGACCCCCGCGACCAGCTCGCAGCGCTGTTCGACGCCCTCCAGCAGTGGTACGACGACCCGGTCTTCCGCGGCTGCGCGATGCTGAACGCGGCCGCCCAGCACCATGTCGACCCCGTGCGCGCGATCACCGCGCGGCACCTGGACCGCTACCTCGAACTGCTGACCGGCATCGCCCGCCGCGCCGGAGCCGCCGATCCGCACGTTCTGGGTCGGCAGCTGCTCATGCTGGTCGAGGGGGCGACCGTCGTCGCCGCACATCACGACCCGGCCGCCGCGGGTGAGCACGCCCGCCAGGCCGCGCTCACCCTGCTGTCCGCCGCCCCCCGAACCGGCCCTCAAGACTGACGCGCCGGGTCAGCTGCTCAGCGCTCTGCTTAGGCCCTGCTAGGCGCGGATGCGGAGGCCGCGCGGGGTGGGGTGGAAGCCGGCGGCTTCGAGGGCCACGGCGAGCGGGGAGTTCGCGATGGAGGCCCCATCGGCGCGTTCGACGGTGAGCTTGCCCAGCGCGCCTTCCCGTACGGCGAGTGCCAGGGCGTCCACAGCGGGCCGCAGGTCCTCCTCGGCCCCGAAGGACAGCAGGGTCCTGCCGCCACGTTCGACGTAGAGCACGAGGCGGCCCTCCACCAGCACCACGAGCGCCCCGGCCTTGCGGCCCGGCTTGTGGGTGACGTCGTCGGCCCGGTCCGGCCACGGCAGGGCCGCGCCGTACGGGTTGGCGGGATCTGCGGCGGCCAGGACGATGGTTCGCCGGGGCGAGGGGGCCGATGGGGTCGATGGGGTCGTCCACAGGTCCTCCTCGGGCGCCGGGGTGGTCGACGACGCCGATGACATGGCGCGCATCCGGTCGACCGCCCCCGGCAGGGCGAACTGGGCTCCTCCGAGGCCCTCCACGAAGTAGCCACGGCGGCAGCGGCCGCTCTCCTCGTAGGCCCGCAGCACCTGGTAGACCGAGGAGAAGCCACCGGGAAGCCGCTCGGCGGTGACGCCGCCCCTGGTCAGCACGCCGTGCCGTTCGAGCAGCACCTCCGCCTGAGCGTGGGCCCGCTGCGTGCCGTCCTCGGCCGGAGAGGGCAGCAGCCACCATCGCCCGCTCACCGTCGGCGGGCCGCTCCTCGTCGGCAATACGGCACGGCGGCGCCGGGTCGCGGGAGCCCGATGGGCGGGACGCCCGGTGCCCAGGGTGGACCGGAGGGGAGCGAGGGTGTCGCCGGTGATCCGGCCCGACCAGACCAGATCCCACAAGGCCGCCGCCAGCACCGTGTCGTCCAGCATGGCGAGCCGGTTGGACAGCTCCCGGAAGAACAGCGCCCCGCCTCCGCTCAGGATCTCCAGCACCTGCTCGTGCAGCGGTGTCATGGTGATCTCGGCCGGCGGGTGCATCAGCAGGGGAGCGGTGTCGGCGAAGTAGAGCGAGACCCAGCCGTCCCCGCCCGGCAGCGATCCCTGGCCCGCCCAGATGACCTCGCCCGACGCCGTGAGCTCGTCGAGCAGCGCGGGGGAGTAGCCGGGCACCCGGCTCGGCAGCACCAGGGTTTCGAGCGCCGAAGCCGGGATCGCCGCCCCCTGAAGCCGCTCGATCGCGCTGATCAGGGCGTCCATCGACCGCGCGGACCCGCCGCCGGACGCACGGCCCCCCGGCGCGATGCCGTGCCACACCGGGAGGAAGGCGGCCAGCACCTCGGGCGGGACGGGCTCGACCTCCTTGCGGAGCCGGGCCAGCGACCTGCGGCGGAGCAGGCGGAGCACGCCCGCGTCGCACCACTCCTCGCCGCGCCCGCCGGGCCGGAACTCGCCGGAGACGACCCTCCCGGAGGCGGCCAGGCGGCGGAGCGCGTCGTCGATCACGGCGACGCCCATGCCGAAGCGGGCCGCGGCCGTACCGGACGAGAACGGCCCGCGCGTGCGCGCGTGGCGGGCCACGAGGTCACCCAGCGGATCGGGCGCGGGCACCTGCCGCGCGGAGCCACCCGTGCTACTCGTGCCACCCCTGCTACTCATGCCGCCGGTGGGCGGGGCCTCCAGGAACTCCTGGGGAACGCCCACCGGGAGCGGCGCTCCCAGGGCGTCGCGGAGCCGCCAGGCGTCCTCGACCGCCGCCCACTGCTCGTGGCCGGCGACGCGCACCCGGATCGCCCGGCGGGCTCTCTCCAGATCGGCGAGCCAGGCCGGGTCGCCCTCGCGGATCGAGACGTCCTCGGCCAGTAAGGGGCCGTGGGAACGGAGCAGGTCGGCGAGGTCCTCGGCGTCGCGGAGCGGCCGGTCCAGCCGGGCGAGCTCCCGCTCGGCCTCCGCGATCACGTCGGGGTCGAGCAGCTCGCGCAGGTCCGCCTGGCCGAGCAGCTCGGCGAGGAGCGCCGTGTCGAGGGTCAGGGCCTGCGCCCTGCGCTCCGCCAGCGGCGCGTCGCCCTCGTACATGAATGCGCCGATGTAGTTGAACAGCAGCGAGGCCGCGAACGGGGACGCCTGGGAGGTCTCCACCTCGACGACGCGCACCCGGCGGGCCGAGATGTCCCGCATGAGCTGGACCAGGCCCGGCACGTCGAAGACGTCCTGCAGGCACTCGCGCATGGTCTCCAGGACGACGGGGAACGCGGCGTACTTGCTGGCCACGCCGAGCAGGTGGGCGGCACGCTGGCGCTGCTGCCACAGCGGGGTCCGCTTCCCGGGGGTGCGGCGTGGGAGCAGGAGGGAGCGGCCGGCGCACTCGCGGAAGCGCGCCGCGAACATCGCCGACCCTCCGAGCTCTTCGGTGACGATCTGCTCGATCTCCTCCGCGTCGAAGGCCGCCACGTCGGTCGGCGCCTCGTCGAGCGTGTCGGGGATGCGCAGCACGATGCCGTCGTCGGAGTGGACGGCCTGCACGTCCACGCCGTACCGCTCGCGCAGCCGCCGGCCGATCGCCAGCGCCCACGGGGCGTGCACCCGCGCGCCGTACGGCGAGTGGATCACCACGCGCCAGTCGCCCAGCTCGTCGTGGAAGCGCTCCACGACGAGCGTGCGGTCGTCCGGCACGTAACCCGTCGCCTCCCGCTGTTCGGCCAGGTAGGAGACGAGGTTGCCGGTGGCGAACTCGTCGAGCCCCGCCGCGCGGAGGGCGTCCGTCGTGCCCGAGGTGGACAGCTCGCGGAGGAACGCCCCGATGGCGCGGCCCAGCTCCGCGGGCCGGCCCGGAGCGTCGCCGTGCCAGAACGGCAGCTTGCCCGGCTGCCCGGGGGCGGGGGAGACGAGCACGCGGTCGGCGGTGATGTCCTCGATCCGCCAGGACGAGGCGCCCAGCACGAACACGTCGCCCACCCGCGACTCGTAGACCATCTCCTCGTCCAGCTCGCCGACCCGCGATGACTTGTCTCCCACGAGGAAGACGCCGAACAGGCCGCGGTCGGGGATCGTGCCGCCGTTGGTCACCGCCAGCCGCTGCGCGCCGGGGCGGCCCTGGAGCGTGCCCGTCACCCGGTCCCACACGATCCGCGGCCGTAGCTCGGCGAACTCCTCGCTCGGGTATCGCCCGGCGAGCATGTCCAGCGTCGCCTCCAGGGCGGTGCGCGGCAGCGCGGCGTACGGCGCGGCCTTCCGGACGACGGCCTCCAGGGAGTCGACGGTCCACTCGTCGAGCGCGGTCATCGCCACGATCTGCTGCGCGAGCACGTCGAGGGGGTTGCGAGGGTAGCGGAGCTCCTCGATCTGGCCGGTCTTCATGCGTTCGGCCACGACGGCGGTCTGGACGAGGTCGCCGCGATACTTGGGGAAGATCACGCCGCGGGAGACGGCGCCGACCTGGTGCCCCGCCCGGCCGATGCGCTGGAGCCCGCTCGCCACGCTCGGCGGCGCCTCGACGCAGGCCACCAGATCGACCATGCCCATGTCGATGCCCAGCTCCAGGCTTGACGTGGCGACCACGGCGGGGAGGCGGCCCGACTTCAGCGCCTCCTCGATGTGGGACCGCTCCTCCTTGGAGACCGACCCGTGGTGCGCCCGCACGATCTCCGGTAGCGCTCCGCCCGAGGCCCCTGCCTGCGCCATCGTCTCGGCCGGCATCCGCGGCGGCCCCTCCGTGCCGCTCCGGCCGCCGGACCACTGGTCGCGCAGGTCGTCGAGGGCCGCCGACCAGTGCGCAGGGTCGGCCTCGGGAGTGGCGGGGCCCGCGCCGGGGGCCGAGCGGCGCTCCCAGGCGAGCTCGTTGAGGCGTGTGCACAGCCGTTCCGACAGACGGCGGGAGTTGGCGAAGACGATGGTGGACCGGTGCGCCTCGATGAGGTCGAGCAGGTGCTCCTCCACATGCGGCCAGATGCTCCGCCGGTGCTCGGAGGGCTCGCCGTCCGAACCGGGGGCGGGCGGGGCCAGCTCGGTCATGTCCTCCACCGGGACGACGACGTCGACCTCGATGACCTTCTCCGACGGAGGCTGCACCACGGTGGCCGGGCGGGAGCCGCCGAGGAAGGTGGCCACCTCGCTGACCGGCCGGACCGTGGCGGACAGCCCGATGCGCTGGGCCGGCTCCGGCAGCAGGGCGTCGAGCCGCTCCAGGCTCAGCGCCAGGTGGGCGCCCCGTTTGGTGGCGGCGACCGCGTGGACCTCGTCGATGATCACCGTCTCGACGCCGCGGAGCGCCTCCCGCGCCTGGGACGTGAGAATCAGGAACAGCGACTCGGGCGTGGTGATCAGGATGTCGGACGGCCTGGCGGCGAATCGGCGGCGGTCCTCGGCCGTGGTGTCGCCGGACCGGATGGCCACCGAGATCTCCGGCGCGGGCAGGCCCATCCGCCGCGCGGTCTGCTTGATGCCGGTGAGCGGCGCGCGCAGGTTGCGCTCGACGTCGACCGCCAGCGCCTTGAGGGGGGAGACGTACAGCACCCGGCACAGCCGCTCGCGCTCCGCGGCCTTCCGCCCGCCCCTCCCCGCCGGGCCGCCGGCCACGACAGGAGACGCGGCGTGCTCGACGGCCAGGCGGTCGATCGCCCACAGGAAGGCGGCCAGGGTCTTGCCCGAACCGGTGGGAGCGACCACCAGCGTGTTCTCGCCGCGGGCGATGGACGACCACGCGCCCTCCTGCGCGGCCGTGGGCGCGGCGAAGGCGCCGGTGAACCACTCCCCGGTCACTGGGCTGAAGCTGTCGAGCGCGCTCACCCGCCCATCATGCATCGGGCCACCGACAGAAAGCGCCGCGTCCATACGGCCTGCCACGTGCCCCAGTGGGGCTATTTACCGGTTTTGCCCGTTTTCTACCCATACTTGGCCGGTGCACGACTACGACGAGCGGCTCACCGATCTGGTCTTCTCCTACATGAGGGACCGGCTGGCCATGGATCCCGTCCCGCTGGACCACCCCGGCGTCAAGGACAAGCTGGACATAGCGCTCGCCGGCCTGATCAACGCCGAGGGGAACGATCCGGCCAAGGTGCTTCGGTCATCTCGGCCGACAGCCCGCGGTTCCTGTCGTTCATCCCCGCCGCGCCGACCAAGGCCGCGCTGCTCTTCGACATGGTCGTCTCCTGCGCCTCGTTGCAGGGCATCTCCTGGCTGGAGGCCTCCGGGGCGATCGCCGCGGAGAACCAGGTGCTGCGCCTGATCGCCGACAAGGCGGGCATGCCCGGCACGGCGGGCGGCTGCTTCGTCTCCGGCGGGAGCGCCGCCGACCTGTCCGCCCTGGTCGTCGCGCGTGACACGGCCCGCCATACGGCGCGGAGGCCGCGCGTCGCGGTGAGCGACCAGGCGCACTCCTCGATCACGAACACGCTCAGCATCATCGGCGTGGACCCGCTGGTCGTGAAGACGAGCGATCACCGCCCCACCGGCGAGGCCCTCCGCGCGGCGCTGGAGGGCGACGAGGCGGGCGGCGTGATCGCCCGACGTGCGGCACCACGAACGCGGGCATCATCGACGACCTGGCCGGCGTCGCCGAGGTCGCCCGGGAGCGCGACCTGTGGTTCCACGTGGACGGCGCGTACGGCGGAGCCGGGTTGTTCGCCCCTTCGGTGCGGGGGCTGTACGACGGCGTCGAGCACGCGGACTCCTTCGTCGTCGACCCGCACAAGTGGCTGTTCGCGCCCTTCGACTGCGCGGCCCTGCTGTACCGGAACCCGCGCCTCGCCAAGGCGGTGCACACGCAGGACGCGTCCTACCTCGACGTCCTGCACACCGGTGAGGGGGAGGACTGGAATCCCACCGAGCTGTCTAGTCCTTAGCCACATCTCAGTCCATACTGATGGGTACGGCCTTCCCCGGGA
Source organism: Planotetraspora sp. GP83 (assembly GCF_041262585.1). Classification (NCBI taxonomy): domain Bacteria; kingdom Bacillati; phylum Actinomycetota; class Actinomycetes; order Streptosporangiales; family Streptosporangiaceae; genus Planotetraspora; species Planotetraspora sp. GP83. The sequence goes on along the minus strand of NZ_JBGCBZ010000004.1, from coordinate 267,818 downwards.
CCTTCTCGCCCTGCTGTACGCCCGCAAATCCAGCTACCGCGGCAAGCGACTGCGCGCCGGCCGGTCCATCGCCGAGCAGCTCGCCGAAGAGGAAGCCTGGTGCGACCGCGAGCGCGCCATCATCGTCGATCGGTACGTCGACGACGACCGGTCAGCGAGCCGCTTCGCCACGAAGGAGCGGGAGGAGTTCGAGCGGCTCATCGCCGATATCGAGGCCCGTCGGGGAAACATCGTCGTGGCGTGGGAGTCGTCCCGCCTCCAGCGTGACCTCGCGGTGTACGTGCGGCTGAGGGACGCGTGCTGGAAGGCCGGCGTCCTGTGGTGCATCAACGGCCGCGTGTATGACCTGTCCAACCGTGAAGATCGCCAAGCCACGGCCTACGACGCGATCCGCGACGAGGACGACGCCGAGGCCATCTCCGAACGGGTGCAGCGCACGCTGCGATTCAACGCCCTCGACGGGCGGCCCCATAGGACACCCCTGTACGGCTACCGCCGGGTCTACGACGAGCGCGGCCATCTTGAGCGGGTCGAGATCGACGAGGCTCAGGCCGACATCGTGCGGGAGATCGTCACCTCGATAGCCAAGGCCACGGGCGTCCTCACGCTGACGCGGTCCTTGAACGACCGCGGCGTCCCGTCGCCGACCGGAGGACAGTGGACTCGGGCCACGATTCGGACCATCGCCACCAACCCCGCATACGTCGGCAAGCGGGTCCACCGCGGCGAGGTGATCGGGGGCGCGATCTGGCCGACCCTGTTCGAGACCAACGAGGACGCGTTCCACGCGGCCGGGGCGATCCTGCGAGATCCGGCTCGGCGGACGCAGCGCGATAGCGCGGTCAAGCACCTCCTCTCCGGCCTGGCCCGGTGCCGCGTGTGCACAGGGCCCACCTGGGCAGGCAGACATCCCAGGGGACACTTCCGGTACGTATGCGAGGCGAGCGGCCATTTCGGCCTGCGGAAAGATCCGATCGACGACTACATCGAGGGCCTCCTGATCGCAGCGCTGGCCGCCCCCGACGCCGCAGAGTTCTTCGCCGTGAAGCGCGACGACAGCCGACTTGCGGAAGAGCGCGCGCAGATAGCCCGATGGAAGACCGAACTCGAAGAAGGCGAAGAGCTCGTAGAGACGGGGGAAATGACGGTCCACCGCCTGGCGAAGCTGGAGCAGCGCCTTCTCCCGAAAATCGAGGCGAGCGAGGCGAAGATTCGCCAGGCCGTGGTCAATCCGCTGTTGGTCTCCCTGATCCGTACTGACCCCGAAGAAGTCTGGATGGAATGGCAGGCGCTTGAGATGGGCAGAAGCGGACCGTGATCCGGTCCGCCTTCAGCCACATCGGAATCTCGCCTACGGGCGCCGGCCGTCGGCCGCCAGTTCGTGAGTACGTTGAGCATCGGTGGTTGCCGGAGGAGCGGGCGCTAGCCCGTGGAGCGGCCTATGCCATCGGGCGGGCGGATCGCCGCGAGTGCGGCACGGAGGGCGACCCGGGCGTAGTGGTGGGGCAGGGCCGCGTTGACAACGACCACAACCAGGCTGCCGGTCTGCCACACCTGGTAGGGGAGGCCGGCGACGCGCAGACCCGTCGCGCCAGGGACGGCCGGCTCGGTGCGGACCTGGCGGTGGATCTCGACGTGGGTCCGCCAGGCGCGGGCCTCGGTGAGCGGGTTGGGTTCCCCCGTGCCGCTGCAGGGCAGGCCGATGACGACGGGCGCGCTGGTGCGTCCACGGGTCGTGGTCGAAGGTCGGGTGTGATACCAGCCGTCCGCGGAGTCCAGATGTGCGGGCAGGCTCCGCTGGTCAGGCGGCAGCTTTCGCAGGTCGACGTCGATCCGGACGGCCGCCGTCTTCGGTCCGGTCCGGATCTGTGTGCGGATTGCGCCCGCGATCGTCCGTCGGAGCCCGGCGCCGCGCCGGGCCTTCTCGCGGCGCCGCTCTTCGTCCTTGACCTTGGACCGCGCGTAGGCGTGGGCCTGGCGGGCGGACCGGCCGCCTCTGCGGGAGTTCGTGACCGGGATCGTCAGCACGGCCCTTTTGGCGGCGGCCACCGCGGGCTTGGTCCCGGTCCGGATGCCCTTGCGGAGCTCGGTCACCAGCTTCCGCTCGCCGGCCTCCTTGAGACGCCGGTTGAGCTCGTAAAGCTGGTGGGCGCCGGTGACTCGGACGTCGATGGTCACAGCGTCGTGTCAGCGCTGATGACCATGACCTGAATTGGGGCGTTGACCTCGTCGTCGTAGGCCTCGAACTCGACGTCCATGGCGACGACGTCGGGACCGTCCACGGTGGGCGTCGCGGTCTTGATCTTGGCCGCCGGGAGGATGAACGACAGGGTGTCGTTGAACCCGGACGCGCCGATCGCCGCGCCGGCCAGGACCAGCTCGATCGCGATCGAGCTGCCCGCTTTTGAACGGGTCGTACAGCTCCGTCTTGGCGAACTCGGCGGAGAACTTCCCAGTCAGAGTGGGGATGTTGTTCTCCAGCTGCTCGCGCTTGATCCCGTTGTTGCCGATGCCGTACCGGTCGGTCGCGAGCGGCGTCGACATCTTGATCGACATGTCCTTGACGACCGTCGCCACCGCCGTGCCGCCCGTGACGGACATCACGCCGCTCGTGGTCGAGGCGGTGCCGCCCAGCTTCAGCGTCGTCGAGGCGAAGCTGAACAGGTTCGCCTAGGTGTAGGAGGCGGCGCCAGCGCTGTCGCCGTCGACTCATCCCACCCGTCCGCGCTGAGCTTGAGCATCCCGACGTCGCCGTCGCTGATGCTGAACTCCCACTCGCTGACCTTGATGCCAGTGAAGGTGAACGGCCGGACCGTGCCCGTCCCCGGCTCCGGCCGGCCGACCTGCACCGTCAGGCCAAGCCCGAACTTGCCGATCGGGATGTGCGTCTGCCGGTACGCGGTCGTGGTGGAGATCTGCAGCGGGGTCGCGGTGCTGCCGATGGCGTGCTTCCACAGCACACCCATCCCCCGGGAGGAGACCGGCAGCTCGATGTCACCCGACACGCTCTTGCGGGTCTGCGTCACCCGGGAGTTCCGCTTGAACACGCGCCCGGCCCGCAGCGTCGTGGGCTCCAGGAACCCGGGGTCGAACTTGATCCCTTCCTTCGCGAACTCCAGGAACTTCGTCACGGTGACCGGGGTGCCCACGGTCGTCTCCTGGGCGAACCCGAACTGCGCATCAAGACCTGATCCGGTGGACATCGGCTACTCCTTCTTCTGCTTGGCGTCGGCGATCAGCTCCCACGTGGCCTTGGGCCAGGCCCTCGCCCCGCCACCGAACCCGGGCTGGCCGGTCTCGGGATCGACGAGCACGTCATCGGCGGTCCCGATCACGTAGGCGTCGGCGAGCTCGGCGATCAGGTCGCCGTCGACCCGCAGGACGTCGCCCGCGGCCACCATGGGCCCGTCCGTCCGGCCTAGGTACAGGTCGTCGCCGGAGATGTGCTTCAGCCTCGCCACGTGCTCCTCCTAGATGCGGGTCTTGACGCCGACGCTGAAGACGACGCGGACCTCGGCGCCCTTGTCGGTCTGGTTCTGGAAGCAGTTGCCGACGTTTAGCGCGGCCACGGTCGGCGCGGCAACCCGAGGCTCTTGTTGGCCCGCAGCTGGTTCTCCACCGCGGCGAGCAGCACCCGGTAACAGGTGTCGCGGGCGGCCTTGATGTCGGTGTCACCACGGGCAGCGATCGCCGCGCAAGTGACCGTGAGGACCTCGTCCTTGGCTCCCGCGCCCAGGCCCGCCCAGTCCTGGGTGGCGTCCACCGCCTGGCCTTCGCTGTCGTCGACGCCGTCCCAGCCGACGACCACGAGCTCCCGCATCTGTTTGGCCGTGACTGTCGGCCCGTCGAGGACCTTCCCGGCCAGGATCGGGGCGGCGTTGAACAGGCTCACGAGTGCGTCGATGACGTCAGGAGCCCTCGATGGGGTCACACAGCCCTCCGGCATTCGGTTCGTGGATTGGGGGTCAGGTTGAACCTGACCACAGCCCTGGTCAGGTTCAACCTGACCCCGAACCGGCGATGGCGGCCCGGTCAGCCGACCAGCGGGTCGGGGTCGCCGAGGAGCTCCTGGGCGCGCCGAGGGCCCGCGAGGGTCTGGTCCTGGAGCTCGTGCGCCGGCACGAGGGATGGCGCGTGATCGGCGTGTGGGACTGACCCAGATACGCGAAACCCGGCACGAGACCGGGTTTTGACATACTTCTACCGCGAATTATGCGGCCCGAAATCGTGCAAGGTCAACGCGGGCGTTGTTCGAGCCGCTCGGCCCGCTGTCACAGAGGCGATCAGCAAGAGATCACTAAGCGTGATCAAGCGAGAACATAACCCGCTTAACTTTCGAGACCCCGCGTATGGCACGCTCGGTTTGCTGTTTGTTTACGAAGAATTTTTCTTGACAAAACCGTGCGAAATCTACTGATGATCAGTTGTATTCGAATCGAACGATTAGCCAGACCCAAAGCACTCCTCGTTGTGTGTATTGCAACACTACTATCATGCATGGGAGTGACAACCGCTGCCTACGCGGCCACCCACTACCTTCTGGGTTACAGTTCTGTCGACTGTGGCGAAATCTCTGGCAGGGACAATACCGTTTACAACGCAACCATGGCTCACGCGCATACAGTCTGGGATCGTGGCTGCGTCGCGATTGCTCAAGACGGCCCTTTCACGAGCGCGGATGTCCTCTGGGCTGACGAGACAAACAGTGCGGTGAGCTGGGACGGTGAATACCGTCACCACGCGATCTCGACGGACGAGATCATTTCAATCGGTACTACATGGATCCGTACAGTGAGTTCGACAAGCGAGTTAGTAGCGGCCCATGAGTTCGGACATGCGTTGGGTCTCGCGCATAGTTACAGCGGCCAACTCATGGCAGCCAGTGGATTCGCAACCAATACGCCGGTCAGCCAAGAAAATCTCCGACTACAACTATCTCTGGTGTAACTGATGATCACGAATCGAATTGCAATCACGCTGAGCGTGGCATCGCTGTTCGTCGGTGCAATCGTGGGAGTTCTGGTGATGCAGCTCCTTCATCGCGATCCCGCTTTCTTGGTAACCTACGCCGACCCTCGGCATGCCTTTGACGTGGGTGATGATCGCGTCCTTGCTGGTTGGGCGGACAATGTGTTCACGGGTAAGGTAGTGGCCAAGGCGGGTCAAGAAGCCATCAGTACTTCCAGTAAGTTTCCGATCACCCTATGGTCTGTTGAGGTGACATCCAATATCAAGGGAAACCTCACGGGTGCAATTACGGTTGTCCAGCAGGGTGGTTACCTTGAGGATGCGAACACGCTAACACTCATGGAAGGTGATGCCCTCCTGGCACCCGACCATGAGTACCTATTCGTGTCGCGGGGTCGTCAGGGCAGACACTGGGTTGTTCCGGCGTATGGGGACATTCCCTTTATGGATGGGTCTGTCGAGGGGAACGCAAGCCTCCGCGACCGCTGGCAGACGGCGGTTAAGAACCAACTTCCAGATGCATGGAAGAAACATCTCGAATACACGCCAAATCGAGACTAGTGCTGTGACCGGAAATGATCACCGGGTTCGCGCGTAGCCGTCCGCGCCGGTTGGATGTGCAGGACATGTCCGATCGGCGCGAGGAGGCACGGTGGCAGAACCGGTCAGGGTCCGCAGGCTGACCGATCAGGAGGGCAGAAGCTGCAGGAGATCGTGCGGCGGGGCAGCACCGGCTCGGTGCGGTATCGGCGGGCGATGATGCTGCTAGCCTCGGCTGGTGGCCGCTGATGAAGATACCATCGCAGCTGGCCACCGCGAGCGCCCTGCCTGGGATGTGTTCCCATCCGGTGAAGTGCGTCTCGCCCCCGCTCACCCTCGCTCTCGCGATAAGGCACGGCTGACACAGGTCGTCTCGCGCGAAGGCCGATTTGCGGCGGCTGGCTGAGCGGTGGCCGGACGCCTACGCCGACTGCGTGACCGACACGACCTCGCGCCGCATGGCCACCACGCGGTCTGCTCGCCTGATCAGGCGCGGGGGTCGTCGAGCAGCGTGAAGCCGTCCGCGTCGTCTCGGGTGAGGCTGGCGACGGTGAAGCGGCGGCCGGGCAGCTCGTTCACGGGCAGCCCGGCTTGCTCGGCGATCCGCGCCGCGGGCACGCGCAGCGGGGCGTCCGCGGTGTAGAGCGCGGTGACGAGCTCGGCCTGGTCTCCGAAGGTGAGGAGCACGCGGGCCTGGCCGTGCGGGATGTCGTTGCGGGTCATGGGTTGGTCCTTCCCAGTCATGCTCGCGGGGCGCTAGGGATCGCAGGCGGCTCCTGACCTCTGATCGAGAAGATCTGGTCACCGTGCTCTTGCTTGATCTGCTCAAATTCGTCGCGGAATTCTTTAAATCGGCGCCGCAACTCCCATTCGCTAAGTTCGCCAGCATCGGTGAGAAAGATCCTCAGGCACTTCTGGAGAGCTACCGCTTCGCGATGGCCGACAAGGGCCTGTTCGCGGAAACGAGTGAGTGCCTGTAAGAACTGTCCGAAGGCTGCGATGGATGCAAGCACGGCGGGTACCCAAGTCGGTGCTTGCAGGGCCAAAGCCGACGTGACTGCTAGAGCGGCTACTCCGGAACTTGATGCCAGGAGCATAAATCCGATCTGTCGGTTCCTGGCCTTCCGGATCACCCACTTGATCAGTACGTTCGCACCGTCAATGTAATTCTTTTCGTGTGGCAGTAAGTTGCCAGGCGGCTCGTGTGGTCTGAAAGCCTGCGGGTCGAATGAGTTCTGCTCGGCTAATAGCGTCTTCGGCAGTATGGCGACCGCTATCAGGTGGAGCGTGATCCACGATGTCGTCCAGTTCAGGAGGCGACGGCCCATGATTGTCCCCTTCGGCTTTCCGGATGGGTCAGAGAGGGCAAAGGCGCACCGGGGCAGATGGAAGAGTCCACTCCTCGCCGTCGGTGCGAGCTTCGCGGTCCCTGATCACTTCTTCGATCACGGCCAAGGTCTCGGCCACATCCCGTCTCACTGCGCGTCCCTTCTCATTGTCACCTGTCAGTTGTTGTGAGAAGCCTGGATACCTCATCTTTCACGATCCTTCGATGGCATGGCGCCTTGCTTGGCCACTGATAAACGTCGCGGTGGCGCGTGCGGATGAGGGTGAGAGAGCGATTGAAGGCTTGCCGTCCTCCCAGTCGATGATCCACTCCGGCTTCTCCTGCATGCCGGCACTGCCCAGCGTGTGACCGATAGCTCGGTTTTTGAATCCCTGGGCCTCAAGGTCGGCCACGCGGCGTATGAGGTCCTGGTCTTCCATGGGGCACGTCCTTCAGTAAGGGGCGAGGGTACGGCAATGATCGCATGAGGAGCGGTCGTGCCGTCGTCCTGGGGGCCTGCAGCCTGGTCGCGGACTTCGATTACCCCGATCGAGTGCGCCGCTGGCGCGGCTTCGGCCATGGGGATCACCATAAGGCCCCCGCCCTTTTCGGAGGGCGGGGGCGTCTTTCACTCTGTTTCCTTCTTGGTCCTGGACTCTTCCCAGTGCTCGCCGAGGCTGCGGTACGAGGACGCTCTCTCGAAAGAAGTGCGCCCCGTCAGATGGCCATAGGCGCTCAGCAGGGCATCCTGTTCCTTACGGCTGAGGAATGGATCCCGCAGAATGGCTGCCTCGGTCGCTGTGAACAGCTCCGCAATGTGGGCCACGAAATCCTCGGGCCGGATATCCAGGATCTGGGCGAGGTGCTCCATGTACTGGTGCGGCACCTTTTCGCCGTTCTCGTACTGCGATATGCGCGACTGATTGATGCCCAACTTGTCGGCGAGTTGCGTCTGCGTGATACCGCGCTCCTTGCGGCGGACGGCGATCAGCTGGCCTAGTGTCTTAGCGCTCATATGCGCATATTAGCATATTGCTGATACCACATCCACAGGCGAGAGGCCGTTGTGCATGCGCCCCCCGGGCCTACCCCTTCCGACAGGCCGGGGGATCCTCAGGTTCACACGCGGGCGGGAGCCGTACCGGGCGGTCGAGGCCCTGGGACGCCAAGACGTACGGCTATTGCGTGGGCAGCTGCACGACCTCGACGAGGTCCGCTAGATCGACATGCCGCGCGACCTTCCCGACGCTCCGGCAATAGGCGATGTGATAGCCGAGATGGCGGACGCGCAAGAGCTGGCGGCCGTTTAGCACGATCGGCTCGACCTCCCACCCGTCCACGCCGATCCACCTGGGCATGGCCGCATGATAGAAACCCGCAGGTCAAGCGACGACAAACGGCCCCGAGGTGCGCGCCGTCAACCTCGGGGCCGGTCTGGAGCCCTGCCAGCCCGCGAGGGCTGAGCTGGCAGGGCGCCCCGCCTGCCGATTGACGGCCAGATCGCCGGCAGGCGGGGCGGTCTAACGGGCCTGTCCGGCGAGCAGGCGCGCCCACCACTGATAGACCTCCGGGCGACGCGACCCACTGGTGTACGAGATCGGCGGCACATCAGTCCGGGGCGCGGTATGGCGGCAGATCCGGTAGACGCCGCCGTACGACAACAGCTCGTAGTGCGTCATCACGCAGGCACAGGTGAACTCCACCACCCGCCCGGAGCCGGGATCGCACTCGAACCAGCGCAGCTCCACCCTGCCGGACAGGGGCGGGCCCGGATGAGTCGCGCCGGGACAGTAGTCGTCGTTCTCGGGTGGGTCGAGGACGATCGCGGCGAGCACCGGATGGGTGGCCGTCAACTCGTCGGAGACGGCGCGCACGTCAGCGCGGTCGAGCTTCAGCTCACCCTTCACCCGCTCGATGGGCTCCGCTCTGAGCAGTCGGGCCAGGGCCTCCCGACGTCGCGCGGCAGTGGTGCCCGCCACAGTTCGGAGATGCTCCACCACCAGACGCTCGTCGGCGTCATCGAGGCGCAGTCGATTCCTGACCCTGACCATGGACTGGCCGGCGAGGAGCAGCCGGACGGCCTGGTCGCAGCGCTCGGCGGTCTGTGTTCCCGGCCGCCAGGGAGGGGCGACGCTCATGATGTGGTGGCGCGGCGGCGAACGCCTGGGAAGCGGTCACGCCGCCGCGCCGGCTCAGGGGCAATTCGATGTTCTAGACGTTCCATACGTCTAGGACGTCCAAAACGTAGATGATGTCGGGGGCGTCTAGCTGGTGCCATACGTTCACCCGCGTGACCGTTGATCACCACGACCCGACGCCGATCTACCTGCAACTCGCCGCGATCCTCCGCGAGGAAATCAGTCGCGGCGTCTACCAGCCGCGGCAGGTCCTGCCGTCGGAATCCCAGCTGGTGCAGCAACACGGCGTGGCCCGGGCGACCGTACGGCACGCGATCGAGGTCCTCCGCGAGGAAGGGCTGGTCTACACGCTGCCGCAACGGGGAACCTACCTCTCCCCGGACGCGGCCGGACGTCGTGAGTAGTTGCCGGATCATCAGCGCTGTGCCCCCTCGCGCGAGGGCGTGATGACTTCACGCCGGGCGACCATCGCCATCTCCTGCTCGTACATCAGCGCCTCCAGCTCGGCCGCCGTACGGGCCTCCACGATCAGGGGCTCAGGAACCGGCCAGGCGGCCATCGCGTAGAACCGCCGGCTACCCGCGCCGTACATGACCGTCCAGCCCTGCGACCGCTGGTCGAGCCAGCGGGCCATGCCGCGTGCCTGGCAGTCCCAGAACCGGCGGCGGTACTCGGGCGGCTTGACGCCGTCGCGGTGGCGGCCTCCGGAACGGCTCATCGCGACACCGCCTCGGCGCGAGCCTCTTGGGCGGCAACCGCGGCTACGAGCTCGTCCACGTCGTCGCCGTCGACCGTGCGTTCAGCACCCGCCTTCATCTGCGGCGTGGTGAACGGCCGCTCTCGGGTGGCCCACAGTCGCCCGGCGTCGCTCGTCAGGATCCGCCAGCCGGGGATCGTCATCGGGGGTGGGATGGCTCTATCGTGTTTCACGGGTCAGGACCTCAATTCCTGATCAAGGCCCCGGAGCACCGGTGTTCGCGCACCGGCCGGGGCCGTTGAAGCCTTCGGGTGCCATGGAAGCAACCGAGCGGTTACGGTGGGAGATGTTGACCTGTTGCCCGTTTCGGCTCGTCAACATGGTCAACAGGTCAACGCCGGCTAATCCCCCAGGACGGGTCATGACCTTTGGCGAGCGGATGCGCGCGCTCATGGATGAGCGCGGCCAGTCCCTGCGCGGGCTCGCGAAACAGATCAATTACGATGTCGGGTACCTGTCGAAGATCGTCAACGGCCGAAAGCCCCCCTCGCGGTCGGCCGCCGAGCGGATCGACGCCGCGTTGGACGCGGGCGGCAGCCTTGTCGCTCTCCTCCCACGCCACACGCTCCCGGACAACAGCGCAGGCAACGAGGCGGACTCGGCCCTGCCGTGGGTGTGGGATCCCAACGCAACGTCCGCCGCGATATACGAGACGACTATGCGCGACCTCACCCTCGATCGGCGTCAAGCGGTCAAAGCCCTCACCGTCACCGCCGGCCTCCCCCTGATCGACCCTGTGCAGCGCTGGCTGTCGGTAGCGGCGGGCATGGTGCCTGACTCGCCGAGCGCGGGTCGCATCGGCATGGAGGAGGTCGCCCAGCTTGAGACTGCGGTCGACGTGTTCCGCACGTGGGAGCACTCTTACGGCGGCGGCCTGGCCCGTAAAGCGGTCATCGGCCAGCTCGCCGAAGTCTCCGAACTACTGAAAGATGGTCTGCCCGGGCCTATTGCGCTGCGTGTGTTCGGCGTGATGGCCAGGCTGGCGAAGATCGCGGCGAATATGTCGTGGGACTCCGGCCTGCAGGGGGTGGCTCAGCATTACTACGTTCTGGGTCTCCAAGCTGCGCAACCGACGAAGGACCGGCGCTTCGGAGCCGGCATTCTCGCCTCGATGGCGCGGCAACTGCTGTACCTCGATCGGCCCGGCGACGCTCTCGAACTCGTCCGGCTTGCCCTCGACGGCACCCGCACCAAGGGGGCTGGGCGCCTGCGCGCCATGCTCCACACCCGCGAGGCATGGGCCTACGCCGGCCTTGGCCGCGTCGAGGCGTTCCGGCGCGCTACCGGAACCGCCGAAGAGGCGCTCACCGGGGCCAGTGACGACGAGGGCGGTTCTTTCGACGAAGCCGAACTGGCGGGAGTCACCGGCGGCCGGTACCTCGACCTGGCCCGGAACGACGTCCGGTTCGCCGACGAGGCCGTGACCTACATCCAGCGTGCGATCGACCTGCGGGCCCGCTCTGCCGGTCGAAGTCTCGCTCTGGACTACACCGGGCTGGCACATGCTCACATGATCCGGGGCGACGTCGACGCCGCCGTGATCGCGGGGGGCGCTGCGGCGGCCGCGGCCGGGCGGGTTACATCCGACCGTGTGCGAGCTCAGCTGCGTCATCTGGATCAGGCTCTGGCCGAACGGCCGGCGGCGGGAGTCGCTGATCTCCGGGCGCGGCTGCAGTCAGCCACGGCAAACTGAGCCCGATTCGAGAGGGACATTATGCGTATCGGCGTCACGGGCCACACGAACATCACCAACGACACGCAGCGGCTTGTGTTCGACGCCCTGTGCGATCTCCTGCGTGAGCAGGTGGACGAGCAACTCGTGGGTGTGTCGTGCATCGCTCGGGGCGCGGATTCGGTGTTCGCCGAGGCGGTTCTCTCGGTCGGTGGCGCCCTGGAGGTCGTCCTTCCGTCGCAGGACTACCGGGAGGCGAAGGTCAAGCCAGATCATGCTGACCAGTTCGACGCGCTCATCGCCCGGGCCTCACAGGTGCGGGTGATGAACCACCCTTACGCCAATCGCGATGCGTACGAGTCGGCCAACGAAGCCGTGTTGGGTAGCGTCGACAAGCTGGTCGCGGTGTGGGATGGGCAGCCAGGGGGCCGGTCAGGGACCGCCGATGTGGTGGCCGAGGCGCGACGGCGCGGGTTGCCCATCACGGTGGTGTGGCCTGATGGGGCATGCCGCGAGGCTTGATGCCCTGACCTTACGGCTCGACCTGCAGATCGCATCGGTCGATGATCGTGTTCGCGGTCATTTCGCGGACGACCGCCCCGTCGACCGTGATCCGGCACTTGATGCCGCTGGACAGTCCGGACGCCTGCGCCTGCAAGCTCAGCCGCGGGACCACGCCGAGCACCTTGACGGACTGGGCGTACGGCAGCGTCACTCCACGCTGCTCCTTGGTGTCGAGGCCGACCCCGTAGGTGAGGTCTGCCGCCTTGGCGGTAGCCCCGCCGGTGGCGGCCACCTCGAACACCACCGTGTGGGTTATCGCGACGGTGCCGGAGTGGCCGGACGCGTTGACGATGATGGCGCAGCCGCCGAACAGCAGGATGAGGACTGCGGCGATGATGGCCAGGATGAGCCCGACGTTGGTTTTCTTCGGCGGCTGTGGCGGGTAGCCGTACCCCGGCGGCGGGCCGTAGGGCTGCTGGCCCGGCTGGGTTTGCCACTGGCGCGGATCCTGGGGGCCGTGCTGGTATGCCATCGAGGGGACTCCGGGGCTGGGGGCGCGTGTCGGGCCGATGGACGAATGTTGCTTCCAGAGACCCGCGGAGTCGCTACGAAAGGCCAGAATTCACCAGTACGCCACTGTTTCGTCAGTGGTTGGCCGCGCGCCGCTCCCCGATACCGGCCTCGTCCAGGCGCCGACGGCGCCGCTCGCGGAGGTCGACCACGCCGAGGCGGGCGCGCTGCACCGCGAGCAGCGTCTGGCCCTTGCGCATGAGCTCGTGCACGGACTGCTTGGTGATGCCGAGTATCCGGGTGATGTCGCCGAGGGTGTAGTCGCCGCCCTCGTCGGCCGCCCGGGCGGCGCGGGCGATCGCGCGGAGCTTGCAGTCGCGCAGGTAGGCGGTGAGCTCGTCGGCGAGCACGAGGTTGGCCGGGTCGTCGGCCATGTGGTCTTCCAGCCGGTTGAAGAACCGGGCGAGGTTCGCGGCGAGCTCGGCGGGCTCGGTGACGCGCTTCTCGCGAGCCGGAGCGGCCGGCGTGGGGGAGGAGTCGGCCGCTGCGCTGGTCGTCGTTCCGGGGTCAGGTTGAACCTGACCTGTGCGGAAGTCAGGGCGAACCTGACCAGAGGCGTCGTATCGTGCGGGGGTGGACATCGGGGTCCTCTCGTGTGGGTACGAGAGTCATGGTTAACGAAATGCAACCGACTACGCCTACCACCTGACCAGGCGAGCCCGCGGCCTGCCGCTGTGGTTCTCCCTCGCCGTCCACGGCGTCGGCGCGTACACGGAGGCGATCGAGAAGGCCCTGTCCCTCGCCCGGCGCGGCGCGGACCTGATCAGGGAGAACGCGAAGCTCGAACTGATCCGGGAGCCGACGCTGTCGGCCGTGCTGTTCCGGGAGCCGACGCTGTCGGCCGTGCTGTTCCGGCGGAGGGGCTGGACGCGCGACGACTACCTGAGCTGGTCGGAGCGCCTGCTCGCGGGGCAGATCGGCTTCGTCACGCCCACCGGCTGGGAGGGCGAGACCGTGGCCAGGTTCGCCTTCTCCACCCCAACACCACGATCGACATCGTGGAGGAGATCCTTGCGACCATGTAGGCATGGACATTGACTACGCGGCCATCGAGGCGGAGCGCGAGCGCATCCGCGGGCGCTACCTGAGCGAGCGCCGTGGCCCGAGCAGCGCGAGGGGTCTGCACCACTTCGCGCTGATCTCGTCCGACGTCGAGCGCACGATCCGCTTCTATGACGAGCTCCTGGAGTTCCCTCTCACGGAGATCTTCGAGAACCGGGACTACCGGGGCTCCAACCACTTCTTCTTTGACATCGGCAACGGCAACCTGCTGGCCTTCTTCGACCTCCCGGGGCTCGACCTGGGGCCGTACAAGGAGGTCCTGGGCGGGCTGCACCACATCGCGATCTCGGTGGAGCCGTCCACCTGGGAGCGGCTGAGGGGCAAGCTCGACGCCGCCGGCGTGCCGTACCAGGAGGAGAGCGGCACCTCGATCTACTTCCGCGATCCGGACGGCGCGCGCCTCGAACTGCTCGCCGACCCTCTCGGCGAGATGTACGGCACGCGAGTGCTCTGAACGGGCGGCCATACTGGAACTCATGCGCCTCACTGACTTCTGGAACCGGATGCACCGCCATTTCGGCGAGGCATACGCGGAGTCGTGGGCCAGGGACTACGTCATCGCCGGTCTGGGCGGGCGGACGGTCGAGCAGGCCCTCGCCGACGGCGTGGCGGCCAAGCAGGTCTGGCACGCCGTCTGCCAGGTCGTCGACGTGGACGCCAAGCTCCACTGACTCCCGTTCCCCGCTTGCGGTCATCCTTCCTCGCGCTCATCTACTTGAATGGTAGTTGAGTGCTTGTTATCGTGTTTAATACATGAGCCAGGAGGAAGCGAATGAACGCTGAAGAACTCTCCCCTGACCAGGCACTGCAGGAGATCGGCCGGGTGGACCAGCGGGTCCGGCATTCCGCGCGCGGCGGCGGCTGGATGTTCCTGATCATGGGGGTCGCCACAGTGGCCTACTGGCCCGCCATGTTCCTCGGCCGCGGCCTGGTGCCGCTCGCCGGGGGCGTGGGCTGGGTCGCGCTGACGATCGCGTTGTGTGTCTACTGCACGCGAAGGCGGGTGCACGACCGGCTTTTCAACCGGACCAGCCGCTCGGTGACGGCGGCATACGCCGTGACCACGTTTCTGGTGTTCGTCTTCGGCACGTTCCTCATGCCGGAACGGCCCTCGCCCGGCTGGATCACCACTCTCGTCGCGATATCCCTGATCGCGGGACTGCCCCCGATGTACGCCGGGTGGCGGATTCTGGGGAAGGGATGACGACGCACCCGCGGCACGAGCTGGACGAGGTCATCCACGCGCCGGTCCGGCTGTCGATCATGGCGGCCCTGGCGGCGGCGGAGAAGGCCGACTTCCGCTTCCTGCGCGACACGATCGAGGTCAGCGACTCCCTGCTCTCCAAGCACATCCTCACTCTCGAAGAGGCCGGATACGTCCGCGTGGAGAAGACCTTCGTCGGAAAGCGGGCGCGCACGTGGCTCTCGCTGACCGACCGCGGACGGGGCGCGTTCACCGCCTACACCGACGTGCTCCGACGGATCACTGAAGGGATCCCCCGTGCTTGAAATCCAGGAACTGCGCAAACGCTACGGAGACACGACCGCGCTCGACGGGGTGGGCTTCGCCGTACGGCCGGGCGAGATGTTCGGCTTCGTCGGTGCGAACGGCGCAGGCAAGACGACCACCATGCGGATCATCATGGGGGTGCTCCAGGCGGACTCGGGCGAGGTGCGCCATTCCGGTCGTGCCCTGACATACGAGGACCGCCGCCGGTTCGGCTACATGCCCGAGGAGCGCGGGCTCTACCAGAAGATGAAGGTGGCCGACCAGGTCGAATACTTCGGCAGGCTACGCGGGCTCGGCCAGGCCGCCGCCCGCCAGGCCACCGGCGAACTGCTCGAGCGGCTCGGGCTGGCCGGGCGGCGCGACGACGCGGTGGAGGCGCTGTCCCTGGGCAACCAGCAGCGCGTCCAGCTCGCGGTCGCGCTCGTGCACGCCCCTTCGGTCCTGGTGCTCGACGAGCCGTTCTCGGGCCTGGACCCGCTCGCGGTGGACGCGCTGGCCGGCGTGCTCAAGGACAGGGCCGCGTCCGGAGTGCCGGTGATCTTCTCCAGCCACCAGCTCGACCTGGTCGAACGGCTCTGCGACTCGGTCGGCATCATCTCGCACGGGTGGATGGTGGCCTCCGGGTCTGTCGCCGCTCTCCGCGAAAGGGAGGGCCGCATAAAGGTCATCGTCCGGGGTGCGTCCCCCGGCTGGGCCGACGGGCTGCCGGGCAGCGTCACGGCCGAAGGCGATCGCCAGGTGCTCATCAGCGAGGGCGGGGACGATCAGGAGATCCTCCGCACCGCCGTACAGGCTGGAACGGTCGAGCATTTCGGGTGGCAGCGGCCCACGCTCGCGGAGATCTTCAGGGAGGCTGTCGCATGAACGGGCTGTTGCTGGTCGCGCGGCGGGAGATCCGCACGCGCATCAGGACGAAGGGTTTCCTCATCAGCCTCGCGATCAGCGCGTCGCTGGTGGTCGCGGCGGCGTTCGTGCCGAAGTGGTTCTCCGGCCCCGACACTTACACGGTCGGTGTGGTGGGCGCCGTCCCCGCCGCCGTCGGCCAGGTCAAGTTCACGAAATATCCGGATGAGGCGGCCGCACGCAAGGCGGTGACCGACGGTGACGCCGACGCCGCCCTGATCGACGACCAGAAGGTCCTGGCCGACGGCGAGCTCGGCCGGGGACTCGGGCTGATCCTGGAGAGCGCGCATCGCGAGGCTCGGATCAAGGCGGCCGGCCTCGAGATCACGCCGCTGCGCGTGGAGTCCATGGGGACCGGCAACGGCGTGCGCACCGGCATCGCGACACTGCTGGTGCTGGTGCTGTTCTTCCTGCTCATCTATTCGGCCATGTACGTCGCGATGGGCGTCGTCGAGGAGAAGGGCAACCGGATCGTGGAGATCCTTCTCACCTCGGTACGGCCGTGGGAGCTGCTCGGCGGGAAGATCGTCGGCCTGGGCGCGCTGGGCTTGATCAACCTTGGGGTCGTCATCGGCGCCGGCCTGGGCGCGTCCGCCGCCACCGGGCTCGCCGCCGATCTCCCGCCGGACATGGCCGGCATCGTGATCGGCGCGGTTTTGTGGTTCGTGCTCGGCTACGCCTTCTTCTCCGCGCTCGCCGCCGCGTTCGGCTCGCTGGTCTCCCGCCAGGAGGAGCTCAACACCGTGCTGACGCCGATGACGATGCTGATGACTCTCACCTACCTGGTGGCGTATCTCGCCGCCGTCCAGCCCACGGGCACGGTCGCCCGCATCCTGTCGCTGGTGCCGCCGTTCTCCTCGATGGTCATGCCGGTGCGTACGGCGGCGGCCGAGGTGCCGGTCGGGGAGGTCGCCCTGTCGGCGGCCCTCATGGTGGTGGCCGTGGTCGTCATGCTGCTGGTCGGGGCCCGGATCTACCAGAGGGCCGTCCTCCGCACCGGCGCCCGCGTCAAGCTGACAGAAGTCGTGCGGCAAGGCGGCCAAGGGTTACGTCGATGATCTGGACCTTGCCGGGCAGCGATTCGCGGCCGTCCCACCACGTGAGGTCGGCGATCTCGTCGTTCGGGATGAACCCGTCCCGCGGCGCGGCCTGGGCGGTGTAGATGGCGCTGTACTCGGCGCGCCCGCCGAGAAGGAACTCGGCATACCCGGCGAAGGCCAAGCCGGAGTCGGTCACCTCGTGACCGGTCTCCTCGCGCAACTCGCGCACGGCCGCCTCGCGCGGTGTCTCCCCGGGATCGATCCTGCCGCCGGGCAGCTCCCACTGCCCGCGGAACCGGTCGAACACGAGCAGGAGCCGGTCACCGCACCAGAGGGCGACCAAGGACGACGGCAGCGGGGCGTCGTCGAGACGGACATCCTCCAAGACGCGATGGAACGCCACCAGCGCGTTGCCCGCCGCCTCGTCAACGGCGAGAGGCTCGCTCATCGGGCGCATCAGCCGGTGCCGGAGAGGAGCTTCTTGATGGTTTCGGCCGCGAGGCCGGGATCCTCGGCGTTCTCCTGGCCGTCCGGCGACCACAGGAAGAGCCAGCCGTCCTTCGCGGGCGAGGCGAAGACGATCGTCTGCTTGCCGGTCCGGGGATGCCAGACCCACAGCATGGGGTCGTCCCCGCCGAGCAGCCGGCCGACGAGGCCGTGGTCGGGGAGTTGCCCCGCGAGCGCCTCCAGGAAGGTACGGCGCTGCGGACCGTACGCGCTGGTGCTCGTCACATGGCCGCCTTGGGGAGGAGATCCGGCTTTCCTCTAAGGGTCGCCGCAGGTCAGTAGGCAAACAACCACGGGGAGGTAATGCCCGGGAATGTAACGGCGGAGTTGGGGTCCCGGGTGATGGCGTGTTCGGTAGGTGATCGAACAGCCGTTCGGCTATATTGAAGGGGTCGCCGCCGGGGTGCGGCAGACTGCGGCGAGCTTCTGAGGCGCGAATGCGGGAAGCTCAAGAAAATGTCGGTGGCACCCCGTAGCTTTCCGGTGACCGAGCAGACGACAACCCTTCCAGGGGGCACCCAATGGCAATCAACGACCGCGAGAAGGCCCTTGAGACCGCCCTCGCGCAAATCGAGCGGCAGTTCGGCAAGGGCTCCGTCATGCGTCTCGGCGACGACGCGCGTGCCCCGATCGAGGTCATCCCGACCGGCGCGATCGCTCTCGACGTCGCCCTCGGCATCGGCGGCTTCCCCCGCGGCCGGATCGTGGAGGTCTACGGTCCGGAGTCCTCGGGTAAGACGACCGTGGCGCTGCACGCCGTGGCCAACGCGCAGAAGGGCGGCGGGATCGCCGCGTTCATCGACGCCGAGCACGCCCTCGACCCGGAGTACGCGAAGAAGCTCGGCGTCGACGTGGACGCGCTGCTCGTCTCCCAGCCGGACACCGGTGAGCAGGCCCTCGAAATCGCCGACATGCTGATCCGCTCCGGCGCGGTGGACGTCATCGTCATCGACTCGGTGGCGGCGCTGGTGCCGAAGGCCGAGATCGAGGGCGAGATGGGCGACAGCCACGTCGGCCTCCAGGCCCGCCTCATGTCCCAGGCTCTCCGCAAGGTCGCCGGCGCCCTGAACCAAACCCGAACAACTGCTATCTTTATCAACCAATTGAGGGAAAAAATAGGTGTAATGTTCGGCTCGCCCGAAACCACCACGGGTGGTAAGGCGCTGAAGTTCTACGCGTCGGTGCGGCTGGACGTCCGGAGGATCGAGACGCTCAAGGACGGCACCGAGCCCGTCGGCAACCGGACGCGGGTGAAGGTCGTCAAGAACAAGATGGCCCCGCCCTTCCGGCAGGCCGACTTCGACATCCTGTACGGCTTCGGCATCTCCCGCGAGGGCGGCCTCATCGACATGGGCGTCGAGCACGGGTTCGTGCGCAAGGCCGGCGCCTGGTACACCTACGAGGGCGAGCAGTTGGGGCAGGGCAAGGAGAACGCCCGCAACTTCCTGAAGAACAACCCCGACATCGCCAACGAGATCGAGAAGAAGATCAAGGAGAAGCTCGGGGTCGGGCCACGCCTGGACACCCCGGCAGAGGCGGCCGCCGCTGCTCCCGCCGCCCCGGCCGCTCCCGCGTCCGGGCGTGGCGCGAAGGCCGCCGCGCCCAAGCCGGGTGACGTCTGATCCCAGCCATGAGGCGCGACGACACCCCGGGCCCGTCCGATGAGATCGGGCCGGGGGACTGGACCTCCGGCCCCTGGGATCTCCCTGACTCCCGGAAAGCGCGAGAACCTTCCGCTGCGCTCGACGATCTCCGTGAGCAGATCCGGCGTCGCGAGGGCGGCCGCCCTGACGGCCTTCCCGGTGGCGCGGGCGGAGTCGGCGGAGAGCGGGCCAGTGAGGGATCGGGCGAGAGGGCGTCGCGCGCCAAGGGCCGGCGGCGGCGCGAAAGCTCTGAAGGGAGCCGAAGCCGCGGGCGGGGCAAGCGGTCAGGATGGTCGCCTGAAGGGCCGGAGGAGGGCTCCCTCGCGAGCCCGGGGCCGGATGCCGATCCGCAGGCGGTGGCGAGAGCGATCTGCCTGCGGCTGCTGACGATGGCCCCGCGGACGCGGGCCCAGTTGGCCGAGGCACTGCGTAAGCGGGAGGTGCCCGAGGAGGCGGCGGAAGCCGTACTGGAACGGTTCTCCGAGGTCGGGCTCATCGACGACGAGGCGTTCGCGGCGGCGTGGGTGAGCTCCCGGCATCACGGACGGGGGCTCGCGCGCCGGGCCCTCGCCCAGGAGTTGCGACATCGCGGGGTCGACGAGGAGACCGTCAAGGACGCGGTGGAGCAGCTCGATCCGGATCAGGAGGTCGAGACCGCCCGCACGCTGGTGGCCCGGAAACTGGCCGCCACGCGCGGCATGGATCCGAAGGCGCGGACCCGCCGGCTGGTCGGGATGCTCGCCCGGAAGGGATACTCGCCCGGCCTGGCGTTCCGCGTGGTCAGGGAGGCGCTGGAAGCCGAGGGCGTGGAGGCGGAGGACCTACCCGAAGAGTTCGAATGAGCAAGGATGCCAGGCCAAATGTCGCTTGGCAGTCCGTCTTTGCTTGCTCGTTACCTCTCCGACGCTTAATCTCGACCGCAGTGAGGAGTTACTCCGCGCAGCGCGGATTGCCATAACGGTGAACGACGACGGACGAGATGCCGGGTGCCCGGCTATCGCGCGACGATATTTGTCCTGGTGACGCCACCGGGCCCTGCTGTGCTGCGTGTGTGACCCCTTGCTTGCGGATAGTCGCGAGGCGAGAGGGGCGGGCGCGCATGGAACCGATCGTGATCGTTCTGGCGGTTGCGGTGGTGCTGCTGGCTCTCGTGGCGACGGCCGCACTCGCCATCGTCATGCGCCGCACCTCGGGCGTCGTCACGCCGGCCGGGCCGTCTACGGAGCAGTTGGCCGAGGTCAAGGCCGAGATCATGGAGCAGGCGAGGCAGGAGGCGGAGGAGATCCGCGCCAAGGCCGAGCTGGACGCGGTCAAGAAGTCCGAGTCCCTGGTGGAGAGCGCCGCCGCGATGCGCAAGGAGGTCGAGGAGGAGTCGCGCATCTTCAAGAACGAGCTCAAGGAGCTCCGCTCCGACCTCGAGCGCCGGGAGAACCGGCTGGCCGAGCGTGAGCAGCGGCTCGATGAGGAGGCCAGGCGGCAGTCCGAGCGGGCCAGGAAGCTCGCCGAGACCGAGACCGAGCTGGCCGACCGCCGCGAGGAGCTCGACCAGGTGGCGGAGCGGCGCAGGGAGATCCTGGAGCGGGTCGCCGCGCTCACCGCCGACCAGGCCAAGGGCGAGTTGGTCAAGGAGATCGAGAACCAGGCCAAGCGCGAGGCCGCGCTGATCGTCCGGGAGATCGAGAGCGAGGCGCGCAAGGAGGGCGAGAAGCGGGCCTGCAAGATCGTGACGCTGGCCGTCCAGCGGGTCGCGACGGAGCAGACCGCCGAATCCGTGGTCAGCGTGCTGCACCTGCCGGGCGACGAGATGAAGGGCCGCATCATCGGCCGGGAGGGTCGCAACATCCGGGCCTTCGAGTCCACGACGGGCGTCAATCTGATCATCGACGACACACCGGAAGCGGTGCTGCTGTCGTGCTTCGACCCCGTGCGTCGGGAGACCGCCCGGCTCACGCTGGAACGGCTCGTCCTCGACGGCCGGATCCACCCCCAGCGCATCGAGGAGGCCTACGAGCGCAGCAAGGCCGAGGTCCAGGACCTGTGCGTCCGGGCCGGTGAGGACGCCCTGGTCGAGCTCGGCATCACCGAGATGCATCCGGAGCTGACCACGCTGCTCGGCCAGCTCCGCTACCGCACCTCCTATGGGCAAAACGTCCTCAAGCACCTGATCGAGTCGGCGCACATCGCCGGGATCATGGCGTCCGAGCTGCGGCTCGACCGCGATCTGGTGAAGCGGTGCGCCCTGCTGCACGACATCGGCAAGGCGCTCACCCACGAGGTCGAGGGCAGCCACGCGCTGATCGGAGCGGAGATCGCCCGCCGGTACGGCGAGCACGAGGACGTCGTCCACGCGATCGAGGCCCACCACAACGAGGTCGAGGTCCGGACGGTCGAGGCCGTGCTGACCCAGGCCGCCGACGCGATCAGCGGCAGCCGTCCCGGCGCCCGGCGCGAGTCGCTGGAGGCCTACGTGAAGCGCCTGGAGCGGCTGGAGGAGATCGCCCAGTCGTATGAGGGCGTGGAAAAGGTGTTCGCCATGCAGGCGGGCCGCGAGATCCGCGTGATGGTGCGGCCCGACAACGTGGACGACATCCAGGCCCAGGTGATCGCGCGAGACGTCGCCAAGCAGGTCGAGGAGGAGCTGACCTACCCCGGCCAGATCCGGATCACCGTGGTCCGCGAGTCCCGCGCCACCGAGTTCGCCCGTTAGAAGATCTGCAGGTAGAACGACAGCTCGGCGGCCAGGGCGGCGGTCTTGCTCTCCAGCCGCCGGAACCCGTGGGCCTCACCCTCGAACGTGAGGTAGGTGCAGGGCACGCCCCGGGCCGTCAGCCGGTCGGCGAAGGTCTCCGACTGCGACGGGGGCACGACGGGATCCGCGAGCCCCTGCATCAGCAGCATCGGGCAGGTCACCTGGTCGGCGCGGGCCAGCGGCTCGCGGGAGCCGTACGCCGACTCGGGGCCGACCAGCCACTCCACGTAGCGCGACTCGAAGTCGTGCGTCCCGGCCACGAGCGGCGCGAGCGCGCTGACCCCCGCGACGGAGACGCCACCCGCGAAGACGCCGGACGCGCAGCACGCGGCCATGACCGTCCAGCCTCCCGCGCTTCTCCCGCGGATGGCGATGCGCGCGGGGTCGGCCAGTCCCTCGGCTGCGAGCCACTGGGCCGCCGCGACGGCGTCCTCCACGTCGGTGACGCCCCACTGGCCGCGCAGGCGCTCCCGGTAGGCCCGGCCGTACCCGCTGGAGCCTCCGTAGTTGACGTCGAGCACGCCGATCCCGCGGCTGGTGAAGAACGCCTTCTCCAGGCTGAGCTCGGTGATGGCGTGGGAGGTCGGCCCGCCGTGCACGAAGACGACGTACGGCGAGGCGCCCTCGTCGGCGTGCTCCGGATTGGCCGGCGGGTAGAGGTAGGCGTGCACCCGGCGGCCCAGCCCGCCCTCGATGTCGACGGACCGGGGCGTGGGCAGGTAGGCGACGTCGGGCAGCTCGGCGACGTCCCGCCGGAGCCCCTCGACCCGGCCCGTCACGGTGTCGACCCGGACAACTGAGCGTGGCACGTGAGGGCCGTACGCGATCCCGGCGAGGGTCGTGCCGTCGGTGGCGAGCTCCTGCACCCATCCCTCGTACGGAACGTCGAGGTCGGTGAGAACTCCAGTGTCCGGGTCGAGGATGCCGAGGCGCAGGTCTCCCTGTCCGTGCAGGACCACGAGCCTCCCGTCGCCGAGCACGACGTACGGCCGGCCCCCGAGCTGCCACAGCGGCCCGGCGAACTCCTCCTCGGCCGGATAGAGGGCCTGGGACGAGGTGCCGAAGATCCCGATCTGGTAGAGGTTCCACCAGCCGGACCAGTCGGAGATGAGGTAGAGGTGCCGGTCGTCCCGCCACGACGGGGCCAGCACCGACTCGGAGATGCCGCCCTTGATGGTCCACGACCTGCCGTCGGCGACGCTGGTGATCCGCAGCTCCGTGCCGGTCCACGGCATCCGGGGGTGGTTCCAGCAGATGTAGGCGAGGTGCTCCCCATCGGGGGAGATCGCCGGGGAGGCGTAGAAGTCGCTGCCGGAGGCCCGCTCGACGATGTCGCCCGACGACAACGAGATGGAGACGATCGACCGGGTGACCTTGGCGTCCTGGTGGTGGCGCTCCTGGACGCACCACACCTCGGGTCCGCCCGGCCCCTCGTGGACCAGCAGGTCGGCGTAGCGCAGGCCGCACGGCTGGTCGGGCTCGGGGGTGAGCGGCCGGGGCTCCCCGGATCCGTCGAGGAGGTAGAGCCGCTGGTCGGCATGGTGGGCGAAGACGATGCCTCTTCCGGGGCCTCTTCCGGGGCCTTCTCCGGGGCCTGTTCGGGGGCCTTCTCCGGGGCCCTTTTCGGGGCCCCGCCCGGGGACGACGGCGTACGACCGCCCGCCGTACTCGTGGACCCGGGTCCGGGCGTCCCAGGGTGCGGGAAGCAGCTCGCGGCGGGTCCCGTCGGCGGCGCGGTGGACCACGGTCCGGCGGCCGGCTTCGGCCGGCCGGTCCTCCTCCCACCACACCTCGTCACCGAGCACCGTGGGAAAACCCAGGCGCAACCCGGAGCGGGCGACATCGGCGGTGGAGATCGGCGACTCCCAAGGGGGCATGACGGCATCCTGCCGGAAACGGGGGCCGCGCGGGCGCGATTATCCCTTTTCCAGGGCCGGGGGAGAGGTGTAACGCGTGGCGAGGACTCCAAGGTAATCGATGACCGCCTGGTTCCAGGTGCCGTCGTCGAACATGTGCCGCAGCGCCTCGCCGACCTGGTCGCGCAGCGAGGCCGATCCGGCGGCTATGCCGTACTTCTCGGTGGACAGCGGCTTGCCGCTGAACCGGAAGCGGCCGGGGTACTGCCCCTCCAGCCCGGCGAGGACGGGGGCATCGGCCACGATGGCGTCGGTCCTGCCGTCGGCGAGCAGCGGCGCGCAGGCGGCCGGGACGTTGGCCTCCGCGAGGAAGGCGCTCTTCCACTTCACTCCGAACCTGCCGACGAGCCGCCTGGAGGAGGCCTCGGTGGCGCAGACCCGCTTGCGCGCGAGGTCCCGGATCCCGCGGATGGACAGGTCTCCGGCGCGGACCAGGATGTCGGTGCTGGTCACGAGGTAGGGGCCGGCGACGAATCGGGGGCCGCCGGAGCCGACGACGAGGTCCGCCCCGGAGACGTCGTTGGTGTACACGATCTGGTCGTCGCGGTAGCCGAGCCGGCGAGCGACGTCGTGCGCGATCGCTATGTCGAAGCCGGTGAACCCCCCGTCCGGGAGGCGGGTGACCAGCCCGGGATATCCCGTCCGCACGCCGACGACCAGGGTGCCGGCGTTCCCGCAACCCGCGAGGAACGCGGCCCCGATGCTGGTCACCAGGCTGGTCAACACGGCAACGCCACGCCACACCCGCTCAATATCGAGGCGCCGTACGGCGGGCTCCAAGCAGCGACACGGCAAATCTTCACCTCATGGCGACCTCTCGCACGACCGGCGCGGCCGGGACCTTGCGGCTGCGCCGGGTCCGCCGTTCGAGCCGGTTGGCCAGATATCCCAGAGCGAGGTTGATCAGGATGTAGATCGCCGCGATGACGATCACCGACGGGATGAGGTTGCCGAAGTTCGCCGGGACGACCCGGGCCCCCGCGTTGAGCAGGTCGGCGTAGGCGACGATGAACCCCAGCGCGGTGTCCTTGAGCAGCACGACGAGCTGGCTGACGATCGCCGGCATCATCGAGGTCACCGCCTGCGGCAGCAGGATCAGCCGCATGAGCTGGTTCTTCCGGAGGCCCATCGCGTAGCCCGCCTCCGACTGGCCGCGCGGGACCGCCCGGATCCCGGCCCGCACGATCTCGGCCAGCACCGACCCGTTGTAGAGCGTCAGGCCGAAGACCACGGCCGTGAACTCGTTGACGACCAGGCCGGCGAGGCTCCCGCCGTACTGCGCGAAGAAGATCAGCATGAGGAGCGGGATCGCGCGGAAGAGCTCGACGACGACGCCCGCCGGCGCCCTGACCCACCGGTGGTCCGACAGCCGGGCGATGCCGAAGACGGCCCCGAAGACGAGGGCGAGGACGGCGGCCGCCGCGGCGGCGGCGAGGGTGTTCCAGAGGCCGGGGAGGATCAGCTCGGTCCAGGTGTCCGCCTGGAGGAACGGCCTCCAGAGCTTGCCGTCCCACTGGCCCTTCTCCTCGAACTTCGCCCAGGCGAAGTAGGCCAGCAGGAGCAGAACCACGCAGAAGACCAGCGTGAGGACGTTGTTGCGCAGCCGCGACCGGGGACCCGGGGCGTCGTAGAGCAGGGTCGCCTGGCTCATCGCGCCACCGCCATGCGCCTGGCCAGCCGGCTGAACAGCAGGCCGACGGGCAGCGTCAGCACCACGAAGCCCGCCGCGAACCCGAGGAAGATCGGGATGACGGCGTCTCCGTGGGCGTCGAACAGGTTCTTCATGAGCAGCGCCGCCTCCGCCACGCCGATGGCGGCGGCCACCGTCGTGTTCTTGGTGAGCGCGATGAGCAGGCTGCCGAGCGGCGCGATGACCGCCCGGAAGGCCTGGGGCAAAATGATCAGCCGCAGCGTCTGGAGGAACGTCAGGCCGATCGACCGGGCCGCCTCCGCCTGGCCGAGCGGCACCGTGTTGACGCCGGCCCGGATGATCTCGCAGACGAAAGCCGCCGTGTACGCCGACAGCCCGATCGTGGACAGCCAGAAGTTGTTGATCGACAGGTCGTCCGCGGAGAACTGGACGTCCATCACCGTGCCGAGGCCGAGGCCGCAGAAGACGATGACGAGGGTCAGCGGGGTGTTGCGCAGGATGTTGACGTACACCGCGCCCGCCCCCCGCAGCACCGGCAGAGGGCTGACCCGCATGGCCGCCAGCATGGTGCCCCACACGAGCGAGATCACCCCGCTGACCACCGTGAGCTTCACCGTCAGCCAGAACGCCTGGAGGATGACGGGAAGCTCTTCGATGAGGGCCTCCACCTCAGTAACGCTCGACGGGGGGCGGGGAGGTGAAGAACTTGCCGAACTCGCCGAGGTTGGCGTCGATGGCCTTCCGCCAGCTTCCGTCCTTGAACATCTTCTCCAGCGCGTTGTTGATCGCGTCCCGGCCGGACTTGTCATCCTTCTTGATGCCGATGCCGTACTTCTCGGTCGAGAACGGCTTGCCGATCAGCTTGAACTGGCCGGGGAACTGCGTGGCGAACCCGGCCAGGATCGTCGCGTCCGTGGAGATGGCGTCGACCTGCTTGTTCTGCAGCAACGGCAGGCAGGCCGCGTAGCCCTGCTGCTGGGTGAGGTTCTTCGACTCCCACTCGGGGCCGAACTTCTCGGCCAGCCGCTTCGGCGAGGACGAGCCCTGCGCGCCGCAGACCTTCTTGTCCTTGAGCGACTCGACGTCCGTGATGGTCGCGTCGTCCGCCCGGACCAGGATGTCCTGCCCGGTGATGAGGTACGGCCCGGCGAAGGAGATCTTCTTCTTCCGGTCGTCGGTGATGGAGTAGGTGGCCACGACCATGTCCACCTGGCCCTGCTGGATGAACGGCTCGCGGTTGGCCGACTGGGCCTCCTTGAACGTGATGCCGCTCTCGGGGACGCCCAGCTCCTTGGCGACGTACCTGGCGACGTCCACGTCGAGCCCGGCGTAGGTGCCGTCGGGCTTCTTCAGCCCGAGGCCGGGCTGGTCGACCTTGATGCCGATGACGAGCTTCTTGTCGTCCTTGGCCTTGTCGACGATCGAGCTCGCTCCCGACTTGCCGCACGCGGTGAGGCTGGTGGCCAGGGCCGCGAGCGCCAGTAGGCAGGCTCCGAATCGCATCTGCGTCACCTTTCGGGGGGTTAGTGCGTGAGGATCTTGGAGAGGAAGTCCCGGGCTCGTTCGGTGCTGGGCTTGGTGAAGAAGTCGGCGGGCGCGCCCTGCTCGACGATCTGGCCGTCGGCCATGAAGACGACCCGGTGGGCGGCCCGCCGGGCGAAGCCCATCTCGTGGGTGACGACCATCATCGTCATGCCGTCACGGGCGAGGCCGACCATGACGTCGAGCACCTCCTGGACCATCTCGGGGTCGAGGGCCGAGGTCGGCTCGTCGAAGAGGATCATCTTGGGGTCCATCGCCAGCGCGCGGGCGATGGCGGTGCGCTGCTGCTGGCCGCCGGAGAGCTGGGCGGGATACTTGCCCGCCTGGGACGCGATGCCGACCCGTTCGAGCAGCTCCATGCCGCGCTGCTCCGCCTGCCGCCGCGGCACTCCGCGCACCCTGGTCGGGCCGAGGGTGACGTTTTCCAGGATCGTCTTGTGGGAGAAGAGGTTGAAGGACTGGAACACCATCCCGACCTCGGACCTGAGCTTCGCGAGCGCCTTGCCCTCCGCCGGGAGTCGCCTGCCGTCGAAGGTGATGGTCCCCGAGTCGATGGTCTCCAGCCGGTTGATCACCCGGCACAGCGTGGACTTGCCGCCACCGGAGGGACCGATGACGACGACCACCTCGCCGCGGGCGACACTCAGGTCGATGTCCTTCAGCACATGGAGATCGCCGAAGTGCTTGTTGACGGTCGCGAGGTTGACAAGTGGGGGAGAACCACTGGTCTCGGTCATGGTCAACAACGTACGGGTGTCAATATCGCCAAGTC
This sequence comes from Planotetraspora sp. GP83, assembly GCF_041262585.1. NCBI lineage: Bacteria > Bacillati > Actinomycetota > Actinomycetes > Streptosporangiales > Streptosporangiaceae > Planotetraspora > Planotetraspora sp. GP83. The sequence goes on along the minus strand of NZ_JBGCBZ010000004.1, from coordinate 240,047 downwards.
ACTAACCGCACGGTACCGATCGGATCACAGCCCGTTCATACCTGCGTATCGGGACATTTTCCGGCCTGTCCCGCCCGGCCACCCGGGACAATGTCCCGGGCGTTCAGAGCTCGGCGAGCGCGGCGGGGTCGAGCGTGAGTTTGAACGGCTCTGTGAGCGTGATGGTGGTGCCCGCGCCGACACGGTGGGTGAGCTGGTACCGGCCCTCTTCGTCGAGCCGATAGTTGAAGATCACCGGTAGCCGGTCGGTGGCGGTCCGGTCTCATTCTCGCACCCGTTAGCGGACGGCGGCCTGGGCCGTACTGGAGGGAGTGGGGGAGCGCCTAACCTTGTATTGCGATGACTGTGACCACTCAGGGCACCGAGGGCGCGACCCGGACGTACGAGGTGCGCACCTACGGCTGTCAGATGAACGTGCACGACTCCGAGCGGCTGTCCGGGCTGCTGGAGGACGCCGGATACGTCCGCGCCCCGGAGGGGGAGACGGCGGACGTCGTCGTGTTCAACACGTGCGCCGTGCGGGAGAACGCCGACAACCGGCTCTACGGCAACCTCGGTCACCTCCGGCCGATCAAGCTCGCCCGCGAGGGCATGCAGATCGCCGTGGGCGGCTGCCTGGCGCAGAAGGACCAGGGCGAGATCGTCCGCAGGGCCCCCTGGGTGGACGTCGTCTTCGGCACGCACAACATCGGCTCCCTGCCGGTGCTGCTGGAGCGAGCGCGCATCGCCGAAGAGGCCCAGGTCGAGATCAAGGAATCCCTGGAGACCTTCCCGTCCACGCTGCCGACCAAGCGCGAGTCGGCGTACGCCGCGTGGGTGGCGATCTCGGTCGGGTGCAACAACACCTGCACGTTCTGCATCGTGCCGTCCCTGCGCGGCAAGGAGAAGGACCGCCGCCCCGGCGACATCCTCAACGAGATCCGGACCCTGGTGGACCAGGGCGTCCTGGAGATCACGCTGCTCGGGCAGAACGTCAACACCTACGGCGTCGAGTTCGGCGACCGGCTCGCCTTCGGCAAGCTGCTGCGGGCCTGCGGCGACGTCGACGGGCTGGAGCGCGTCCGGTTCACCTCGCCGCACCCGGCCGCCTTCACCGACGACGTCATCGCCGCCATGGCCGAGACGCCGAACGTCATGCACCAGCTCCACATGCCGCTCCAGTCGGGCTCCGACCGGGTGCTGAAGGCCATGCGGCGGTCGTACCGTTCCGACCGCTACCTCGGCATCATCGAGCGGGTCCGCGCCGCCATGCCGGACGCCGCCATCTCGACCGACATCATCGTGGGCTTCCCCGGCGAGACCGAGGAGGACTTCCAGCAGACCCTCGACGTCGTGCGGCAGTCACGCTTCGCCAACGCCTTCACGTTCCAGTACTCCATCCGTCCCGGCACCCCCGCCGCCACGATGGACGGCCAGGTGCCCAAGGCCGTCGTGCAGGAGCGGTACGAGCGGCTGGTCGCCCTCCAGGAAGAGATCGCCTGGGAGGAGAACAAGACGCAGACCGGCCGCACCGTCGAGGTCCTGATCGCCGAGGGGGAGGGGCGCAAGGACGAGGCCACCCACCGCCTGTCCGGCCGCGCCCCGGACAACCGCCTCGTGCACCTGGCCGCCGTGGACGCCCGCCCTGGGGACATGGTGACCGTCGAGGTGACCTACGCGGCGCCGCACCACCTCGTGGCCGACAAGGTGCTGTCGGTCCGCCGTACGCGTGCGGGCGACGCCTGGGAGTCCCGCCAGGGACGACCCGGCTCAGGGCAGTCCGCGGGTACGGCCGGCACGGTCAGCCTCGGCATGCCCGCCATCGGCCGCCCGGCTGCCGCTCCCGAGCCCACGGCCGCCTGCGCCGCCCCCGCGCCGCTCGCGCACTAGCGCCCGGTGAGGCCGTCGAGCACCTGGTAGCAGTAGTCCCTGCGCAGGCCGTCGTAGGTCGCGCAGGGATCCGGGAGCCGCCCGGGCCCAGGGTGAGGTCCGTCGTGTCGTGGCGGGTCCTGCCTCGGCGCGTCTGGGGGCTGAGCCATCCGTTTCGGCTGTTCCGGCTTGGGCTGCGGCTTCGGGTTCGGGCGGGGTTTCGGGATCTTCAACGTCTTGGACGTCTTCGGTGGCGCGGCGGCGGGCCTGTGCGGCTCCGTACGGCCGGCCGGAGCCGGCTTCGGGCGGTCCGGCAGTCGGCGCGCGGAGGGCGAGAGCATCGGGGGCGGCGCGCTCAAGAGGTTCCCCGGGGACGAGAGGTCTCCCGGGGACGAGAGGGTCCCCGGCGTCGGAGGGCTTTCACGGCCTGAGAGGCCCGGTGCCGAGGGGCTCGCCGGGCTTGCGAGGCTCGGTGCCGGGGGATTCGGCGGGGGCGGGGGACTCGGCGGACCGGACGGGGACGGCTCCGCGCCGAGCGCGCCTCCGGCCATGGCTCCGACGGCTCCGGTAGGCCGGGGAGTCAGCTGGACGGGCTCCGTGGTGACCGGAAACACGCCTCGTTGGGGCGCCCAGGAGCGTTCTGCTTCACGGGTGGTGTCGTGACGTGTCACGGCGGCCATGGTGATCCCGAGACCGGCGATGGCGACGACGCTGGTGACACCTGCCACGGCGAGACCCGTACGGGCCCGCCGGTGCCGCGGTGAGGGGGAAAAGTCCGACAATGCCGTAATTCTTCCGTGATTGTTCCGCGTCTATTTCGTTATCGCCACCAGTGTGGGTCCCCGCAGCCGCATGACGACCGCGTTTCCCGAAATAAGGTGGTGGGGTGCTGGTCGCCGCCGCTGTATGTCCCCATCCCCCGCTCATCCTGCCGGAGCTCGCCGGAGCCGCCGCCTTCGAGCTCGACGATCTTCGCGCGGCATGTGACTCCGCCATCAGGTCGCTGGTCGAGGCGCGGCCGGATCTCCTGGTGGTCGTCGGAGGCGCGGAGAAGTCCGCACGCCATCCGGCGGACGCCGCCGGGACCATGCGACCGTGGGGTGCGGATGTCCGCGTGGGCACGGGCGAACCCGTCCTCCCGCTGTCGTTGACCATCGGCCGCTGGCTCATCGAGCGAGCGCTTGCGGGCGCCCTGCCGGACCTTCGGTTCGAGGCGATCGCGGCCGACGCGTCTCCTGGTGAATGCGCGGCGCTCGGCCGGGAGATCGCTCGATCCGCCGACCGGGTCGCGCTGCTCGCCATGGGAGACGGGTCGGCCAGGCTCACCGAGAAATCCCCCGGATATCTGCACCCGCTGGCGGCGCCGTACAACCAGATGCTCGGCGACGCGATCGCCGGCGCCGAGGCCGGCTGGCTCTTGGAGATCGATCCGGCGGTGGCCGAGAAGTTGTGGGTGGGCGGCAGGGCCGCGTTCCAGACCCTGGCCGGCGCCGCGGAACCCGCCGCGGAACCCGCGAAGGGCATCCGCCGGGCGACACGCCGCCTCAGCGAGTCGCTCTACGACGCCGCGCCCTACGGTGTCGGCTACTTCGTCGCGCGATGGCTGGTCGAGGAGCGCGCGCGGTGAGGACGGGATGTATCAAATAGTAAGACGATACTTCTTGATATATGGGACACCCCACTAGGCTGGCCTTGTCAGCCGTAGGAGGTCACATGTCTGGATCGTCTGCCGTCTACACGCACGGCCACCACGAGTCGGTGCTCCGCTCGCATGCCTGGCGTACGGCCGCCAACTCGGCCGCGTACCTGCTGCCTCACCTGCGATCGGGCATGTCGCTGCTCGACGTCGGCTGCGGCCCCGGCACCATCACCGCCGATCTCGCCGAACTGGTCGCCCCGGGAGCGGTCACCGGCCTCGACCCCGACGGCGGCGTCATCGCCCAGGCCGCCGAGGCGGGAGCCGTACGGCACCTGGCGAACGTCACGTGGGAGGTCGGTGATGTCTACCACCTGGCCTATCCCGAGCGCTCGTTCGACGTCGTCCACGCGCACCAGGTGCTCCAGCATGTCGCCGACCCGGTGGGCGCGCTGACCGCGATGCGCCGCGTGTGCAGCCCGGGTGGGATCGTCGCCGCGCGCGACTCGGACTACGCGGCGTTCACCTGGTATCCCCAGGTGCCCGCCCTGGACGAATGGCTGGCCCTGTACCGCCGGGTGGCCCGCGCCAACGGCGGCGAACCCGACGCGGGGCGCCGCCTGCTGTCCTGGGCACGGCAGGCCGGATTCACCGAGGTGACCGCCGGCGGTTCGGTCTGGTGCTTCGCCACCCCCGGCGATCGCGCCTGGTGGAGCGGAATGTGGGCCAGCCGCGTCACCGACTCGGCCATCGCCGGCCAGGCGCTCGACTACGGGTACGCCACTCGGGCCGACCTGGAGAGGATGGCCGACGGCTGGCGGAAGTGGGGGGCGGCTGAGGACGGCTGGTTCGCCGTCCTGCACGGGGAGATCCTCTGCCGCGTCTGAGCCGGCTCGGCCCACGAGGTCAGGGGAGCCGTTTCGGGACGGGAACCCGCATGAGGTCGCGGGCCGCGACGATCTCCCCGCCGAACGCCTTGCCGGCCTCCTCCACGAAGCGAGGCTCGTCGGCGTGGGAATATCGCTCCGAGAAGTGTGTCAGGACGAGCCGCCGGACGCCGCAGGCCGCGGCGACCTGCCCGGCCTGGGCGGCTGTCAGATGGCCGTAGTCGGCGGCCAGCGTGGACTCCTCCGACAGGAACGTGGACTCGATCACCAGGAGGTCCACTCGGTCGGCGAGCGTGTACACGCCGTCGCAGAGGCGGGTGTCCATGACGAAGGCCGCGCTCTGGCCGGGGCGGGGCACGCTGCAGTCCTCCAGCGCGACCACGGAACCGTCCTCCACGATGACCGAGCCGTGCCGCTGCAGTTCGCCGATCAACGGGCCATGGACTCCCCGTTCGGCCAGTTCGCCCGGCAGCATCCGGCGCCCCCCGGGCTCGTCGACGCGGTAGCCGTACGACTCGATGGAGTGGGAGAGCGGGCGGGCGGTGAGCGTCACGGGTCCGGCGGGCCACTGGACGAGGTCGCCGGAGATCGGCCGCGGGCTGATCACATCGGTGTCGGCGAAGGCGGTGGCGTGCCGCAGCCGCTGCCAGTAGGCCTCGCCGCTCGCCGGGTACGCCGCCTGGACGGGGTGGCTCACCTTGTCGCGGGCGACGCGCTGCACCACGCCGGGCACGCCGAGACAGTGATCGCCATGGAAGTGGGTGACACAGATCCAGGTCAGGTCGTGCGCGCTCACCCCGGCATGCGCCATCTGCCGCTGGGTCCCCTCGCCCGGATCGAACAGGAAGCCCTCGCCATCCCAGCGCAGCAGGTAACCGTTGTGGTTCCGGTGGCGGGTCGGCACCGCGCTTGCCGTGCCCAGAACGACGAGCTCGCGTAGCACGGATGCCAACCTACCGCGAGGGCCGTTCGCGGAGCCGAGGCGGGACAATGGGGGAATGGTGGACACCGTCGCTTTTGGCAGCGTGCCGACGAAGCTGGGGGACGTGCTCGCGGCCGTCACGGAGGAGGGGGTCGCGGCCACCGCCTTCCAGGACGACCCGGCCGTCCGGGCGCGCATCGCATCCCGGCTCGGGCTTGCCGTCGCCGACGATCCGGTCCGTACGGCCGCCGCCCGCGCGGAGCTGGAGGCGTACTTCGACGGAGACCTCAAGGAGTTCGGCGTCGCGGTCGACTGGCGGCTCATGTCGCCGATCCAGCGACAGGTCCTCGGCACGCTGTTCACCACCGTGCCGTACGGACAAGTCGTGACTTATGGGGAGCTGGCGGCCAGGAGCGGGACCGGCGTCCCGGCTCGGGGCATCGGGTCGATCATGGGGAGCAACCCGATCCCGATCATTGTGCCGTGTCATCGGGTGGTCGCGGGCAACGGGCTCGGCGGGTTCAGCGGCGGCGAAGGCGTGGAGTCCAAGCGTTGGCTGCTCACCCTCGAAGGCCACCTTCCCCCCACGCTGGACTGGGACATGTGAAACCCGGGACATGTGAAACCCGGGACATGTGAACTCGGGCCTGTGAACTTCCGGGACACTTGAGGGTGTGGGGCAGCTACCAGTCATAGCCGTCGTGGGTGCCACGGCGGCCGGGAAGTCCGACCTGGCCGTCGAGCTGGCGCTGCGGCTCGGCGGCGAGGTCGTCAACACCGATTCCATGCAGCTCTATCGGGGGATGGACATCGGCACCGCCAAGCTGTCCCTCGACGAGCGACGGGGCGTGCCGCATCACCTGCTCGACATCTGGCCGGTGACCCGGACGGCCAGCGTCGCCGAATACCAGCGCCTGGCCCGGCCGCTGATCGAGGATCTCCGGGCCCGCGACCGGGTGCCGATCCTCACCGGCGGGTCCGGGCTCTACGTGCGGGCGGCCCTCGACGACCTGGAGTTTCCCGGCACGGACCCCGGCATCCGGGAGCGGCTGGAGAAGGAACTGGCCGAGACCGGCCCTGCCCCGCTGTACGAGCGGCTCCTGATCCGTGATCCGGTGGCCGCCGAGAAGATCCTGCCGAGCAACGGCCGCAGGATCGTGCGGGCACTGGAGGTCATCGAGCTGTCGGGGCGGCCGTTCTCCGCGACCATGCCGTCGTACGACGCCGTCTACGACAGCGTGCAGATCGGCGTCGAGGTGCCGAGGCCGCTGCTGGACGAGCGGATCGAGCTGCGGGTCGACCGCATGTGGGAGTCGGGGCTGGTCGACGAGGTCCGCGCGCTGGCCGCGGAGGGGCTGGCCGAGGGCAGGACGGCGAGCCGGGCGCTCGGGTACGCCCAGGTCCTCCGCTTCCTCGACGGCGAGTGGACCGAGGACCAGGCGCGAGAGGAGACCGTGCGGGCGACCCGCCGGTTCGCCAGGCGGCAGGAGTCGTGGTTCCGCCGCGACCCCCGCGTGGTGTGGATTCCGTTCGACGCCCCCGACCTGGCCGAACGGGCCCTCTCGGAGGTGAGCGCCTAGAATGCGGTGGCATGCGGTTCGTTAAGGGGCACGGCACCGAGAACGACTTCGTCATCCTGCCGGACGCCGACGCCCGGCTGGACCTGACGCCCGCCACCGTCGCGGCGCTGTGCGACCGGCGCGCGGGCATCGGCGGCGACGGCGTCCTGCGGGTCGTCCGCGCCAAGCTGTGCCCCGAGGTGGCAGACCAGTCCTCCGAGGCCGAGTGGTTCATGGACTACCGCAACGCCGACGGCAGCGTCGCGGAGATGTGCGGCAACGGCGTGCGGGTGTTCGCCCGCTACCTCGTCGATTCCGGGCTGGCCGCGCCCGGCGAGTTCGGCGTCGCGACCCGCGCCGGGATCAAGCGCGTACGGCTCGGCCCCACCGGCGACGTCACCGTGGACATGGGCAGGCCCCGCGTCCTGGGCGAGAGCCGTACGACCGTGAACGGACGGGAATATCACGGCCTCAACGTCAACATGGGCAACCCCCACCTGGCCTGCGTCATCGCGGACCCGGTCGCCGGGCTGGACCTGAGCCGGGAGCCGGAGTTCGATCGGGCGATCTTCCCCCAGGGCGTGAACATCGAGCTGATCAACCCGGTCGCGGACCACGCCGTCTCCATGCGCGTCCACGAGCGCGGCTCCGGAGAGACGCGGTCCTGCGGCACGGGAGCCGTCGCCACCGCCGTCGCCGCGGCGCACGCGATCGGCGAGTCCACCGGGACGTGGAGCGTCCGCGTGCTGGGCGGCACCGTGACAGTCACGCTCGACCAGGACACCAGTTACCTGTCCGGCCCCGCCGTGCTCGTGGCCTCGGGAGAGTATCCGCCCATGATTTAGGCAGGCCGTCGTCCAGGGCCCCGCGCTGTTTGGGACATGGTCGCTGAACTGGCAGACTTGCTGCCCATGGACGTGGACATCTGGGCCTGGGTCGCCGGCACCCAGCGGGAACTGCACGAAGCCGGCAACGCCGGCCTGGCGATGGCGCTGGGCGACGTGCCCGCGCAGGCGCTGGAAGGCCGGTACGCGCAGCTTGACGTCGTGGCGCCCGCCGTGGCCCAGCACGCGGAGACGCTCGGCCAGCCCTGGCTGGAGCTGTTCGCGCGCTACTGGCACGTGCTCGGCCGCGTCGGCGACCGGGCCAACGGCGCCGTCGCGCTGGAGGACGCCGCGGCGCTGGTGGAGTTCGCCGCGCGTGACGACGTCCGCGACTGCCCCTCCGCGCCCGCCGCGGTGGAGGCGCTGGCCATCACTCAGGCGAACACCGACGGCCCCGGCTACGCGGAGGCCCGGCTCGCCGCCGTGGGCGCCGCCCTCGACGGCGTCGGGCCCGAGTCGCTCGCGTTCTCCGGGCTGGTCACGCAGTACGTCGCCGCGCTCATCGACGCGGGCCAGGCGGGCGAGGCCGTCGCTTACGCCGAGGCCGCGGTCGAACGGCTGAGCGGAGCCGGCCGGGAGGCGAGCTGGGAGCTTGGCGCGGCCGCCGCCCGCGCGCTGCTCGCCGTGGGCCGCGCGGAAGACGCCCTGACCGCGCTGGACGCGGCGACCGGTTTCAAGCCGGACGACCCCGTCGCGAAGGGCCGCCGCGAGGCGCTGCTCAAGTCGCTCATCCTGGCCACCCTCGGCCGCACGGAAGAGGCCGTGGACGCGCTGCCCGACCTCGACATGGTCGGAGACCACCCCCGCGACTGGGTGGAGTGGGGCCGCGCGGTCGCCCTGCTGGCCGGGAGCGGCTCCATCGCCAACACCTGGCAGCTCGGCCGCATCCTGCGCCAGTGGATCACCTACTTCCAGACGATGGGCGGCCACCGCGCCCGGTTCGAGCTGGCGCTGACGGCGGGCCGCCTCGCCATCGCCCGGCAGGGCCTGTGGCAGGCCCGGCTGCTCGCCGACGAGGCGGAAGCCGTTCTGGCCGACCTGAAGAACACCGACGGCCTTCCCGAGCGGATCGCCGAGCTGCGCGCCGCCGCGGACCGGGCTCCCGAGCTGCCGCCGCCCGGCCCGCAGGAGGAGCTGGTCGCCTACTTTGAGGCCGCCGACGGCCGCACGGCCGATCCCGAGCGCTGGGTCGGCTGGCTGTGGCCGCTGTCCGGCACGGACCTGGAGGCCACCCGCCGCCACACCACCACGCTGGGCTTCCTCGGCTACGCCGCCGCCGGCGCCGACATCTACTGGACCATGGTGGACGGCGACCCGGCCGCCGCGGACCCGGAGGACATCGCCTACCTGACGGGCCTGCTCATCGACGCCGGGCAGGACGAGCGGGTCGAGCGGCTCGCGGAACGCCTGCCGGAGAGCCAGTCCCACCTCGCCCTCGCCCGCCTCTACCGGGCCCGCGAGCGCTGGGAGGAGACCGCGGCCGAGGCCGAGCTGGCCGTGGCGGCGGGCGCCCTGGTGGAGGGCAGCCGTCTGTGGTCCGGCGCGGTTCAGCAGCTCGGTGACAACGCCAAGGCCGCCGACATCCTGCGCCCCCTGCTCGAGCTGGAGGATCGCGAGGAGGAAGACGTCTGGCGGTTGATCGTCCTGGCGACCGCCGCCGAGGACTGGGCGACCGTCCGGGCCGCCGCCGCGACGCTCGGCATGCCGCTCCAGTCCGAGGAGGGGCCCATTGAGGAGGAATGGCACCTCATCCGCGCCATCCTCCCGGCTCCGGACGGCAGCCGGCGCGAGGTGCTGGCCGTACGGACCGGTCCGGCGACCGCCCGCCTCGCCATCCCGCAGCCGCGCGGCATGGAGTACAACGCCGGCGACGTGGTCGTGGTGGACCCCCGGCCGCTGGAGCCGATCCCCGAGGACGGGCAGGAGCGCGAGAGCTTCGTCATCCCGTTCGCCGGGGTGTCGATGCTGCGGCCCGGCGGCTACACGAGCTGGTTCTTCGACGGGGCCGCCCCCTCGGAGGAGGAGTGGGCCGAGTTCAACGAGCTGCTGGCCGAGCGCGGCTGGCCGATGTGGGTCTACAGCGACGAGGGCTACCACGTCACCCATCCGGCCACCGGGGAGCGCCTGCCGGGCGTGTTCGGCTGGATCGCCGTGCCGCCGACCGTGACCCCGGCCGAGCTCGACGCGGTGCTCGACGACGCCACGGAGCAGTGGGTCCACCCGCTGTCCTGGCTCGACCTGGCCCGCGAGGTCGGGGTCGAGACGGAGCGGCACGAGCGGATCGTCAAGGAGTACGGCCTCTGATTCACCGCCAGGACGGAGCGGTCTAGAATCACGTTCGGCTTAGGAGGTCGGCGTGGTGCTGGAGCGGTTCAGGTTGGATGGCAGGGTGGCCATCGTCACGGGGGCGTCGTCGGGGCTCGGCGTCGCCTTCGCCCGAGGGCTCGCCGAGGCGGGCGCCGACATCGCGATCGGCGCCCGTCGTAAGGACAGGCTGGAGGAGACCCGGCGGCTGGTCGAGGAGACCGGGCGCCGGTGTCTCGCCGTCGCGACGGACGTCACCGTCCCGGAGGAGTGTCAGGCCCTCGTCGACGCCACCGTCGCCGAGTTCGGTCAGGTGGACATCCTGATCAACAACGCCGGGGTCGGCACGGCCGTACCGGCTCTGCGGGAGACGCCCGAGCAGTTCCGCCAGGTGGTCGACATCAACCTGCACGGGACCTACTGGATGGCGCAGGCGTGCGCGCGGGTCATGCGGCCGGGGTCCTCGATCGTGAACGTCGGGAGCGTGCTCGGGGAGACGACCGCCGGCCTGCCGCAGGCGGCGTACAGCGCGTCCAAGGCCGCCGTCACCGGGCTCACCCGCGACCTCGCCCAGCAGTGGACCCCGCGCCTGGGCATCCGGGTCAACTGCCTGGAGCCCGGGTTCTTCGGCTCCGAGATGACGGAGCAGTACCCCGACGGCTACCTCGACCGGATGGGCGAGCAGCGCGTCCTGATGAGGCGGCCGGGAGATCCCGCCGAACTGGTCGCCGCCGCCGTCTTCCTCGCCTCGGACGCGGGCTCGTACGTCACCGGAGTGGTCCTTCCGGTCGACGGGGGCATCCTGGTCACCTGAAGATCACAATATGGCGCTGTGGCTCCCCAGGTGATCTGGCATTCTGGTCGCGGCCCGCACTGGTCGCGACCAGACGGGCACCCTCTGTAGTCGATCCGTGGAATACTCGGCCGGTGGGAGGTCACATGATGAGGGTCCGTCTCCTCGCCGGAGTGCTCACCGCCGCGCTGACCCTGACCGCCTGCGGCGGAGGGGGCGCGGCCGAGCCGGACGCGGCCCCCGCCGGGACGGTACGGCTCGCTCTCAACCGGTGGGTCGGGTACGAGGCCGGCGCCGCCGTGGTGGCCTACCTCCTCAAGCACGAGCTCGGCTACACGGTCGAACTGGTGAAGAGCGACGAGGCCGACGCCTGGAAGGGCTTCGAGACCGGGACCGTCGACGTGGTCATCGAGAACTGGGCGCACCCCGAGCTCAAGAAGGAGTACATCGAGCAGAAGAAGGTCGCCGTCACGGCGGGGGAGACCGGGAACAAGGGTGTCATCGGGTGGTACGTCCCCGAGTGGATGGCGCAGAAGTACCCCGACATCACGGATTATCGGAACCTGGCGAAGTATCGCGGCGTGTTCAGGACCGGCAAGAGCGGCGACCTGGGCCAGTTCCTGGCGGGTGACCCGTCGTTCGTGACCAACGACGAGGCGCTGATCAAGAACCTCGGCCTGCCGTACAAGGTGGTCTACTCGGGCAGCGAGGACGCGCTGATCGCCGAGGCGCGGAGGGCCACCGAGGAGCGCACGCCGCTGCTCATGTACTTCTACGAGCCCCAGTGGCTGTTCAACCAGCTCAAGCTAGTCAAGATCAACCTTCCGCCGTACGCCATCGGGTGTGACGCCGACCCGAAGAAGATCGCCTGCGACTACCCGCCCTACCTGCTGGACAAGATCGTCAGCCGGAGGTTCGCGAGCATCGGAGGCAAGGCGTACGAGCTGGTGAAGAACTTCGTGTGGACCAACGACGACCAGAACGCCGTGGCGTACGACATCGCCGTGAACAAGCTGCCCGCTGAGGCGGCGGCGCAGAAGTGGGCCGAGACCAACAAGATCGTCTGGCAGGACTGGATTCCGAGCTAGAAGATCCCGCTCTACCCGTTTTGCGAATTTGTTGCCATCCCTTGGGAATTGCTATACCTAGGAGCGATACCTAAGGGGTGGCATTTGGGCGGCGGGCGTGGATCGCGGCTGTTTGTCGGCGTCTCGGTGACGGTGGCCGTATTAGCCGGATGTGGTCCGGCGGGGGACCTCCGCATCGACAAGCCGGGACAGGCCGGAAGCGACAAGGGGGGCGACGGCAGCGGCCGGGGCGCCAACCCGCTGGACAATCCCGAGGGGACCAAGCCGGGGCTCGCGCCGATCACGTCGGACAAGGACCGGGCCGCGGCCCGGAAGCTGATCGACAAGGTGCCGACGAAGGGCCGCGGCCCGAAGACCGGCTACGACCGCGACGAGTTCGGCTATGCCTGGGCCGACAACGCCGACGGCATCCCGTTGGCCCACAACGGCTGCGACACCCGCAACGACCTGCTCAAACGGGACGGCGTGGAGGTCAAGTTCCGGAGCGGCTCCGACTGCGTCGTGGTCTCCATGACGCTGTACGACCCGTACACCGGCAAGACGATCGAGTGGCGCAAGCAGGACGCGGCCGAGGTCCAGATCGACCACGTGATGCCGCTGTCCTACGACTGGCAGATGGGCGCGTCCCGCTGGAGCGACGGTAAGCGCAAGCAGATCGCCAACGACCCGCTTAACCTGCTTCCGGTGGACGGCTCGACCAACTCCTCCAAGGGCGACTCCGGCCCCGCGTCGTGGCTGCCGCCAGTCAAGGGCATCCGCTGCTCCTACGCCGTCCGGTTCGCCCAGGTCGCCCTCAAATATGACCTTCCGGTGACCACGGCCGACAAGGCGGCGATGCTGGAGCAGTGCTAGACGGCCCGGCTCCGGCCGATGAACAAGCCGGAGCCGGCCCCTGCGGCCCGCCTAGGAGGAGGGTGCCTCGCGGTCCGCGGTCCGCGGTCCGCGGTCAGAGGTCAGAGGCAGCCGGCAGCCGGGTCGTCCACCGGGGGAGCGTTGTCGTCGACCGACACCTCAAGCTGGGCCGTGGACGCGACCAGGCTGCCGACCGGCGACTTGGCCTCCTTCTCGTCGACCACGACGCCCCGCTCACCGAGCAGTTCGTAGGTCTTCGGGTCGAAGATGATGTCCTCCCGGATGCCGGCTGACACCCGTCCGACGCCGATGCCCGTGCGACCGGCGGCGTCCTCGGCGTTCTCGCTCACCGTGACACCGGGGATCGTGGCGGCCGCCTTGAAGAGGGCGGCACGCTGGGCGGCCGGCATGTAGGTCTCCCTCAGCAGGTCGCCCACGGCCGTCCACGCGCCCACGTGAGGCGGGTTCTCGCCGCCGTCCCTGGCGTACAGGTAGGCCCGCATGCCGTCCACGTCGGCAGGGAGCTTCTTGAGCTCGGTGTAGGCGGTGTCCGGCACCGTGGGGCAGGCCGGAAGCCTGTTCCACTCGGTGCCGGTCTGCTTGTGGGCCTCCGGCGGGATCGGCCAGCCCGGGTACGCGCGCGGCTCCAGGTAGTCGATCTTGAGGGAGCCGTCCTTCTTCCCGTCGGCCGAGAGCCAGATCGTCCGCTTGGTCCGGTAGAGGTAGCGGGTCCCCTCGCTCGTCTGACCCATGTCGGTGTTGACGGCCCCGCCCCCGAACGCGCCGTACATCGTCTGCGAGCTGACCTTGATGAACTGGTCGTCGCGTGGGGTGAGATCGGTGACCGCCCGCGCGGCCCTGCCGAGCACCTCCTCAGCGGACATCTTCGAGATCTTCGGCAGCGCGACGACGGCCGAGCCGGAGCCGCCCGTGCCCAGAGTGCCCGTGCCCTGAGTGCCCGTGCTCTGGCTGCCCGCGCCGTTCGTGCCGGTGTGCTGGGCCGGGGCCAGCACACCGACCGCGACGACGCTCGCCGCGGCGACCGTCGCCACGCCCGCGAAGGCGATGCCGTACGGCCTGCGCTTCGGTGAGGCGGTGGTCAGCCTGCGCCTGGCGTCCATCTTGGCCGTCATGGAGTAGGGCCCGGCCTCCGGCCGGGCCTGGGCGATCATCTCGATTTCGTCGCTCATGGGGTGGTCTCCTCGGGGAGATGGCGGCGGAGTTTCGCGCGAATGCGGTGCAGCCGGGAGCGGACCGTCCCGACGGGGATCTTCAGGGCTTCGGCGGCCTGCTCATAGGTGAGATCGGCCCAGGCGACGAGCAGCAGCAGGTCGCGCTCGGACGCCGACAGCCGCGCGAGCGCGGCCGCCAGCGCCGGACGCAGGGCGGCCGCGCTGGCCCGCTCGGCGTTGCGCTCCTCCTCGTGGAGGTCGCCGTCGTGCGGTGCCCGGGCCAGCGCCTTCAGCCTGCGAACCTCCGACCTGCGATGGCCGGAGATCAGGTTGCCGGCGATGCCGTACAGCCACGGCCGGGCGTCGGGCCTGCTCAGGTCGTACCGGTGCCGCTTGCGAAACGCGACGAGGAACGTCTCGGCGGTCACGTCGTCGGCGTGGCCCTGGTTGTTGGCGGAGTCCGCGCCGAGCCGGCGGCTCGCGTAGCCGTGGATCTCGTCGGCATGCCGGTCGAAGACCCCGGCGAACTGGTCCGGGTCGGTCAGCGACGCGCGGATCAGACCCGCGTCGCTGGGCTCCGCCGCGCTGGCCGCCGGCTGGGCAGAGGCCGGATCGCCGGGTATCGCGAGCCCTCGGGTTCGCGGAACGACGAGCCGGTCCCAGGGCTGCGTGTCCTGTTCGGTGGCCGCCGTCCTCACCACCCGTTATGTCCGTTCATAGGGGTAATCCTCTCTTCGTCTCACCCCTACTCCGCCGGACAGGCTCAGGCGGTTCCCTCCCGCAGGATGAATCCCCAGGGGCCCGTCAGCTGCGGGCGCCGCGGACCTGCAGGGAGGCGAGCAGCGTCGTGCTGGCCTCGGTTATCGCCTCCACGGCGCGCTCGAACGCCTCCGCGTTGTGCGACGCGGGGGCGCGGAAACCGGAGATCTTCCGGACGTACTGCAGGGCCGCCGCGTGGATGTCCTCCTCCGTGACCTCGTCGGTGAAGGGGGGCCGCAACGTCTTGATGCTTCGACACATACGGCCATCTTCCCCGGCGAGGCCCCCTCCGCGGAACTCAGGAGCCGAAGACCGCAGCACCGAAGTCGTCGGCCACCTTCCGCAGCGCCCCCGCCAGCTCGTCGCGGTCGATCGCGTCGATGCGCTCGGCGGGGCCGGACACCGACATCGCGGCGAAGGCGCGCCCCCCGTCCAGGACCGGCACGGCCATGCAGTGCACGCCGTTCTCCTCCTCGCCCAGGTCCAGCGCGTACCCCTGCGTGCGGACCCGCCCCAGCTCCTCCAGCATCGCGCGGACCGTGGTGATCGTCTGGTCCGTACGGCGGGGCAGCCCGGTCCGTTCGAACACCGCCGCCGCGTCTCCGCGCTCGGCCAGCAGCACCTTGCCGACGGCCGTGCTGTGGGGGAGCACCCGCCGGCCCACCTCGGCGAACATCCGCAGGCGGCGCGGCGACGGCACCTGGGCCACGTAGACGACGAAGTCGCCTTCCAGCACCGCCAGGTTGGCCGTCTCGCCGGACAGCTCGACCAGCTTGGCGAGGTACGGCTCGGCCCACACGGCGACCATGCGCTCGGCCGCGCCCCCGAGCCGGACCAGCGCCCCGCCCAGGGCGTACCGCCGGTCGGACTCCTGCCGGACGTACCCCCGCGCGAGCAGCGTCTGGAGCAGCCGGTGGATCGTCCCGTACGGCAGGCCGGTCCTGGCGGCGAGCTCCGACACTCCGGCCTGGCCGCCCTGCTCCGCGAGGGCCTCCAGCACGTCGAGCGCCCGGTCGACGCTCTGCACGCTCACAGCCCTCCCCTCCCGCGCAGGGAGGCGTCGAGCACCTCGGCGGTGTGCGCGACCCTGATCTCGCCCTTGCCGGTCCGCCGCAGGGACGCCGCGATCTGCATGGTGCATCCCGGGTTGGCGGACACGAGCAGGTCGGCGCCGGTGGCGAGGACCCGCTCCGCCTTGCGGTCGCCCAGATCCCTGGCGGGCTCCGGCTGGAACAGGTTGTAGGTCCCGGCCGACCCGCAGCAGATGGCCGACTCCGCGATCTCCCGCAGCTCCAGCCCGGGGATCGCCCTGAGCAGTTCGCGGGGCTGGGAGCGCACCCCCTGGGCGTGGGCGAGATGGCAGGCGTCGTGGTAGGCCACGGACATCGGCAGCGGATGGCGCTCGGCGACCGGCCCCAGCTCGATCAGGAACTCCGCGAGGTCGCGGACCCGTAACGCCCCGGCCCGCTCGGGCCACCCGGGATCGTCCCGCAACACCTCGGCGTACTCCTTCATGCTCGACCCGCATCCGGCGGCGTTGACCACGACCGTGTCGACGCCGGCCCGCTCGAATGTCGCGATCGTCCGCTTGGCGAACTTCCTGGCCTCGGCCTCCCGGCCCGCGTGCAGCGACAGCGCGCCGCAGCAGCCCTGTCGCCGGGGGATGACCACGTCACAGCCCTCCAGCGCGAGCACGCGGGCCGTCGCGGCGTTGACCTGGGGGAAGAACTCGCCCTGCACGCAGCCCGTCAGCAGCCCCACCGTGGCCCTGCGCCGGCTCCTCGCCCTGACGACGGGCGGGAGCCTCACCGGGCGTGCGGGCGGGGGAGCCAGCTCGGCCATCGCGCCCAGCGAGGGGTTCACCCGCTCCAGGAACGGCTGGAGCCGCTTGCTCAGCGCCATCGGGAGGCGCATGGCGCGCAGCCTCCGCCGGTAGGGGAAGAGCGCGAAGACCAGGCCCCTGATCGCCCGGTCGTCGGGGGTCCGCACGTGCTCCTTCTCGACCACGGCCCTCGTCCGCTCGATCAGCCGGTCGTACTGGACCCCGGAGGGGCAGGCCGTCACGCAGGCCATGCAGCCGAGGCAGGCGTCGAAGTGGCCCGCCATCTCGCCGGTGACCGGCGTGCCCTCGACATGCTGCCCCATCAGATGGATCCGCCCGCGAGGTGAGTCCATCTCCTCGCCCCACAGGACGTACGTCGGGCACGTGGGCAGGCAGAAGCCGCAGTGCACGCAGTCCTTGATCAGCTCGGGGTCCATCAGATCCCTCCCACGAACCGGCCGGGGGACATCCGGCGATGGGGATCGAAGCGGGCCTTGACGCTGCGCATCAGACCCAGCGCGCCGGTGCCGCCCCAGAAGTCCATTTCCGAGGGCCCGGTCAGGACGACCAGCCGTCCGCCGTCAGGCCGGATCTCGTCCCGCACCGCGGAGACGAAGGAGGCCACCTTCCCGGGATCCGACTCCGGGGGAAGCGTCACGTGCAGGTCGGCCGTGCCGGCCGAGCCGCGGACGTGCGGCGTGAGGTTCAGGCAGGCGGCGTGCGCGGCGACCGTGTGCAGCGTCCCCGCGAGCGCGGCGGGCAGCACCCGCAGGGCCAGCAGGAGGTCGTCGCCGGGAAGGCGTCCCCACCACGCGGGCGGCTCCTCGCCGATGTGGGCGTCCCCGCCCATCAGGTCCTGTACGGCTTTCGCCCGCTCGGCCGCCGCCACGCCCTCGACCAGAGTGGACAGGACGACGGGGCCGTGCGGATCGGGCCGGTCGAGCTCGATCGCGGCCGGTTCGAGCGGAGACGCGGCCAGCGTCCCCACCAGGCCGAGATCGGCCGACGAGGTCGTCACCCACCGGCTGTCGGCGGGCAGCGGGTGGAGGCGGAACGTGGCCTCCGCGATGACGCCCAGCGTGCCGTACGAGCCGGTGAACAGCTTGCCCAGGTCGTAGCCCGCGACGTTCTTGACCACCTTGCCGCCCGCCTTGGCGATCGTGCCGTCGGCCAGCACGACGGTGATGCCGATGAGCAGGTCTCGGGCCGTGCCGTACCGGAACCTGAGAGGCCCGGCGACGCCGGTGGCGAGCGTCCCGCCCACCGTGGCGCCCTCGCCCGGTGAGTCGAGGGCGAGCCGCTGCCCGGCGGCGGCCAGCGTCCCGGCCAGCGCGTCGAGGGTCACCCCCGCCTGGACCTTGACGACGAGATCGCCGGCGGCGTGTTCCAGCACCTCGTTGAGGCAGCAGGTGTCGATCAGGAGGTCGCAGCGTTCGGGCGGCGGCCCCCAGTGCAGCGTGGTCCCGCCGCCGGCGGGGACCACGGCGAGGTCGTTCTCGGCGGCGACGCGGAGCACCGCCGCGATCTCCTCCGTCGTCTCCGGCAGCGCCACCCAGCGCGGCCGGACGCCCGCCACCGCGTCGCCCTCGTCCGCCGCGCGGACCGTCACGCCCGAAACGATCATCAGAACTGCTCCGCCAGGCCGGACTCCACCAGCGGGTGGACGCCCTTGCGCACCCCCGGTACCTCGCCGCACAGCCTCGGCGTGGGGAAGACCTTGCCGGGGTTGGACAGGCCCTTCGGGTCGAAGGCGCACCGCACGAGTTGCATGGTGTCGAGGTCCTCCTCGCTGAACATTCGCGGCATATAGCGGGATTTATCCACACCTACGCCATGTTCACCAGTGATCGAGCCGCCATGGTCGATGCACAGGTCGAGGATGCGCCCGCTGACGACCTCGGCGCGTTCGCCCTGGCCGGGCACGGCGTCGTCGAACAGGACCAGCGGATGGAGGTTGCCGTCGCCGGCGTGGAAGACGTTGGCCACCCGGATGCCGAACTCCTCCTGGAGCCGGTCGATCCCGGCCAGCACCTCGGGTAGGGCCGTGCGGGGGACCACGCCGTCCTGCACGATGTAGGCGGGGCTGATCCGGCCCACGGCGGCGAACGCCGACTTGCGGCCCTTCCAGATCGCGATCCGCTCCTCGGCGGAGGCGGCCACCCGGATCTCGAATGCGCCGCTCTCGCGGCAGATCCTCTCCACGGCCGCGAACTGGTGCTCCACCTCGGCGTGCGGCCCGTCCAGCTCCACGATGAGCACGGCTCCCGCCCCGGCGGGGTAGCCGCAGCGGACCGCCGCCTCCGCCGCCTCGATGGCGAGGGCGTCCATCATCTCGACGGCGGCGGGGACGACGCCCGCCGCGATGATCGCCGACACGGCCTGGCCGCCGCCCTCGATGCTGGAGAAGGCCGCCAGCAGGGTCGTGACCGACTCCGGCAGCGGCGACAGCCGTACGGTGACCTTGGTGGCGATGCCGAGCGTGCCCTCCGAGCCGATGAACGCGCCGAGCAGGTCGTAGCCGGGATCTCGGTCGGAGAGCTCGACGATCTCCCCGTCCGGCGTGACCAGCTCGATCCCGAGGACGTGGTTGACCGTGAAGCCGTACTTCAGGCAGTGCGCGCCGCCCGAGTTCTCCGCGACGTTGCCGCCGATCGAGCAGATCTGCTGGCTGGACGGGTCGGGGGCGTAGTAGTAGCCCTGGTCTCTGACGGCCTCGGTGATCGCCAGGTTGGTCACTCCCGGCTCCACGACGGCCCGCCGGTTCGGGATGTCGATCTCCAGAATGCGGCGCATGCGGGAGGTGACGATGAGCACGCCGTCGGCCCGGGGGAGGGCGCCGCCGGACAGCCCCGTCCCCGACCCTCGTGCGACGAACGGCACGCCGAACTCGTCGCACAGCCGTACGACGGCCGCGACCTGCTCGGCCGTCTCCGGAAGCACGACCACCCCGGGAGTGGCCCGGTGATAGGTCAGCCCGTCGCACTCGTACGTCCGCAACCGCACCGGATCCGTGATCACCGCCTCAGGCGCGATGATCGATTCGAGTCCGGCCACCAGATCTGGAAGCCCGCTCATGGATTTCCCTCGCGCTGTGGGTCGCTAGTCCTCGTCTTCGTCCACTCCTTCGAGCAACAGGTCAAGGATTTCGGGGTCGACGGACTCCTGAAACGCCTTGATCTCCCTGATGATGTCCGAGAGCAGCTCGCTGTAGCCCTCCGGCATGTCGTCGGTAGCCGTGTCCACATCACGGGGCTCATTCATCTCGGTCACCTTCTCTTGGCGCCTCGACTTTGACCCCGGCTCTCCGCGCGGCGTCCGCCAGCCGGCGGTCGTAGGTGACCAGAGTGGACAGAGCCCGGCCCAGGTACAGGGCGGACGCGAGATGGATGGCGTCCAGAGTCCGCAAACCGAACGGTGTGATGGATGCCGCATTCCTGCGGATCTCAGCGTCCATCTCTATAAGCGTAAGTCCGCTCAGCAGAACGGGGACGTTGACGAGGGACTCGGGGTCGGCGCGGCCCGCCGCGCGAGGAAGCTCTACTTCTGTGAGAGTGGAGGTCGCCCAGCCGACTCCCTGTTGCGCCTCATCTCGCAGCCACGCCTCCAGCATGACCGATTCGTCTTCGCGAACCGCCAGCTTGAGGAGAGCGGAGGTGTCCAGATAGATGGTCATGGCAGCCGCTCCTCCCGTAGCTCCTCGAGAGCCTTCGAAGCCTTGGCCCCATGGTCGATGGGCTCCGTCGCGAAACGGCGGTCCAGCCAGTCGAGGAGGCGCTGGCGGTCCGCTGTCGCGGGCTTGGCGCGGCCCTGCGCCACCAGTTGCGCGAGCACGTCCTCGCCGGAGTCCACAGGGACGACCCTGGCTACCAGGGTGCCGTTGTCGGTGATGTCCAGCGTCTCTCCCGCCTTGACCCGGCGGATGCACGCGCTGGTGTGCTGGTTCAACTCGCGAATCGAGACGGTTCCCATGTCTTTCACTGTAGGACAGCGCTGTTCTACAGAGGCGATCACGAACGGGGGGTGTCTGGTCATATCCGCAGCGTAACGGAAGCTCGCGACGGAAAGTCGAACGGGCGTGCGGCTCCGCGATAGGGAATCGTCCCCTCCGGGAGACGATTCCCTACCGGCAGATCCGTCATGTCACGGCATACGGGCATAGGCGGGGAGGGTGAGGAACTCCGCGAAGTCGTCGTCGAGGGCGACTTCCTTGAACAGCGCGGTGGCCTGGGCGTACAGCTCCTCGTCGTAACCCGGCTCGGTGGCGATCTTGGAGAGCTCCTCCCCGATGATCCGCTCGACCAGCTCGCGGGTCACCACGGCTTCCGTGTCGGCCAGCTCGATGTCGTTGTGGATCCACTGCCAGATCTGCGACCGGGAGATCTCGGCGGTCGCGGCGTCCTCCATCAGGTTGTGGATGGCCACCGCGCCCAGGCCGCCCATCCAGGCCGCCAGGTAGCGCAGCGCCACATCGACGTTGTTGCGCAGACCCGTCTCGGTGATCTGGCCCGGCGTCTCGGACACCGACAGCAGGTCCTCGGCGGTGACGTGGACGTCCTCGCGGAGCCGGTCGAGCTGGTTCGGCCGCTCGCCGAGCACGCCGTCGAAGACCTCGCGGCAGATCGGCACCAGGTCGGGGTGGGCCACCCAGGACCCGTCGAAGCCGTCGCCCGACTCGCGGGTCTTGTCGGCCCGCACCTTCTCCAGGGCGACCTTGTTGACCTCGGGGTCGCGCCGGGAGGGGATGAAGGCCGCCATGCCGCCGATCGCGTGCGCGCCGCGCTTGTGGCACGTGCGGACGAGCAGCTCGGTGTAGGCGCGCATGAAGGGCGCGGTCATCGTCACGGCGTTCCGCTCCGGCAGCAGGAACTCGCGGCCGCGGGTGCGGAACTTCTTGATCACGCTGAACAGGTAGTCCCACCGGCCGGCGTTGAGACCGGCGGAGTGGTCCCGCAGTTCGTAGAGAATCTCCTCCATCTCGAACGCCGCCGGGTAGGTCTCGATCAGCACGGTCGCCCGGATGGTCCCGTGCGGGACGCCGAGCAGCTCCTGGGCCCGGACGAACACGTCGTTCCAGAGCCGCGCTTCCAGGTGCGACTCCATCTTCGGCAGGTAGAAGTACGGCCCGCGGCCCTTGGCGATCTGCGGCTGGGCGCAGTGGAAGAAGTAGAGCCCGAAGTCGAGCAGCGAGCCCGACATCTCGGACCCGTCGACCTGGATGTGCTTCTCCGGCAGGTGCCAGCCGCGCGGGCGGACCACCACAGTGGCGAGCTCCTCGTCCGGCTTCAGGGCGTAGGTCTTGCCTCCGGCGGAGAAGTCGATGGCGCGGTCGAGGGCGTCGCGCAGGTTGAGCTGCCCGTTGATCGTGTTCTCCCATGTGGGAGCGTTGGCGTCCTCGAAGTCGGCCAGCCACACCTTGGCGCCGGAGTTCAGGGCGTTGATCGTCATCTTGCGGTCGACCGGACCGGTGATCTCCACGCGGCGGTCCTCCAGGCCGGGAGCGGGGGGCGCGACGCGCCATTCCGACTCGCGCACGTGCTTGGTCTCCGGAAGGAAGTCGAGCGTGCCGCCCGCGGAGAGCTCGGCCTGCCGGTCCTGCCGCGCCGCGAGCAGCTCCCGGCGCCTGGCGTCGAACTCGCGCTGGAGGGTAGCCACGAAGGCGAGGGCCTCGGGCGTGAGGATCTCGTCGAAGCGATCGAGCGGAGGACCTGTGATCTCAACGCCTTCCATCGAGGCTCCTTTCCATTATGCGGAAATATGGTTCTGAATAGTGGAATCGACGCTACTCCACCCGTTCCCGGAGGGTCAACGCGGGGTGCGGCCTCAGGGGGTGCCCCGGGAGTCCTCGGGGAGTCCTCGGGGGCTTCCCCGATGGGCGGGAGCCGTACGGGACCGAAGAATCGAGGCATGAGAAAGCAGACGCTGATCGTCGCCGGAACCGTCCTGGGCGCGGGCCTGGCCCTGAGCGCGTGCGACCTGAATGTGGACTTGGGCCGGGAGCAGGCCGTGCAGTCCTACGACGTGCCCGGCAAGGTCACGGTCCTCGACGCCCACACCGGGTCCGGTGAGTTCGTGGTGAACGAGTCCGACAGGACCGGCGTCCATGTCACGGAGACCATGCACTGGCGCGGTGAGAAGCCGCGGAACGGGCACGGCGTCAGCGCCGGCACGCTGACGCTGGACTACAAGTGCGGTGACTGCTCGATCGACTACCAGGTCGAGGTCCCGCGCGGCCTGGACGTGAAGATCGACACAGGATCGGGGACGGTCACGCTGCGCCAGCTGACCGGTCCGGTGACCGTCACCACGGGGTCTGGCGACGTCGAGGCCAGGGGGCTGGCCGGAAAGGACGTCTCGGTGAACACCGGGTCAGGTGACGTCAAACTGAGGTTCGCCGCCGTGCCCGACCAGGTGCACGCCGAGACCGGCTCGGGAGACGGCCTGGTGTGGGTGCCCTCCGGGACCTACAACGTGACCACCGAGACCGGCTCGGGCGACCGGGACGTGCAGGTCACCCAGGATCCGTCCGCCCCGCGCACGATCGTGGTGAAGACCGGGTCCGGCGCCGCCAGGGTCTACAAGACGGGATAGTTGCCGCGGAAGACCCCGTTCGGGTCGCGGCGGCGCTTGATCGCGACCTGGCCCGCGACCACGCCCGCCGGGCGCACGAGACCTACACGCGCCTCGGCCTGGACCACTGGGCCGCCGAGAGCGCGCGACTCCTCGCCGAGCTGGGCACATAACGGGATGCGGTTTTCGCAGGCGTCGTGTCACCATCGATGGGAAGACACCAACGGGAAGACACCGCAGGTGTCGGATTGTTCGTCTAGTAGAGATGACATATATGCGCAACGAGCCCGAAGACCTGGCCATGGGCGACTACGAGCTGGAAGAGCGCCAGGCGCTCCGCCGCGTGGCGGGTCTGTCGACAGAGCTCGAAGACATCACCGAGGTCGAGTATCGGCAGCTCCGGCTGGAGCGGGTCGTCCTCGTCGGCGTGTGGACCAGCGGCACGCTCTTCGACGCGGAGAACTCCCTGCAGGAGCTCAAGCTCCTCGCCGAGACGGCGGGGTCCGAAATCCTCGAAGGCCTCATCCAGCGGCGGGACAGGCCCGATCCCGCCACCTACATCGGTTCGGGCAAGGCGAGCGAGCTGCGGGACATCGTGGCCGCCACCGGCGCCGACACCGTGATCTGCGACGGTGAGCTCACTCCCGGCCAGCTGCGGCAGCTGGAGGAGGTCGTCAAGGTCAAGGTGATCGACCGGACCGCCCTGATCCTGGACATCTTCGCCCAGCACGCCAAGAGCCGCGAGGGCAAGGCCCAGGTCGAGCTGGCCCAGCTCCAGTACCTCCTGCCCCGCCTGCGAGGCTGGGGCGGCAATCTGTCCCGTCAGGTCGGCGGACGCGCCGCGGGCGGCGTCGGCATCGGCGGCCGCGGCCCCGGTGAGACCAAGATCGAGCTGGACCGGCGGCGGATCCGTGAGCGGATGGCCAAGCTCCGGCGGCAGATCAAGGAGATGTACACGGCCCGCGAGACCAAGCGGCACCGCAGGCAGATCCGCGAGGTGCCCGCCGTGGCGATCGCCGGCTACACCAACGCCGGCAAGTCGTCGCTGCTCAACCGGCTGACCGGCGCCGGCGTGCTGGTGGAGGACGCGCTGTTCGCCACCCTCGACCCGACGGTCCGCAGGGCGCGCACGCCCGAGGGCCGCGTGTTCACGCTCGCCGACACGGTCGGGTTCGTCCGGCACCTGCCCCACCAGCTCGTCGAGGCGTTCCGCTCGACGCTGGAGGAGGTCGCCGACGCCGACCTGATCCTGCACGTGGTCGACGGCTCGCACCCCGACCCCGAGTCGCAGCTCGCCGCCGTCCGCGAGGTGCTGGCCGAGATCGACGGCACCGGCGAGATCCCGGAGATCGTGGTCGTCAACAAGGCCGACGCCGCCGACCCGGTGGTGCTGGCCAGGCTGACGATGAAGGAGCGGCACAGCGTGGTCGTGTCCGCCCGCACCGGCTCCGGCATGGGCGAGCTCATGGCGATGATCGAGCAGGAGCTGCCCCGCCTGGACCACGAGGTCCGCATGCTGGTGCCGTACGACAGGGGAGACCTGGTCGCGCGGGCGCACAGCGAGGGCGAGGTGCTGTCGCTCGAGCACACGGGCGACGGGACGATCCTGCACGCCCGGGTCCTCGCCGGGCTGTTCGCCGAGCTTGACAAGGTGTCCAAGCCCGTCGAAACGGTCTGAAATCGCCCGAAGTTGACTGATTTACCCGCCCGTGCGTGGTAGCAGCATGTCATTGGTGGCTCTGCGTCTTTACCCTTGCTACGATAAGGGAAGCCTAACGAGACCTTATGGCGCGGGTAACAAGATGACACCACTGAGTGCTGTTACACGTGGGGGGCGTGCGCGGGCATCGGCCACGAGCTGCGGGGACAGCCGCCGGTGCCACTGGGGAGACGGAAGTGACCCCACGATGTCGGTGAGGCGGTCCGGCGTTCTTCTCAATAACCCTGTACATCAAGCCGACCTGTGAAATAACGTAACTGAACTGAAATCGCCCGGGTTGACGATCCTGGCGGTAGGGTCATCGCACAACACCGGTGCGCGATGAGGCAGGAGACCCCCCAATGACGTCCGGACACGAAGCGGACCCAGTGGGCGCGGCGCCCACAAGCTGGGCCCATTCGGCGTCCACGGATGCCGGGCAGGTGGTCGGATGACTGTTCGCCTTCTCACCAACATCGGTCGGCTCTGGACCGGGCACGATGTGTGCAGCAACGCTGCCATCCTCGTGCACAACGACCGGATCGCCTGGGTCGGCCGCGCGGCCGACCTGCCGCAGAGCGTCCCGGGCGTCGTCGACGACATCGTCGACGTCGACCACGTGGAGAACCTGGGTGGCGCGCTCGTCACGCCCGGTCTCATCGACGCGCACACCCACCCCGTCTACGCGGGCAACCGGTACGCCGAGATGGCGATGCGGTCCGGCGGGTCCACGGCCTCCGCGATCAACGCGGCGGGCGGCGGCATCGGCTCGACCGTCACCGTGACCCGCGGCACCGACCCCTGGACGCTGTGCAACGGCGTCCGCGAGCGGCTGCGTGACTGGCTGCTGAGCGGCACCACGACCGTCGAGGCCAAGACGGGCTACCACCTCACCCGCGACGGCGAGCTGGCCGACGTGCGGCTGCTGCGCGAGCTCGAGAAAGAGCCGATGATGCCGCGGGTGCACGTCACGTTCCTGGCGGCCCACGTCGTGCCGCCGGAGTACTTCGGCCGCCAGCGGGACTACGTCGAGGCCGTCGCCGCCTGGTGCGCGGACGCCGCCGGCGCCGGAGCCGACAGCGTGGACGTCTACTGCGACGACGGCCACTTCAGCGCCGACGAGGCCCGCTGGGTGCTGGCCTCCGGGCGCAACGTCGGGCTCATGCCGCGCATCCACGCGGGCGCGTACAACCGCCGCGGGGCGGTCCAGCTCGCCGCCGAGATGGGCTGCGCCTCGGCCGACCTGCTGCACCACACGTCCGACGAGGACATCGCCATGATGGCGAGGTACGGCGTGCCGGCGGTCGTCTGCCCGGGGACCGCTCTGCAGCACGGCGCCCTCCCGCCGGTCCGCCGGATGCTCGCCCAGGGCATCACGGTGGCGCTGGGCAGCGACCACAACCCCGGCCACTGCGGCATCACCTCGATGTCCCTGGTGATCAGCCTCGCGGTGGCCGCGTTCGGGATGAGCGTGGGCGACGCGCTGCGCGCGGCCACGCTGGGCGGCGCGCAGGTGCTGGGCGCTCCCGACCGGGGCATCCTCGCGCCGGGACGGCTGGCCGACATCGTCCAGTGGGACGCCGACCACGAGGGCGCGTTCGCCTGGTCCTTCGGCCTCAAGCCCCGCCGAGTCTGGCGCGGCGGCACCCCCGTCCAATAACCCACCCCACTCCACCCTCGCACGTGATCACGCACGCGCCCCCTGCACGTGATCATGCAGGGATTCCCGTGCATCCCGTCTGACCAGCCCCACCGCTGCACGTGATCATGCATGGATTCCTTGTGCGCCTGTGTGACCTGCGGAGATTCGTTGCGTGATCAGGCAGGCCGGCCGCGAGCGGGTAATCTCTCGATATGTCGCCGTCTGTCGCCGTTGTAACGGATTCCACCGCGTACCTGGACGAGTCCGAAACGGCCAGATGGGGCATCACCGTGGTGCCACTCCAGGCGATTGTCGGCGAGCGGACTTTCGACGACATGACGCCGATCGACGCCGCCGCGTTGGCGAGCGCCCTTCGTGACCGGTCGTCGATCACCACGTCGCGGCCCGCCCCAGGCCATTTCGCCGGCGCGTACGAAACGGCCGCCGCTCGCGGGGCCTCAGGTGTCGTCTCCATCCATCTTTCGGGAGAGATGTCCGGCACCGTGGACTCCGCCCGCATCGCCGCCCGAGACGCGCCCGTCCCCGTCGAGGTGATCGACAGCAGGTCCATCGCCATGGGCCTCGGGTTTCCCGTGCTCGCCGCCGCCCAGGCCGCCCGTACGGGAGCGCCGCTCGCGGACGTGGCGTCGGCGGCGAGGAGGCGCGCCGACGCGGCCCGCACCTTCTTCTACGTCGACACGCTCGAATACCTCCGCCGGGGCGGCCGGATCGGAGCCATCAGGAACCTGGTCGGATCCGCACTGGCGATCAAGCCGCTGATACACCTGGGCGACGGCACGATCACCCTTCTGGAGAAGGTCCGTACGGCGAGCCGCGCGATCGCCCGCCTGGAGGGCCTGGCAGTCGAGGCGGCCGGGGAGGAGCCGGTCAACGTGGCGGTGCAGCACCTCATGGCCGCCGGGCGGGCCGAAGCCCTCGCGGAAAGCCTGACCCTGCGGCTGCCCAAGCTGGTCCGCATGACGGTCGTCGAGGTGGGCCCGGTCCTCGGCGTCCACACCGGGCCAGGAACGCTCGGCGTGACCATCTCCCCGCCCGTACGGTAAACCGCCCGGCCATTTCGCCATCCCGTGCGGCTTTCCGGCCTATTCGCGCCCGGCCTTCCGGCGCGGGTTCCCACCGCGTACCGGGTCGCCGTCGCTTGGCGCGGGCCTCGCCCGCGAGCGAATCCGGCTCGCCAGGCGACGAGATGGGAGCCGGTCTTGTCCCGTCCGAGTAGCGGCTACGGGCTGGGCCGGGCCTGTGGAGAACCTGCGTTATCCCCAGAGCCGCGTTCTGGCCGAAAGCGGGTCCGGCCGTATCCCTACTTTCTCTGGCGTGCGAACAACGCAGCAGCCGGCACATCAGGCCGTCGCCGAGGCCCGTCTTCGCTGCTTGATGGCACCCATGGGCGTCGACCCGCCCGCCGCTCGCATCCGCTCGTCGCCCGCCGCGCCTGGACCGCCGCCGTCGTTCGGCGCGCCCTACGAGCTCAGTACGGCTGTCGCCACCCCTCAGCCGAACGACGAAGAGGAGGAGCCAGCCGTGCATATCCCGGCCGATGGGTTGTCCGAGCGGGTGCGCGCGAAGCTCGGCTCTGCCGCGCCTCTGCTGGATCCGGGAACGCCCGGGCTCCGGGTACTGGTGCTCCTCGGCCTGCTCGCGGCGGTGGTCGCGGGCATCTTCGCCTGGCGGTCGCAGCCCGTCGCGGAGCCGGTCGGGCCGCCGATGGCGCCGCCGAGCCCGGTGAGCGCCGCAGGATTCGCCGCGTCGTCGCCGTCCCCGGCGAGCAGCGTGACCGTGTACGTCACGGGCAAGGTCCGCAGACCTGGCGTACTGGCGCTGAGGACCGGGTCGAGAGTCGTCGACGCGATCGAGGCCGCCGGAGGGGTGCGGAAAGGGGCGACCCCGGGTGCCGTCAACCTCGCGAGACGCCTGGTCGACGGAGAGCAGATCGTGGTGGGAGCGCCCGCGACGAGCACGCCGGGCGGCGGGCAGGTGGCCGGTCCTGTGGAGGGTGGCGTGCTCAACCTCAACACGGCCACCGCCGAGCAGCTCAACGGGCTCCCCGGCGTGGGCGACGTCCTGGCTCAGCGCATCGTCGAGTTCCGGGAGGCCCACGGCGGCTTCCGGAGCGTCGACCAGCTCCGTGAGGTCTCCGGCATCGGCCAACGCAAGTTTGCTGAGCTGAAAGACAGGGTCGCCGCATGACCGGCGACACCCGCCCGGCACCTGATGCGCGGGGCTCCGGTGCGGGCCTTCACGACCGGGGGGCGGATACGACTTCCCGGGAGGTTCCGGAGGGACGGGAGGTGCGGGAGGGGCGGCTGGGCGGCGTTCCGTCGGTGGTGCTCGTGGCTCCGGCGCTCGCTTCGTGGACGACCGCGCTGGTCCTGCTGGGATGCGCGGCCGTCGTCGCCGCGCTCGTGTCCGGGGTTTCCGTCACAGGCGCGGCGGTGGTGTACGCCAGGGGCAGGCGGAGGTCGCGCCGCGAGGTCATCTCGCCCGGTGCCGGTGCCGTGGCCAAGCTGGGGCTTGCCGTCCTGGCCTGCGTGGCGGCGACGGCGGCTGTCGTGGCATTCAAGGTCCACACGGTCAGCAGCGGTCCGGTGGCGGAGCTCTCGGCACGCGGAGCCACGGTCACGGCGGAGGTGGTGATCACCGATGACCCCAGAGTGCGGCCGCACCACGGTGGCGTGACCCGCCGGGACAGCGCCGTAATGGAGGCACAGATGGTCGTGGTCGCCACCACGCGGACGCGCTTCGTCGTGGATGTCCCAGTCGTCCTCCTCGGGCCGGGTGACGGGTGGAGGGGGCTGCTGCCCAGCCAGCGGGTACGGGTGCGGGGGCGGTTGGGGCCCGCCGAGCCCGGTGAGCTGACCGCCGCCGTGCTTCTCGTCCGCGGTCCGCCCGAGCCGCTCTCCGGTCCTTCGAGCCTCCAGAGCGCCGCTGGAGCGTTGCGCGCGGGGCTGCGGGAAGCGAGTGACGTGCTCCCGCCCGACGAGCGCGGCCTTCTGCCGGGCCTCGTCGTGGGCGACGTGTCCCGGATGGACGACCAGGTCAAGCAGGACTTCAAGACCGCCGGGCTCAGCCATCTGACGGCTGTCAGCGGGGCCAACCTCGCTTTCGTGGCGGGAGCCGTGCTCCTGATCGCGAGACTCGCCGGGCTGCCTCTCCCGGTCCGAGCGGTCGTGGCGGTCGCCGCGATGCTGGGGTTCGCGGTGGTCGCACGGCCGTCCCCGAGTGTGCTGCGGGCCCTGGTGATGGGCACCGTGGCCGCGATCGCGCTCGGCAGTGGCCGATCGAGGGACGGCCTCGCCGCGCTGTCGGCCACCGTGCTCGGCCTCATGCTGTTCGACCCGGGGCTCGCCAGGCAGTACGGCTTCGCGCTATCGGTCTTCGCCACCGGTGGCATCCTGCTCATCGCGCCCCGATGGCGTGATCGTCTCGCGATGAGAATGCCCGCGTTGCTCGCCGAGGCGATAGCCGTACCCGCCGCGGCGCAGGTGGCGGTGACGCCGATCCTCGTCCTGATGTCCGGCCGGCTCGACCTGGTGGCGATCCCGGCGAACCTGCTGGCCGGTCCCGCCGTGGCACCCGCCACCGTGCTCGGCTTCGCCGCGGCGCTGCTGGCGCCGCTGAGCATGGGAATGGCGCAGATTCTGGTGCGCCCCGCGGGGCTGGCGGTCGGCTGGATCATCGCCGTCGCCGAGCGCGCCGCGGATCTGCCCGTCGCGACCGCTGACTGGCCGGGCGGGATGCCGGGGCTCGGACTACTGGTCGCAGCCGCTGTCGTGGGCTGGGTCATCCTGCGCGGGCGCGGGCGCAGGCGGGTCGTCGCCGCTTTGGTGATCGGCGGCCTGCTGGCCGCCCTCATCGCCGGGCCCGTCGCCTCGCCCTGGCCCCCACCGGGATGGCTGATGGTGGTCTGCGACGTGGGACAGGGAGACGCCATGGCGCTGTCCGCGGGCGAGGGGAAGGCGGTGGTGGTCGACACTGGTCCCGAGCCCGGACCGGTCGACCGCTGCCTGCACGACCTCGACGTCCGTAAGGTGCCTCTGATGGTCCTGACCCACCCGCACCTCGACCACGTCGGCGGCCTCACGGGGGTCCTCCGTGGCCGGCCGGTCGGCGCGGTGGTCGTGAGCCCGGGACGCGTCCCAGAACGGGAGAGCGCCCGTGTCTCATGGGAACTGCGGGCGAGACGGATCCCTGAGTGGGTGACGCCCCCGGGAACGCGGTGGCGGTTCGGGGCGGCCGAGCTGACCGTCGAGCTGACCGTGCTGGCCCCGGCTCCCGGAGCCGCCCGAGAGGGGCCGGGGGAGGGAGCGATCGCGAACAACGGCAGCGTCGTGCTGCTCGTGCGCTGGTCCGGGGCGACCGGGGCGCCGATCGGATCGGCGTTGCTCGCCGGGGACCTCGAAACAGAGGCGCAGGCCGCCCTGCTACACGTCGGAGTGCCTCAGGTCGACTTGCTCAAGGTTCCGCATCACGGGTCGTCTCGACAGGATCCGGCGTTTCTCGCGGCCACACGGGCACGAGTGGCGCTGATCAGCGTGGGCGCGGTCAACGACTACGGCCATCCCTCGCCCCTGACACTGCGCCGCCTTAGCTGGCTCGGTATGCGCCCATACCGGACCGACCTTTCCGGAGACCTCGCAGTCGTCGCACACTCCGTCCATCTGGCCGTCGTCCCCAGAGGCAAGGCGGCGGGTTGACGACAAGCGGAGCCGCCGATCAGATCTGCGGCTGTTGGTCTGTCGTGGGCATGGCCGAAGAAGCTTCACCATCTCGGCTTCCACGCCGATATCTCTGTTTCTTTCTCCTCAGGTCTCGAGGCGACCCACGAGGTCGCGGGCTGGGTGTGCCCTGGCCCGGCCGGCGTGGCATGCTGCCAGGCATGGCGAACCCAGCACCTGTGACCCTGGTCGTCGGCGACGAGGAACTTCTGGCCGATCGGGCTGTCGGCTCCATCGTGGCGGCGGTGCGCGCGGACGATCCCGAGGCGGAGGTCCACGATCTTCTGGGTGCGAAGGTGGAGCCGGGGGAGCTGACGCGGCTTTCGTCCCCGTCGCTGTTCGGGGGCAGGTCGGTCGTCGTGGTCCGCTCGGCGCAGGACCTGCCGAAGGACGTCATCACCGAGATGGTGAAGTACACGGCCCGTCCGGCGGACGACACCGTCCTGGTGCTGGCACACCCCGGCGGCGTGAAGGGCAAGGCGCTCGTCGATGGGGTGAAGAAGGCGGGTGCCGAGGTCGTCACGGTCGTGAAGCCGACGAAACCGGGCGAACGGCTGGACTTCATCAAGGCCGAGGTCAGGCGCGAGGGCCGGACGATCTCTCCTGCCGCCGCCCAGGCTCTGCTCGACGCGGTGGGGAGTGACCTCAGGGAACTCGCGGCGGCGTGCAGCCAGCTCGCGTTCGACACCCCGGGCAAGAACATCGACGAGGCGGCCGTCGCCCGTTATCACCGGGGCCGGGCGGAGGTGAGCGGGTTCACCATCGCCGACCTGGCCATCGAGGGCCGGCTCGGTGAGGCGCTCGAACAGCTCCGCTGGGCCCTTGCCACCGGCGTCGCCCCGGTGCTGATCGTGAGCGCGCTCGCAGGCGGCCTCCGGTCACTGGCGAAGATCGGCGGCGCGCCCCGCAATCTGAGGGGAGGCCAGCTCGCCAGCCATGTCGGGATGCCCCCATGGAAGATCGACAGGGTGAAACGCCAGCTCAACGGGTGGGGACCGGAGGGCATCTCGGCAGCTGTGCAGGCCGTGGCCTCCGCCGACGAGCAGGTCAAGGGTGGCGGCACCGATCCGGCGTACGCCCTCGAAAAGACGGTCCAGGTCATCGTCGCCAGCCGTACCGGGCGCTGAGCGGAGTCGTTCGCTCGGGAGCCATGGCGCGGCTTCTCGGGGTGGCGGGGGCGAGGGGCGCTGATCACTCGGTTCGGTGGGGCTGCTGTCGAGCCGCCCCGGGCTCGCCGTGGCGTTCGGCGTTCCCGCCGTGTCACCGCTCGTCGCCGCCGTCGTTCCGGCGGAGGACAGGCGGCATCGGCACGGCGCCCCACCGAGCGGCGCTGAGCGACTTCCTCGCCGATCTCCGGGACGGGTGGGGGAGGCCAGGAGAGGCACCGATGGTTCCTGGCCAGCGTGGCCGGGCACGGCGTCCGGCACCTCGCGGCGGGCGTCCTGCTGACACTGGGCCCGGTCATCGCGGTGCGGGGGCTGGCCGGCGAGTCCGCATGGGTGGTCATCGCGCACATCCCGCTCGGGGACACCGCGGTGCAACGTCCCCATACGCGCCAGAGTTGCAGGCTTCCCAGGACGGCCACTCTAGGGAGTCCGTACGGGATCTCGAAACGGTGGGTTATGGAGCGGATGCGCTGCGGCGATGCCGCCGTGATATCGAAATCATGATAATCACCCGCCGTGCATGCCAAAACGCCGCATCCCCGCTATGGGGATGCGGCGCCGGAAGTCCGGGTGGACTACTTGGCGGCCTGCAGAGCGGCGGCGCGCTTGGCGATCGCCGACTTGCGGTTGGCGGCCTGGTTCTTGTGAATGACGCCCTTGCTGACGGCCTTGTCGAGCTGGCGTGAGGCGGCCTTGAGGGCCACCACGGCCTCGTCGACGTTGCCGCCGTCAGCGGCCTCGCGGAATTTGCGGACCGCCGTCTTCAGGGACGACTTGACCGCCTTGTTACGCAGCCGGGCCTTCTCGTTCTGCCGGTTGCGCTTGATCTGGGACTTGATGTTCGCCACGAAGAAAGCCTCAGTGTAAGTCTTGGTCGGATGGGGCGCGCGGGCTCGTGAGAGGGCGCGCCACACGCAGTTGAACAGGATACCAACAGGCCGGGTCGCCGCTCAAATCACGCCAACCGGCCATCGCCTGTGACCCCATGCTAGCGCGGATGGACCCAGCCGGTTCGATATTCCGCCCAGTCGTCCTCGGTGGCGGCGAAGTCCACATAGAGGGCGAGGCCGAGGTTGGTCCGAGGGCCGTGCTCGGTCAGGGCGAGCCGGGTGCCGTCCGCGGCCGCCGCGACGCTCTCGGCATAGTCGCTCAGGGCCAGCATGTGGTCGTGGTAGGCGGGCGCGCCGATGAGCACGGTCTTGTGCTCGGGAACGATCTCCATGGCCAGCTTCGCCTGCCGTACGACGTATCCGCCGTAGAGGGTCTGCAGCGGTGTCCACGAGTCGTAGGTCATGATGGCGACCTGGTCGGTGAGGTCCGCGACCTGCCGGAAGTAGCCCGGCGTCCAGTATTTGTCGTGGCCGCCGATCAGCCGGAACGGATACCGCACGCCGGGGAAAGGCTCGATCTGCTGGGTCGCCACCGTCAGGAGCCGGGGGCCGATGGCCTGCCGCGTCTCCCGCAGCACGCTGAGAAACGCCGGATCCCCGTCGGACACGGGCTCGAAGTCGTAGTGGACGCCGTCGAATCCCAGCTCCGTCAGCGCCTTGGCGCCCGCGACGATCCTCCCCCGAGCCTCCGGATCGGCCAGGTCGAGATGCTTCTTCCCGTTGTCGTTGACGCTCTGGCCGAGCCAGGCGGACACGCGCACCCCTGGCAGCCTTTCGCGCCACCATTTCAGGAAATTTCCGGCGTTGAGGTATCTGTCCGGCCGTAAGGTGCCGTCGTAGCCCAGGGGGCCGCTGTGGACGTACACGTCCCGGATCCCGCTGTCGCGGAGCCGTACGGCCAGGGCGTCCACGTCGGCCGCGGTGCGCCTGCCGTCCACCCAGGCGTGTCCCATCCACAGGGCGTCGTGCCCGGTCGTCTTGGCCCAGGCGGCGGGGGAGCCGGTGAACTGCAGCCGCAGGGCGGCCGCCGCCGCGAGTCCGAGCGCGAGCGGCACGGCCAGCGCCACGGCCGTCCATCGAATCACGCGTTTGGCGGTCCGTCTGTTGGTCCGTCTGGTGGTCGAGGCAAGCATCGGGACATGCCACCATGGAGGGTGGCTGGTCCGCCAGCCCTTGACGGGAGAGCCCGCGGACCGCGAGGCGACCCGGCTCGACCGATCGGCACTCACCCACCCTGTTGAAACGGACCTCGGTGCGCACTCAGCCTGGCCAGACCGACCCCGCGTTGATCCGCAACTTCTGCATCATCGCGCACATCGACCATGGCAAGTCGACCCTCGCCGACCGGATGCTCCAGCTCACCGGCGTGGTGGACGACAGGTCCATGCGCGCGCAGTACCTGGACCGGATGGACATCGAGCGCGAGCGCGGCATCACGATCAAGTCGCAGGCCGTGCGGCTCCCATGGAACGGCCACGTCCTCAACATGATCGACACCCCCGGGCACGTCGACTTCTCCTACGAGGTGTCGCGGTCGCTGGAGGCGTGCGAGGGCGCGATCCTGCTCGTGGACGCCGCCCAGGGCATCGAGGCGCAGACGCTGGCCAACCTCTACCTGGCCATGAACGCCGACCTGCACATCATCCCGGTGCTCAACAAGATCGACCTGCCGGCCGCCCAGCCGGACAAATACGCCGAGGAGATCGCCGGCCTCATCGGCTGCGACCCGGCGGATGTCCTGCGCGTGTCCGGAAAGACGGGGATGGGCGTCAAGGAGCTGCTGGACCACGTTGTGGAGAACGTGCCGGCCCCCGTGGGGGACGCCGGAGCGCCGGCCCGCGCTCTGATCTTCGACTCGGTGTACGACACCTACCGCGGCGTCGTGACGTACGTGAGGGTCATCGACGGGCACCTGTCCAAGCGGGAGCGGGTGCTGATGATGTCGACCACGGCGCAGCACGAGCTCCTGGAGATCGGCGTCATCTCTCCCGAGTCGGTGCCGTCCGAGATGGGCCTCGGCGTCGGCGAGGTGGGATACCTGATCACCGGCGTCAAGGACGTCCGCCAGTCGCGGGTGGGCGACACGGTCACCAGCACGGCCAAGCCCGCCACCGAGGCGCTGGGCGGCTACGAGCACCCCAAGCCGATGGTGTACTCCGGCCTCTACCCGATCGACGGCGACGACTACCCCGAGCTCCGCGAGGCGCTCGACAAGCTCCGGCTGAACGATGCCGCGCTGGTCTACGAGCCGGAGACGTCGGCCGCGCTGGGCTTCGGCTTCCGCTGCGGGTTCCTCGGCCTGCTCCACATGGAGATCGTCCGGGAGCGGCTGGAGCGGGAGTTCAACCTGTCGCTGATCTCCACCTCGCCGAACGTGATCTACCGTGTGGTGATGGAGGACAAGCGGGAGCTGATCGTCACCAACCCGTCGGAGTTCCCCGAGGGGAAGATCGCCGAGATCTACGAGCCCATGGTGAAGGCCACGCTGCTGGCGCCGGCCGAGTTCATCGGGGCCATCATGGAGCTCTGCCAGGGCCGCCGGGGCCAGCTCCAGGGGATGGACTACCTCTCGGAGGACCGGGTCGAGATCCGCTACACGCTCCCGCTCGGCGAGATCATCTTCGACTTCTTCGACCAGCTCAAGTCGAAGACCCGCGGTTACGCCTCGCTCGACTACGAGCCGTCGGGCGAGCAGGACGCCGACCTCGTGAAGGTGGACATCCTCCTGCAGGGCGAGGCGGTGGACGCGTTCAGCGCCATCGTCCACCGCGAGAAGGCGTACGCCTACGGCGTCGAGATGGCCAAGAAGCTCAAGGACCTCATCCCGAGGCAGCAGTTCGAGGTGCCCATCCAGGCCGCCATCGGCGCCCGCGTGATCGCCAGGGAGAACATCCGGGCCATCCGCAAGGACGTCCTCGCCAAGTGCTACGGCGGTGACATCAGCCGCAAGCGCAAGCTGCTGGAGAAGCAGAAGGAAGGCAAGAAGCGGATGAAGATGGTCGGCCGGGTGGAGGTCCCCCAGGAGGCCTTCGTCGCCGCCCTGTCCACCGAGAGCTCCACCGACAAGAGCAAGAAGTAGATCGGGAGAAATCGGCTCGCCCCGTTATGTAGGGGCGGGTTAGCGTCGGTTCATGCGCATCCTCTCAGTGAACGTGGGCCGGGCCGTGGACGCGGAGTGGGCGGGCGACCTCAAGCGGACCGCCATCGACAAGCGGGCCGTCGAGGGGCGGGTCGCCGTACGCGAGAACGGGCTGGCGGGGGACGAGCGCGCCGACGTCGCCCATCACGGGCATCCCGACCAGGCGGTCTACGCGTACGCCAGGGAGGACTACGACTGGTGGGAGCCCCAGATGGGCCGGAAGCTTCGCGACGGCCAGTTCGGGGAGAACCTCACCACCATTGGGGCCGATGTGACCGGCGCGCTGCTGGGAGAGCGGTGGCGGGTCGGGAGCGCCGTCATCGAGGTGACGGGCCCGCGCGTGCCATGCGTGGTGTTCCGCAACTGGCTCGACGAGCGCGGCTGGGTCAGGCGTTTCACGGAGGCAGGCCGCCCGGGAGCGTACTTTCGCGTGATCGAGCAGGGCGACCTGGGCGCGGGCGACGAGATCGAGGTCCTGGTACGGCCGGCCGGCAGCGTGACGATCGCCGAGTCGTTCCTGGCCTACAACGGGGACAAGGACCTGATGCGCAAACTGCTCGCCTACCCGGGGCACGGTGAGAAGTGGGACCGCGCCGCCGGCAGAGTGCTGAAAGGCTAGGGGGCCGGAGCCAACCAGGTGCTCCGGCCCCCAGCGACCCGCCCGCGTGCTGCGGAGGGCGGGGTCAATGGGACGTCAGCGCAGAATGGAATAGAGCGCCGACGTGAGGGACGCCTTGGCGTCGTCCCCGTCGATCGACCACATCATCGAGCCGCCGAGGCCCTTGAGCCGGATGTAGGCGGCCTTCTGGAGCAGGACGGCCGGGTCGTCGTAGGACCAGAACTCGTTGCCGTCGTACAGCCACTGGGTGCCCGTCCGCAGGTCGCGGTAGCGCTTGCCGGGCTTGCCCGCCAGGACCTTGTAGTCCTCGGTGCCGGGACCCCAGGCGCCGGGGGCGGCGCCGGTGGCCGGGGCGTAGAGGCCGTTGCCGCTGGACTTCACGCCCGTCCAGCCCTGGCCGTACGCCGGGACGCCGACGACGATCTTCCGCTTGGGCGCGCCACGGCTGACGTAGTCGCGCACGGTCTGGTCGACGCTGTACTTCACCGGGTTGGGGTCGCGCCGGTCGGTCAGCAGGTTGCCGTTGTGACCGGTCTGAGGCTCCCAGGTGCCGTGCAGGTCGTAGCCCTGGACGGTGGCGAAGTCGAGCGAGTTGAAGATCCTGCTCACCTCGAAGCCCGAGTCGATCTTGGCGGCGGCGGCCGGCAGGAACGCCGTCAGCTCGGAGCGCCGGTCGAAGGCCTTCGCCTGGCGGCGCAGCTCGGCCAGGAACAGCGTGAAGTTCTGCTTGTCCTCGGGCCGGATGACGTTGCCGTCGTTGCCGGACGAGCCGGGCCACTCCCAGTCGAGGTCGATGCCGTCGAACACGCCCGCCCCGGCGCCGGCGGGCAGGCCGGGCAGGTTGCCCTTGAGCCAGAGGTCCACGCAGGACGCGGCCAGCTTGGCCCGGGACTCGGGGGTGAGCACGGCGTCGGAGAAGTACCTGGACCCGGTCCAGCCGCCGATCGAGATCAGCACCTTCAGCCCGGGGTGCTTGGCATTGAGCTTCTTGAGCTGGTTGAGGTTGCCCTTCAGCGGCTGGTCGCCGGTGTCGGCGACGCCGTCGACGCTCTCCTCGGCGGAGACGCCGCGCTGCCAGTCCGCCCAGGGGTCGGCGGAGTAGCACGTGCCCTCGGGGCCCACGAACCCGAACGCGTAGTTGATGTGGGTCAGCTTGGCCGCGGCGCCGCTGGTGTCCACGTCCTTGACGTGGAAGTTGCGCCCGTAGATGCCCCACTGGATGAAGTAGGCGACGCGCTTGTAGCCGTCGGGGTGTGCCTGGGCCGGTGACGACGGCACGGCGACGGCCGCGAGGCCGACGGCCGCCGCTACGAGGGTGTGCTTGAGGAGTCGGCGCACGTGGTCTCCTTGGCGCGCGATTTTATTAGGAAACTTTCTTTTAAATTCTGCAGGATCGTAGACCCGGGGTGATCAGCGCGTCAATGGCATCGGGAGAATGGCGGCAGACTGGAGACGTGCCTTCCGTGCTTCCCGACGGCGACCCCGTCCCCGCCTCCGGCGAGTTGCCG
This sequence comes from Planotetraspora sp. GP83, assembly GCF_041262585.1. NCBI lineage: Bacteria > Bacillati > Actinomycetota > Actinomycetes > Streptosporangiales > Streptosporangiaceae > Planotetraspora > Planotetraspora sp. GP83. Next base: position 201,555 of record NZ_JBGCBZ010000004.1, on the reverse strand, counting down.
CTGAGCGCGCTCGACGGGCTGGGATCACGCCCGTTCGGTTTCTATGTCCATGTCCCGTTCTGCGCCAGCCGCTGCGGCTACTGCGACTTCAACACCTACACGGCCGCCGAGCTCGGCCCCGGCGCCTCGCAGAGGGACTACGCGGAGACCGCCATCGAGGAGGTACGGCTGGCCCGGCGCGTGCTGGGGGACATGGGGAATGCGGCCCTGCCCGTCGAGACCGTGTTCTTCGGCGGCGGCACGCCGACCCTGCTGCCGGCGGCCGATCTGGTGCGGATCCTGGAGGCGATCGACAAGGAGTTCGGCCTGCGCCCGGACGCCGAGGTGACCACGGAGGCCAATCCCGAGTCCGTCGACCCGGCATATCTGGAAATCCTGCGAAACGGCGGGTTCAACCGGATGAGCTTCGGCATGCAGAGCGCCAGGGAACACGTGCTGAAGGTCCTCGACCGCCACCACACCCCCGGCCGGGCCGCGCAGGCCGTACGGGAGGCGAAGGGCGCCGGGTTCCAGCACGTCAACCTGGATCTGATCTACAGCACGCCGGGGGAGACCGACGACGACTGGCGGGCCTCCCTGGGGGCGGCCCTGGCGGCCGGGCCCGACCACGTCTCGGCGTACTCGCTGATCGTCGAGGACGGCACCCGGCTCGCCGCGCGGATCCGGCGGGGCGAGTTGCCGATGCCCGACGACGACGTGGCCGCCGACCGCTACCTCATCGCCGACGAGATGCTCTCGGCGGCCGGGCTGCGGTGGTACGAGATCTCCAACTGGGCCACCGGCGACGAGGCCCGCTGCCGGCACAACCTGCTCTACTGGACCGGCGGAGACTGGTGGGGCGTCGGTCCCGGCGCGCACAGCCACGTCGGCGGCACCCGCTGGTGGAACGTCAAGCATCCGGCCGCGTACGCGGGCCGCCTCGCCTCCGGCGCCTCGCCCGCGCACGCCCGCGAGGTGCTGTCCGCCGAGGACCGGGCCGTCGAGCGGCTGATGCTGGAGCTCCGCCTGGCCTCCGGCTTCCCGCTGGCCGACCTTCACCCACGGGCCCGTACGGCATGCGACAGAGCCGTGTCCGAGGGGTTGCTGGAGGTCGGAGACGGGCGGATCGTGCTGACGCTGCGGGGCAGGCTTCTCGCCGACGGGCTCGTCCTCGACCTGACGTAGGCCGGGACCGTCAGGTCACGAGCCGGATCGTCGCCGGATAGCGGTAGTTCTCGCCACGGCTGGCGGCCACCGCCGCGAGGATGCCCGTGATCAGCGCGTACAGCCAGAGGACGGGGAGCAGCAGGAAGCCCAGGGCCCCGATGAGCACCACCATCAAGAGGACGGACGCGACGCACACGGCCATGAAGGCGATCGTGAGGGTGATCCAGAAGTTCAGCGCCTCGGCCGCCTGGTCACGCGCGTAGGGCGACTTGTCCTTGTGTGTGATGTAAATCACCAGCGACCCGACTATGCCGAGCGGCCACATGAAGAGGTTCGCGAGCCCGGAGAGATGGGCCAGGATCGCCATGGTCGTGTCGTCGCTGCCGGGCCGCGGGCCGTACTGTCCCGGCACGTACGGCCGGCCCGCCCCGAAGCCATACCCCGGCGCCCCGTATCCGGACGGTCCGTATCCAGGTGCCCCGTAACCGGATGGTCCGTATCCGGGCGCCCCGTAACCGGGCTGGCCATAGGAGTGGCCGGAGCTGCCGTACCCGGGTGCGCCGCCGTAGCCGGGCGTGCCCGGCTGTCCGTATCCTGGCTGTCCGTATCCCGGCTCCTGCGCTCGCGGCTCGAATGGGTCCGGCTCGTGCTGGTGCGGGCTCTCACTCATCGGAAGCCTCCTGGCCTTTCCGTATGTCATTCGAGGCTAGCTGGCGGCACGCCGCACCGGGCGGGGGGAGTGGGAACGCCGGCACGGGGCTCACTCGGGTTCGGTGACGAAGTCGATCAGCTCTTCGACCCGGCCGAGGAGTTCGGGCTCCAAATCGGTGAATGTCCGCACCCGCCCGAGAATGTGGCGCCATGCCTCCTGGGGATCCATCCGCCAGCCGAGGGCGGCGATCACGCCCTCCTTCCAGGGAACCCCGCGCGGCACGCTCGGCCACGCCGGGATGCCGAGCGCGGACGGCTTGACCGCCTGCCAGATGTCCACGTAGGGGTGGCCGACGACCAGCACATGGTCTCCGGAGACCTGGGCGGCGATGCGGCTCTCCTTGGACCCCGGCACGAGGTGGTCGACGAGCACGCCCAGACGACGGCCGCGTTCCGGGGCGAACTCCGCCACGATGGCGGGCAGGTCGTCGACGCCCTCCAGAAACTCGACCACGACGCCCTCGACCCGGAGGTCGTGACCCCAGATCTTCTCGACGAGGGACGCGTCGTGGACGCCCTCGACGTAGATCCGGCTCTCCTTGGCGACCTGGGCCCGCAGCCCGCCGACCGCGATCGACCCCGAGGCGCTCCGCTTGGGGCCCTGGGGCGCGGCGGCCGGCCGTACGAGTGTCACGGGCTTGCCGTCCAGCAGGAACCCGGCGGGCGCGAGGGGGAAGACCCGCCGCCGCCCGAACCGGTCCTCCAGCGTGACGGCCTCCTTGTCGCAGGCCACCACCGCGCCGCAGAACCGGCCTTCCGCGTCCTCGACCACGAGATCCGGCTCGGCCGGGACCGTGGGGATCTGGCCCCGCTTGGGGCGCCGCCAGTCTCCGGAAAGCACGTCCCGCCCATACATGCCGCGAACGCTAGCAAAACAGCGACCGGGGCGGCGGCGAACCCGCCGCCCGTGTCCGCGTCCGCCGTCCCGGACAGGGCGCCCCGCATGATCACGTGGAGATTTGCCCTGCGTGACGAGGCCGACCGGGAACCCGTGCATGATCCCGCCTGGGGTTTGCCGAGGTCGGAGGCCAAGCGTGGGACTCTGTGCATGATCACGGCGAGTGGGTGGGTGGGCGCCGCCGGTTGGCGCTCCGCCGCACCAGCACGACGATGGTCACGATCACGGCGGCCAGGAAGCCGAGGAACGGGAGCGCCAGGAGCGCGATCGCGCCGCCGAGCTTTCCGCCGCTCGCGGTGAGCTCCTTGCCGATGCCGAACGTGACGCCTTCGCCGTCGCAGCTCACCTGGTAGGTCCCCGCCGACGGGACGCCGACGGTGAAGAGCAGCTCCCACTTCCTGTCGCCGATGGCGACCGTCTGGGACGTCTTCGGCTGGGTGAGGGTGACCTTCTCGTCCTGGTCGCCCCGCACCTCGCATGAGACGTTGGTGGGCTGGTCGGCGGCGGCGTAGATGGCCGGCTTGTCCTTCGGGTCGAGCCTGGCGCTGACCGCCTGGCCGCCGGCGAAGGTCTTGGCCGGCGCGACGTCGCTGATCGTGGAGAACAGGCCGCCCGCGAAGCCGCCGACCCCCACGATCAGCAGGACCACGAAGAGCGCCCAGGCCAGGAAGACCCACAGAAGGCGGGGGCGGACCGGGCCCGCCGCGCGAGGCGGGGGAGGCGTGCCGTAGGAGGGGGGCGGGTACTGGCCGCCGGAGGCATATGCGGGGCCCGGCGGGTAGGAAGCGCCGTACGGCTCGCCGGGCGCGGGAGGGTGCGGCAACCGGACGGTGGCGTCCGCGGGGCCCGGGTTGGGATTTTCGGTCATGGGTGGGAGTTTGGCGAATGCCGCTTGTAAGCCATTTGCAGTCGGCTTGTCCTTGTAGTCGATCGTGTTATCGCACCCCGGGGGCGCTGGCCGTACACTTGGCACTCGGGAACACAGAGTGCCAGAGTTCGTGTTTCCCACGCACAGGGAGGTGACACATTGCTCGACGACCGCAAGCTGGCCGTGCTGCGCGCCATCGTCGAGGACTACGTGTCCACCAACGAGCCGGTGGGCTCCAAGGCCCTCGCCGACAGGCATAATCTCGGCGTTTCTCCTGCGACGATCCGCAACGACATGGCCGCGCTTGAGGAGCAGGGGTACATTCACCAGCCGCACACGAGTGCCGGGAGGGTTCCGACGGACAAGGGATATCGCCTGTTCGTCGACCGGCTCTCGCAGGTCAAGCCGCTTTCCGCCGCCGAGCGCAGAGCGATCGAGACGTTCCTCGCCGGGGTCGTGGACCTCGACGAGATCGTCATGCGGACGGTGCGGTTGCTGGCCCAGCTCACCAGGCAGGTCGCGGTCGTTCAGTATCCCTCGCTGACCAGGTCGTCGGTCCGGCACGTCGAGATCGTGCCGCTGGCCGAGCGGCGGGTCATGCTCGTGCTGATCACCAACACCGGCCGGGTCGAGCAGCGGGTGGTCGACCTGCCCGAGGAGGTTACGGACGACCGGATCGCGCACCTGCGCGCCGTGCTCAACGCCTGCCTGGACGGCTGCGGCCTCTCCAGCGTGCCGGAGACCGTCGCCGATGTGCCGGAGCGGCTTCCCGCCGAGGATCGTCCCGTGGCGGCGACGATCCTGTCGGTGCTTCTTGAGACACTTGTCGAGCGGCACGAGGAAAAGATCGTTTTTGCTGGAACCGCCAATCTCGCGGCGGCCGACTTCAGCGTCGGCCTGCGCGACGTGCTGGAGGCGCTGGAGGAGCAGGTCGTCCTGATGCGCCTGCTCGGCGAGACCGGCGGCCTGTCCGAGCTGACCGTCCGGATCGGCTCGGAGAACCCGTACACCGGACTTCGCGGCACCTCGATCGTGGCCGCGGGATACGGTTCGGGCGACAAGGAACTGGCCCGGCTAGGAGTGCTGGGCCCGACGCGAATGGACTATCCGGTGACGATGGGTGCGGTGCGCGCGGTGGCGCGCTACGTCGGCCAGATCCTGGCGGGGTCATAAGTGTCCAAGGACTACTACGCGACCCTCGGGGTGCGCCGTGACGCCAGCCAGGAAGAGATCAAGAAGGCGTACCGCCGTCTCGCCCGAGAGCTGCACCCGGACGTCAATCCTGATCCGGAGACCCAGGAGCGGTTCAAGGACATCACTCAGGCCTACGAGGTGCTGTCCGACGCGAACAAGCGGCAGATGTACGACCTCGGCGCCGACCCGTTCAGCAGCGGGGCGGGGGCCGGAGCCGGCGGGTTCGGGGCGGGCTTCCCGTTCAGCGACATCATGGACGCCTTCTTCGGCTCGGCCGGCGGGGCCCGGGGGCCGCGCTCCCGCGCCAGGCGGGGCCGCAACGCGACGATCCGGGTCGAGCTCGACCTGGCCGAGTCCGGGTTCGGCACCACGCGGGAACTGGTCGTCGACACGGCCGTGCTGTGCGAGGTCTGCCACGGCTCCGGCGCGGCGGCGGGCACCCACCCCGACACCTGTGACATGTGCCACGGCCGTGGCGAGGTGTCCCAGGTCACCCGGTCGTTCCTCGGCCAGGTCATGACCTCGCGGCCGTGCCCCCAGTGCGGCGGGTACGGCAGCGTGATCCGCCACCCCTGCATGGAGTGCTCCGGCGAGGGCCGGGTCCGCACCCGCAGGACCATCAAGGTCAGGATCCCGGCCGGCGTCGAGGACGGCACCCACATCCAGCTCGCGGGCGAGGGTGAGATCGGCCCCGGCGGCGGCCCTCCCGGCGACCTCTTCCTGGAGATCGTCGAGCGGCCCCACCAGATCTTCGAGCGGCGGGGAGACGACCTCCACTGCACGGTCCAGATCCCGATGACCGCCGCCGCCCTCGGCACCTCGCTCACCGTCGAGACCCTCGACGGCGCCGAGGGGATCGACGTACGGCCCGGCACCCAGGCCGGCCAGATCATCCCCCTGTACGGCAGGGGCGTCCAGCGGCTGAACGAGACCGGCAGGGGCGACCTGCTGATCCACGTCACCGTCGAGACCCCGACCAAGCTGGACCCGGCGCAGGAGGAGCTGCTGCGGGAGCTGTCCAAGCTGCGCGGGGAGGAGCGGCCGCCGGGCAAGTTCTCCCCCGGCCAGCAGGGCTTCTTCTCGCGCCTGAGAGACGCGTTCAACGGCCGCTGAGGCGGGTTCATGAGCGTTCCCGTCTTCCTGGCGGACACCACTGATCTCGAAGCCGGTCCCGGGGCCGGCCGGGTCGTCCTCGGCGGCCCGGAGGGACGCCACGCGGCGGCCGTGCGGAGGCTCCGACCCGGCGAGCGGATCGACCTGACGGACGGCCTGGGCCGGGTCGCCGAGTGCGTCGTCTCCGACGTGGGCAAGGACACGCTCACGGCCGAGGTGCTCAGGCGCTACGACCTCGACCCGCCCGTGCCGCGTCTCGTCGTCGTCCAGGGGCTCCCGAAGGGGGACCGGGGGGAGCTGGCGGTCGAGATGATGACCGAGGCGGGCGTCGATGTGATCGTGCCCTGGGCCGCCGCCCGCTGCGTCACCCAGTGGAAGGGCGACCGCGCGGGCAAGGCCCTGGCCCGCTGGCGGAGCACCGCGCGCGAGGCCGGCAAGCAGGCCCGCCGCTTCCACCTTCCCGAGGTGGCCGAGCAGGCCACGACGGCCGGGGTGGCCTCGCTCATCTCCGGGGCGGCGCTCGCGATCGTGCTGCACGAGGAGGCCGCCGAACCGCTGAGCGGTCTGACACCGCCGGAGAAGGGTGACATCGTGGTCGTGGTCGGCCCCGAGGGCGGCATCATCGATGACGAGATCGCCCGATTCCGGGCGGCCGGCGCCGTACCGGCCCTGCTGGGGCCGACGGTGCTGCGGACCTCGACGGCCGGAGTGGCGGCGGCCGCCGTGCTGCTGTCCCGTTGCGGGCGCTGGTGAAGTCGTCGGTGAAGTCGTCGGTGAGGGGAGCGCGATGTTAGAGAACAGCAGGGCGTTCAGCGGATTCTCCGTGGACGACATCCCCGAGGCCAGGCGGTTCTACGGCGAGACGCTCGGTCTGCGGGTCTCCGAGGAGCACGGGATGCTCACGCTGCACCTCGCGGGCGACCGGGACACGCTGGTCTACCCAAAGCCCGATCACACGCCGGCGACGTTCACGATCCTCAACTTCCCGGTCGACGACATCGAAGCCGCCGTGGCCGAGCTCGCGGCGCGCGGAATCCGCTTCGAGACCTACGAGGGCGTCGACGAGAAGGGGATCTTCCGCGCGCGCGGACCGGCCATCGCCTGGTTCAAGGACCCGGCCGGCAACATCCTCTCGGTGCTCCAGAAAGAGTGATCCCTACGGCGCCGGCGTCTCCGAGGCGGAGTTGACCGTGACCGCGTCGGTCGGCGAAGGCGTAGGCGTAGGCGTCGGGGTCGGTGAAGGCGTCGGCGCCGGGGGCGGCGTGGTGGCCGTCGAGGGCGTGGGCGCCGGAGGTGGCGGGGTCTCGCTCGGAGGGCACGAGGGCGAGGCCGTGGAGTCCGGCTCGACGACTCCCGTCGTGGCGTCGGGAGACGCGCAGGGGTTCGGCGTCGAAGACGGCGCCGGCTTGGAGGTCGAGCCCGCCTTGTGCGTCGGGGCGGGCGGCGCCTGACCGCGCGCGGTCCCGTTGGTGGTGATCAACAGGCTGGGTGCGGGCGTCGCGGGCGGACGCTGGGTGAACGACGTGTCGGGAAGCCCATGGTCGTTGTCGACCTGGAAGATGCCCGCGCTCTGGCCCACCTGCGTGCGCAGGCCGGGAACGAGCATGATCACCGTGCCCGCCACCAGGACGGCCCCGGCCACGGAGGCTCCGACCCGCCACCAAAACAGGCCCCGCAGGCCGCGTCTCTCGATGCGGCCGCGGATGATGTTCAGTCCTTCGGGAGACGGCACGACCGAGTCCGCCTCCGCGCGCATGGCACGGCGCAGCAGCTCGCCGTACTCGTCGTCGGGGGGGAAGGTCATGAGAACTGCTCCAGTGCCATCCGTAGTGCGGCCATGCCGCGGGCCGTGTGACTCTTCACCGCGCCCTTGCTGATTCCCATCGCGTTGGCGATCTCCGCCTCCGACAGGTCACCGTAGTAGCGCAGCACCAGCGCCTCGCGCTGCCGGGTGGGCAGGCCGCGAAGCGCCTCGATGACCGCCGAGCGCTCCAGCTCGCCGATCGCGCCGTTCTCCGCGCTGGGCGCGTCGGGAAGCCCCTTCGGGGCGTACTTCTCGACGACCGCGCGGTGGCGCAGCACGGAGCGCGAGCGGTTGACGACCGATTGGCGTAGGTAGGCCAGTGCCTTGTCGGTGTCCCGCAGCCGACGCCACGCCCCATGAATGGCGACGAACGCGTCCTGCACGACCTCTTCCGCGCTGGCCACATCACGGACCAGCAACACCGCGAGACGCACCAGTGACCGATAGTGGGCGCTGTAAAGCGCCGTAACGGCCATGTCGGCATCCCACCCGACGGGCACCGTCCCCAACGACCTGTCGGCCACGAGGGTCTCGGTGGTCACCTCAGTAGGACGCTCGTCATCCCCGGGGGGTTTACGTTCTTCCGAATGATTAGGGGGCATGACCCTGTGGTGTCCTCGCCCGACACTAGGGGGGTTTTCGGTAGGGAGTTTTTCGCTGCAGTGTCGCACACCAACATTACTTGCGGGGATCTTTCAACGTCATCACTGATTGGCAACGGCTACGCTTTCGCTCGTGACCGACTGCCTGTTCTGCAAGATCGTGGCCAAGGAGATCCCCGCGGAGATCGTCCTGGAGGCCGACCGGGCGCTGGCGTTCCGCGACATCAACCCGCAGGCGCCCACGCACGTCCTGGTCGTCTCGAAGGCCCACCACGAGAACGCGGCGGCGCTGGCCGAGGCCGACGACGGCCTCGCGGACGACCTGCTCAAGGCGTGTCACGCCGTTGCCGTCCAGGAGGGCGTGGCCGGCTCGGGCTACCGGGTGGTGTTCAACACCGGGCCGGGCGCCGGGCAGACCGTCTCCCACGTCCACGCGCACGTTCTGGGCGGCAGAGACCTCGCGTGGCCACCGGGGTGAGCGGCTAGCATGATGGGGAACTAGGGAGGCGAGCAGGCCGTAAGGGCCGCCCATGTCCGAGTCACACGAATTCAACAAGACCCAGGCCAAGGTGGTCATCCCCGAGGGGCAGCCGATGGTGAGCCTGCTCGGGTCGCGCGATGAGCTGCTGCGGGTCATCGAGAAGTCGTTCCGCGCCGACATCCACGTGCGCGGCAACGAGATCACCATCACGGGCAGCCCCGAGGAGAGCGGCGTCGTCGTGCGCCTCTTCGAGGAGCTCGTGGAGCTGGTCACGTCGGGCGCGGAGCTGACGCCCGACTCCGTCGAGCGCAGCATCGGCATGCTGCGCATGAAGACCGACCGCCCGGCCGAGGTGCTGTCCCTCGACATCCTCTCCGCGCGCGGACGGACCATCCGCCCGAAGACCGTCAACCAGAAGCGGTACGTCGACGCGATCGACAAGCACACCGTGGTCTTCGGCATCGGGCCCGCGGGCACCGGCAAGACCTATCTGGCGATGGCCAAGGCCGTGAAGGCCCTGCAGAACAAGCACGTCAATCGGATCATCCTGACCCGGCCCGCCGTCGAGGCGGGGGAACGGCTGGGCTTCCTGCCGGGCACCCTCTACGAGAAGATCGATCCGTACCTTCGGCCGCTCTACGACGCGCTGCACGACATGCTGGACCCCGACTCGATCCCGCGCCTGATGGCCGCCGGGACGATCGAGGTCGCGCCGCTGGCGTACATGCGCGGGCGCACGCTGAACGACGCGTTCATCATCCTCGACGAGGCGCAGAACACATCGCCCGAGCAGATGAAGATGTTCCTGACGCGCCTCGGGTTCAACTCCAAGATCGTCGTGACGGGTGACGTGACCCAGATCGACCTTCCCGGAGGCCAGGAGAGCGGGCTCAAGGTCGTCCAGGGCATCCTCGAAGGCATCGACGACATCCATTTCAGCATGCTGACCAGCGCAGACGTGGTCCGCCACAAGCTGGTGAGCGACATCGTCGACGCCTACGGGCGATACGACGCGGCGATGGCGTCGGAGCCGCGGGCGATCGCCAAGCGCTCCAGGAGCAGACGGTGAGCGAGCGCTCAGGTAAGGAGATCCGGTGAGCATCGAGGTGGCCAACGAGTCCGGCGTGGAGGTCGACGAGTCGGCCCTCGTGGAGCTGGCCGGTCACGTCCTCGGCCGGATGGGTATCAACCCGCTGGCCGAGCTGTCGATCCTGGTGATCGACGAGGCGGCGATGGCCGAGCTGCACGAGCAGTGGATGGGCGAGCCGGGCCCGACCGACGTGCTGGCCTTCCCGATGGACGAGCTGCGGCCCAACTCCGGCGGCGGCCGCGAGGAGGACTCCTCTCCCGACCCGGCCCTGCTCGGCGACGTGGTGCTCTGCCCACAGGTGGCCGCCAAGCAGGCCGCCGAGGCCGGCCACAGCGCTCAGGACGAGCTGGAGATGCTCTGCACCCACGGCATCCTCCACCTGCTCGGCTACGACCACGCGGAACCCGAGGAACACGCCGAGATGTTCGGCCTGCAGGGCGAGCTGCTCGAGGCGTGGCGGGAGGTGCGGCGGAAGCCGTGAACAACGGCTGGCTGTTCTCGGCCGTCATCCTCATCGTGATCGGCGGCCTGCTGGCGAGTGCCGAGACGGCGCTGACCCGCATCTCCCGGGTGCGGGCCGAGGAGTTCGTCAAGGAGAGGCGCCGCGGCGCCCTGCGGCTGCGGGCGATCGTCGCCGACCCCCCTCGCTACCTCAACCTCCTGCTGCTGCTCAGGCTGAGCTGCGAGCTGATCGCCACAGTGATCGCCACGCTGCTGTTCATCGACTGGCTCGGCGACCGCGGCCAGGCCTACGCCGTGGCCGCCGGGGTCATGATCCTGGTGAGCTACGTCATCGTGGGCGTCTCGCCGCGCACGCTGGGCCGCCAGCACGCCGAGCCCGTCGCGCTCGCCAGCGCGCCCATCGTGTACGGCCTGACCCGCATCTTCGGCCCGCTGCCGAAGCTGCTGATCCTGCTCGGCAACGCGCTGACCCCGGGCCGCGGCTTCCGGGAGGGGCCGTTCACCTCCGAGGCCGAGCTGCGCGACCTGGTCGACCTGGCCGAGCAGCGCCGCGTGATCGAGCCGGACGAGCGCGAGATGATCCACTCGGTCTTCGAGCTGGGTGACACGCTCGTCCGCGAGGTCATGGTGCCGCGCACGGACATCATCTTCATCGAGCGCGGCAAGAGCCTGAGCCAGGCGCTCTCGCTGGCCCTGCGCAGCGGCTTCTCCCGCATTCCGGTGGTCGGGGAGAACGAGGACGACGTCGTCGGCATCGCCTACCTCAAGGACATCGTCCGCCGCATGCAGGACACCGGCGACACGGGCGGCAGGGTCGACGAGCTCATGCGCCCGGCGACCTACGTCCCGGACAGCAAGCCGATCGACGAGCTGCTCCGCGAGATGCAGGCCCGGCAGATCCACCTGGCCATCGTCATCGACGAGTACGGCGGCACCGCCGGCCTCGTGACGATCGAGGACGTGCTTGAGGAGATCGTCGGGGAGATCGCCGACGAGTACGACCAGGAGGCCCCCCGGGTCGAGTGGCTCGACGACGGCGCGGTCCGGGTGACGGCCCGCCTTCCCGTCGACGAACTGGCGGAGCTGTTCGGCACCGAGATCGAGGTCGACGACGTGGATACCGTGGGCGGCCTGCTGGCCCACGCGCTCGGCCGTGTGCCCATCGCCGGTTCCGAGGCCATGGTCGGCGGGCTCCGCCTGACGGCGGAGAATCTCGCGGGCCGCCGCAACCAGATCAGCACCGTGGTGGTGCGGCGGGCCGATCCCTCCGAGGCGGAGGAAGAGGCCGTCGCCGGGGCCGCCGAGCAGGAGTAGCGGCAGGCCTCCCTTGCCGCGAAACAGCCCTACGCCCGCCTGTTCATCGTCGTCCAGGGGCTGTTCGGGGTGGCGATCGGTGACAAGGGGCGAGCTGCATGAGCGCGCCCCTGGCCGACGTATTCGCCCAGCCGCCGCTCGAGCTCGGTGGTCACCGCACCAGGGTGGGCCACGCCGCTTGTAAGCCCCTAGGTCTAGGTGGGCGGGCGCGGCAAGCGTACTTTAAGCGTTCTGCAAGTCGTCTCGGCCACTGTTGTCTCCAGACGCCCGGGAGGGGTTCGGGGCGTCTGGAAGGGGAGGTCCGGCGCGCCGGGAGGGGTTCGCGGCGCACCGGCACCCCCCTTGGGGGTCGTAAGGGCTCTCACCCGTGCCGACCGGGTGAGAGCCCTTGCCGTTACGCTAGGTGGTCGAATGTTTGCCGATTGCGACCCACTCCTTGGGGGAAGGAACACCGGGGCCCCCGACCACGGGAGACGGGTATGCGGATCTTCCATGCGACCGTCATCGTCGGCGTGAGCGCGCTGGGCCTGACCGCGGTGGGGGCCTGTGGGGCCGGTAGGACGATCCACATCCGCGGGACGTCCACCGCGGCGGCGGCCGGGCCGCGTGCCGTTCTCGGATCCATGGACGACCTGCCCGAGGGGTTCTCGGACCGGGCGCGGAGCGGTTGGAGGCCGCCCTTCCGGCCGCGCGTCCGGGCCTGCCGCACGCTCTTCGACGCGGCGGGGGGAAAGCCGCCCCGGGACGGCCTCATCGGCACGACCTCGGCGACCTACGAGGGCGAGCACGTCGGGGAGCTGGCCGGGGTCGGGCTCGCGGTGTACGCGGGCGACGGGGCCGCCGCCCATCTCGGTGAGCTCCGCGAGGCGATGGCGAAGTGCGTCACGGCGGACGGCGGAGCTCCGGGGGCGGGCAGCCGCCTGTCGGCCTCCGGCCTGGCCCTCGGATACGTCGGGCAGGATGCCGAGGCCCGCCGCCTCGCCGGACGAGTCGCGGGATATCCGTACGAGATGCACCTGGTGGTCCTGAGCGCCGGGCACACGCTCATCGCGCTCGTCCACGCGGGGCTGAACCCGCCGGACGCGGGCCGGACGGCGGAGCTGACCAGGGTGCTGGCCCGTAAGGTCGGTAACCTTGAGCCGTGACAGACACGCTGGACCCTGAGGACATCAAGATCATCACGCTGGCCCGTTCGGCCCGCGCCCGCAACGGCTCACCCGAGGGGGCCGCCGTGCGCGACGAGACCGGGCGGACGTACGCCGCGACCGGCGTCGCGCTGCCCTCGCTCCAGCTCTCGGCAATCCAGGTCGCGGTCGCAATGGCCGTGTCGAGCGGGGCGCGGTCGCTGGAGGCCGCCGCGCTGGTCACCGACGCCGACGATCCGGCCGAGGACGACCTAGCCGTCATCGAGGACCTCGGCAACGGCACGCTGTTCCTGGCGGGCCCGGACGGCTCCCTGAAGGGCCGGTACATCTAACGTGAACGCCGATCCCCGCCGGGACGCTGATTTCCGAGCCGGATTCGCCTGCTTCGTCGGCAGGCCCAACGTCGGCAAGTCAACCCTCATGAACGCCCTCGTCGGCACCAAGGTCGCCATCACCTCGTCGAAGCCGCAGACGACCCGGCGGGCCATCCGCGGGATCGTGCACCGGCCCGACGCCCAGCTCGTGATCGTGGACACTCCCGGTTTCCACCGGCCCCGCACGCTTCTCGGCGAACGGCTGGACAGCCTCGTGCTCTCCACGCTGACCGAGGTCGACGTGATCGGCTTCTGCGTCCCGGCCAACGAGCCGATCGGCAAGGGCGACCGGTTCATCGTCGAGAAGCTCGCGGCGGTCAAGAAGACCCCGGTCGTCGCCGTCGTGACCAAGTGCGACCTGGCGTCCCGCGAGCAGATCGCCGGGCAGCTCCTCGCGGTGTCGGCTCTGACGGACTTCGAGGAGATCATCCCGGTGTCGGCCGAGAGCGGCGAGCAGCTCGACGTGCTGGCCGACCAGCTCATCGCGCGCCTGCCCGAGTCGCCTCCGCTGTACGCCGGGGGCGAGCTGACCGACGAGCCCGAGCAGATCCTGGTGGCCGAGCTGATCAGGGAGGCCGCGCTCGAAGGGGTCCGCGACGAGCTGCCCCACTCCATCGCGGTGGTCGTCGAGGAGATGGCCCCCCGGGAAGGCCGTGACGACCTGCTCGACGTCTACGCGTTCATGTACGTGGAGCGGCCGTCGCAGAAGGCGATCGTCATCGGCCCCGGTGGCGCCCGGCTGAAGGACGTGGGCACTCGCGCCCGCCGGCAGATCGAGGCGCTCCTCGGCACCCGGGTCTACCTGGACCTCCGGATCAAGGTCGCCAAGGAATGGCAGCGCGACCCCAAACAACTCCGCCGCCTCGGTTTCTACGACTGATCACAACTGATCACAAGGCGAGATGGGTGCGCAGCGCCTCGTCGAGCTTCTTGAGCACGGGCGTGGGCAGATGGCCGATCCGCTCGCGCAGCCGGCCCGGCGCGATCGACCTGACCTGCTCCGCCTGGGCCTTGGAGTCTTTCGCGAGCCCGCATTCCTTGGCAGGCAGCAGCACTTGGAACGGCAGGACCCGTGCGATGTTCGTCGTAACGGGCACCACGGTCACAACGCCCCGGCCGCTCCGTTCGACGGCGCGGTTGGCGGCGTCATTGCTGACCACCACGCCGGGACGGGTCTTGTTGGCCTCGGAGCCCTGCGACGGCTCGAAGTCCATCCAATAGACGTCACCTCGGCGCATCGGAGATTCCATCGCCTGAGGTGGCGTCCCAGACAGAGGCGTCCTCGCCGGCGTCCCACTCCTCAAAGGCCGCCACGTACTCCTCTTCGAGGGACACGGCGCGGAGGAGCCTGATGGCATCGTGCAGGGCGGCGGACCGCGACAGAGCTTCATGGCGCGTGACGTATTCGTCGAGGAACGCCACATCCTCTTCGGGGAGGCTGACACTGAGCTTCATACCAGGGATCCTACCCAGGGTGCTACCGACCAGGCTACCCGGCGCGGCAGGCGATCAGCGTGATTACCTTGGCTGCCGACATCGCGAGGGCTCGCGTCGTTGCGGACGAGCCGACCCCTTCGAGCGGCCCTGTTGCTTGGTCGCTGCTGATCTTCGACGCTCTCACCCTTGCGCCACGGCGTGGACCCGGACACCGCGAGACGGCTCACCCGGGTTCATCTACGAGAGCCCAGAAGATTCGGACGGTGATGTCGAGAACCCGTGACCGGCTCCGTCCCCGCAATGAACGCGACCACAATGGGTCGCACCAGCACCGAGGAGAAACACGACGGCCAAGTACTTGCTGCTCAAGCACTACCGCGGCGCCTCTGGGCGAGTTCCAGGCCCAGGCCGCCATCGCGGCACTCCACGCTGACGCGCTCACCGCCGAGGAGACTGACTGGGTCTCAAAGTGACACCAAGCGTGCCGCGGCCGACGCCCGCTTTTCCAGACAACGAGCCCGGTGGTACGGGGCCAGATCCTCCGAATAAAGGTCCGCGGCCGCCCCGTACCGTGTCACCGCCTCCGCGAGGCGGCCGAGCCCACTCAACGCTTCGCCCGCCTGCTCCTCGAACGAGGCCTCGCCCGCGGGGTACCCGAACATTCGCACAAGCTCCCGGCCTCGCCCGGCGAGTGCCAGAGCTTCCTCGAAGTCCCCGGCGGCGAGCCGTACAAGGATGAGCAGGCGCATCGTGTACGCCTCGTAGGCCCGCTGCCCGGTGCGCGCGCCGATCCCGGCGGCCATGCCCAGCGACTCCTCGCACAGGCTGGTCGCCTGAGCGAAATCTCCCCGGCAGGCATGCATCAGTCCGAGGGACCGCACGCACGCCAGCTCGGTGTAGGCGTCGCCCGCCGTCCGAGCCGCTTCAAGCCCGCGAACCGAATCCGCGACACCCCGCTCAAGCAAGGCGCCACTGTGCGGGCTCGCACGGTTCTCGGTGGTGAGAATCCAGATGGAGAACACCCGGGCAGCCAACGACCGGGCCAGGGCCTGCCCGTCCCCCAGGTCATCGAACACCTGCACGCACTTGTCGAACATGGACATCGAACGCTTCGCCCCGCCCGGCAACCGGCTGATCAGTGTCGCCATCCGCAGACGCGCCTCCGCCGCCAACCCCGCATGCCCGCCGGCGGTGGCGGCCTCGATGATGGCCCGCCACATGTCTTCCGCGTCCCCGTCCCGCCGTGCCCAGAACAGGTAGGAGTTGACCGTGAGGGCGAGCCCTACCGCCCGATCTACTTGCCCCTCCTGGCCTGCGAGCCGGATCACGGCCAGGATGTTGTTGATCTCGATGTCGAACCAGCCGCGCGCGTCGGCGTCGATCAGGGCGGACGCCGCGGCCGGGGCGTACAGCGACGTGCCGTGCCGCTGGGTGGGCGGGTGGTGAGGCTCAGGCTGAATGTGGGAGTCGGCACGGTCAGCCAGCTCGAGCCAGCCCAGCTCCAGCCGCCGCGTGGCCGCGTCCCGTTCACCGACGTCGCTGGCGATTCTCGCCGCGCCGTAGGAGCGGAGCAGGTCATGCTGCCGGTAGCGCGGCTGCCCCATCCCGTCCACACCGGCGGGCGCGATCAGGCTGTGGGCGCTGAGCAACTCCACCAGCCTCTCACCGTCACCGTCACCGTCACCGTCACCGCCGCCGCCGCCGAGGAGCATGGCCACGACCCAGCTCGGCCAGTCCCCCTGACCGACCAAGGACACTGCGCGGAACGCCCGCTGCGCGTCCCCGCCCAACGCCCCGTAGCTGTCCGCCGCGACTCTCGTACTGAGCTCAACACCGT
Source organism: Planotetraspora sp. GP83 (assembly GCF_041262585.1). Lineage (NCBI taxonomy): Bacteria > Bacillati > Actinomycetota > Actinomycetes > Streptosporangiales > Streptosporangiaceae > Planotetraspora > Planotetraspora sp. GP83. Next base: position 185,079 of record NZ_JBGCBZ010000004.1, on the reverse strand, counting down.
CCGCGTCTGCGACCCTCTCGCCCATCAGGCCGGAAAAGTAGGCCATGCTCCAGTACGGCTGGGCCGACAGCCGCGCCCCCGCGACCCGGATCGCCAGCGGGAATCCTCCGCACGCCTCCACGACGGAGGCGGCGGCGTCCGGTTCGGCCGCGACCCGGTCAGGGCCGACGATTTCACCAAGGAGATCCACGGCTTCCTGGTGCGGCAGCGGGTGCAGCCGTACGTGGCGCGACGCCGCGTCCGCGGCGTGAATCCTCGAGGTGATGATGACCGCGCACCCGGCCGTCCCCGGCAGCAGGTGCTGCACCTGGTGCATCGGCCCCGCGTCGTCGAGTAGCAGCAGGACGCGCCGCCCGGCCAGCAAAGACCGCAACAGCGCAGACCGCTCCCACGCCGTGCGGGGCATCAGACCGCGGACACCGAGCGAATGCAGGAATTCGGCCAGCACATCACCCACCTGCCGCGGCTGGCCCGACATGCCGGCGAGGTGGGCGTACAGCTGCCCGTCCGGGTAGGAGGCGCGGACTTTGTGCGCGACGTGCGCCGCAAGCGCGGACTTACCGATGCCCCCAGGCCCGGAGACAGCCACGACCGGCAGTGCGGTCGTGTCGGAGGCGGGGGTGAGCCACTCCACCAGGACCGCCGTGTCGGCCTCGCGGCCGGTGAAGTCGAAAAGGGCCGGCGGCAACTGGGCAGGCACTATCTGTACGGCAGGCGAGGCCGGTGTCGTGCCGTCCACGTCGTCGTCGGCGTCGATCGCATCCCGCAGCCGCCGCAGCTTCCCGCCCGGCCGGCTTCCCGTTTCCCGTTTGAACAGCTCCTCGGCGGCGGCGTAGTGCTGGAGCGCCTCGATGCGCTGCCCGGACCGGAACAGGCCGAGCATGACCAGCCGGTGCAACGCCTCCGACAGCGGGTCGTCGGCCAACTCGCCACGGACCTCCCTCACCACATCCCGGTTCTCGCCCAGGTGCAGACGGGCTTCCCACAGTGCCAGCTGCGCATCCCGCCGCTCACCCAGCAGGTCCTGCCGCGCGTCCCACAGGACCCCGTAGTGATCCGGCAGGTCCGGCAGAGGCGGGACACCCCACAGTTTCACCGCCTGCCCCAGCAGCTTCGCCGCGGCGGCGTGCTCCTCGGCCGTCACCAGTCGCGCGCCCTCACGGGTCAGGGCGCGGAACTCCTCCAGGTCGAGGCGGTCGTCGAGGTCGAGGGCGATCCGATACCTGCTCGACGAGCCGAGCGGGATCCGTTCTCGTCCCAGAGTCTTCCGGAGCATCGACATGATCGCTTTCAGCGGCCCCCCATGGGCATGGACGTCGTCGTCGCCCCACACCGCCTCAGCCAACGCTTCAACGGACAACCCGTTCTCACCGGCGACCAGCAGCGCACACAGCACCCGCCTCCTGATAGGGGGCAGTGGTACGGGGCTGCCATCCGGGGTTGTTACCTTCACCTGCCCCAAGAGTGAGAAGTGCACGTGCCGGTGAAACTCCTTGAATTGAAACGGTGAGACAGCTACAGGGCGGCATGTTACTCCTGGGTCGTGCCGCGTGATGACCAGTCGCTAATTCTCGCAATCTTTTGAGTAGCGTGTTCAACGAACAGAACGCACGCGTCGCAGGCGGGGCAAAAGATGGCAGGCGACACGACAATCACCATCGTGTGCAACTTCGTCGACGACCCGGAGCTGCGACTCACCCCCACAGGGCAAGCCGTGGCCCGCTTCCGCGTCGCGTCCACCCCGCGCTGCCTCGGCAAGCCCTGCCGAGAACGAATTCCGCATGTTCGCGCCGGGACGGCCCGCTGGCGCCAGCCGTCGTGATTCAGATTTCTGCCGTTCGCGTTCTGGTGGTACGCCCCCTGTCGGTCTCGTTCACGCCTGCCAATTGTTCCATCCTGCTCGACCATTAACGTCGCTTCCAGAAGTCGGTCGGGCACGCTCCAGGCTGGAATTCGCGGGACTCGGCCATCGCACTCGCCTCCGAAAAGCCGCGGGCCAACGAGGATGGATCGTGCGCGTCAAGGGCGAAGGTGATGGCCTGACCGCCCTCCTGACGCCACCAGTGCACGACCAGCGGATGCAGGGGCGCCTTGGTCCCTCGCCGAGTGAGCTGAGACGCCGGGCGAGTCAGAGCGTGATCTGGGTCAGCGGCGGCGGAGGAGGGCGGCGGCGGCGAAGGCCGCCACGAGGACGGAGGCGAGGAGCGCGGCGAACCAGCCGTACTGGATGGACGGATGCACGTCCACCAGTCCGGGGATCCGGAAGTCCAGCCGGTCAGCCAGGCCCTGCGGATCCGTCAGGAACATCGCCAGGGAGAAGGCGGCCACCGCACCGGGAAGGATGGCGAACCCGGTGAACAGCCAGTTACGCACCACGCCCAGGACTCCGAGCAGCATGGAGATCACGCCCGCGCCCGCGACGAACCAGCCGCTGCCGTCGTCGACCCCGCGCACCGCGTGAGTGAGCTCCGTGTTCAGGACGCCGAACTCGGCCGTGACCCCCGCCCACGGCAGCAGCGCGGCGACGGCCAGCGCGAGACCGGCGACGATCACTCCGACGGCGAGCAGCAGGCTGGCGGCGGTCCTGCCCGGCCCGCCATCGGCCGGAGCGGTGGGTTCAGACACGATCACCAGGCTACGCCCGCCGCCGCCCGCCGCCGCGTGGGGATGGGTGGAGGGCGGCCGGGATTTCGGCCCGCTACGGCGCGGGGGACGGGTAGAGGGCGGCCAGGCTTTCCGCCCGTTCGAGGCGCGCGCGCAACTCGACGGTGTCCGAGGCGAGCGCGGAGGCCAGCACGCCGGGCCCGGCGAGCGGAAGGGCCGCCCAGCCGTCTCCCACCGCGGCACGGCGTTCTGCCTTCTTCCCGTCCGGTACGGCCGGCGAGGTCCAGGCCGGACCCGCCACCAGCGTGGAGCCGACGCAGCGGGCGTCGCCGTACACGGCGGGGCTGCCGTCGGTGGATGGGTCTCCGACGACGAGCTCCTGCCTGAGCAGCGGCCGGCCGGCGACGGTCGCGTCGAACCGGGAGCGGCACCGCCCCGGCCGTTCCCCGTGCCTCCCGAAGACGATCTCTTCCCGCCAGAACACCGAGGCGCTCTCCTCGAGCGAGAGCCGTACCGCCATGCGGTGCGAACACCCGGCGGCGAGCACGGTCGGCTCCGGCGAGAAGCGCAGGGAGGCTCCCGCGCCGACCTGGGCGTCGATCACCATCCAGGAGTCGCCGGGGGAGGAGCCCGGCAGCACGAGCGTGGACGCGACCGAGCGGACCTCCAAGGAGGTGCCGGGGGCGACCTCGATCCGCAGCTCCAGCCGGTCCCCGCCGAGGGGACCGGCCGCCGTGGACACCAGATGCACCAGGCCCGGACCCGTCTGCCGCAGCGTGAGCGGGGGATCCGACCGCAGCGTCTCCAGCCGGGTGACCCCGCCGGGACCGGCCGCCGTCCTGATCACAGCCTGTGCCTTGACCGACGCCGGACCGGGGCGTGCCGTGGGGGCGTCCATCGCGGCCGGGCCGGTCGGCCGGGTCTGGCTGGTCGGGACGGTCACGGTGGTCACGGTGGTCACGGCGATCAGGGCGTCACGGTCGGGGCCGCGTGGTCGGGGTCGTGGTCGGGGTCGTGGTCGTGGTCGTGGTCATGGTCGTGGGTGTGCGTGTGGGCATGCTTCTGGTCACGCTGGTGCCGCCAGGCGCCCACGATGCCCGAGACCCATTCGGCGACCGAGTGCGCGCCCTTGTCCTCCCTGATCGAGGTGAACAGCACCGGCCTGCCGTCCCGTACGGCTGCCGCGTCGCGGGACATCACGGTCAGGTCGGCCCCCACGAGCGGGGCCAGATCGGTCTTGTTGACGACGAGAAGGTCGGCCGTGGTCACTCCGGGGCCGCCCTTGCGTGGGACCTTGTCGCCGCCGGAGACGTCCAGCACGAAGATCTGCCGGTCGGCCAGCCCCCGGCTGAAGGTGGCGGTCAGGTTGTCGCCGCCGCTCTCCACGATCACCAGGTCGAGCTCCCCGAAACGCTCTTCGAGCGTCTCCACCGCGTCGAGGTTGGCGGCGATGTCGTCGCGGATCGCGGTGTGCGGACAGCAGCCGGTCTGCACGGCGAGGATCCGTTCCGGGTCGATGACGCCCGCGCGGCGCAGGAAATCGGCGTCCTCGGTCGTGTAGATATCGTTCGTCACGACCCCCAGGCGCAGCGATGGACCGAGGCTGCGGCACAGGGCCGCCACCAGGGCGGTCTTGCCGCTGCCGACAGGGCCGCCGATGCCGAGGCGCAGCGCGCGCCCGCGCGGATCCGCCGCGTCGTGGTGGTCGTCGTGGTGAGCGCCCATGGTGAGGACCTGTCCTTCCGCTTCAAGCCAGTACGGCTTCGCTGGGCATCGCTTCGGTCGCCGTCAGGAGCTTCGGTCGCCGTCAGGAGACGAAGAGCTTCATCGGGTTGTTCTGGTGGCCTTCCGCGAGCAGGTCGAGCGCCGGGGCGCAGTGCCCCGGCAACGCCTGCCAGCCCGCTCCCCGCGGCGTCGCGAAGTCCCTGGCCGCGGAGTCGCCGGCCGTGGAGTCCCGGGCCGCGGCCTCGCCAGGGACGGGCTCCGTCACCACCGCGTCCATGAGCGACGCGCAGGCGGCGTGGGCGGCGTCGTTGAGCGCGGGGGCCAGGTCGGCGAGCAGGCGGTGCACGGTCACCGGGTCGAGCCCGAGGAGCCGCACGGCCGCCGTCGCGGGTCCGGTCACCGCGTTGTAGGCCGCCGCCAGGGCCGCCTGGTAGGGGTCGCAGCCCGCCGACGCCGCCGCCGCGCCCACCGCGACGGGATGGTGGGCCCCCTCCGGTATGGCCTCCGCCAGCGTGTCGAGGAGGGCCGACGGCCAGATGCCGCGTGCCGTGCGGATGAGGAGGCGGCCCTGGGTGCGGCTCGCCTCCCGCTGAGCGGGGGAGGCGGTGCGGGCGTCGGCTTCGGCGTCGAGCTGCCGCCACCGCTGGACCCACTCGCCGCCGTCCGCGGCGAGTCCGTGACCGTGTGGCCGGCCGGCGCGTGGCGCCTCCCCGCCGATTCCGTCGGCACGCGGTCGGCTCGCGCCTGATCGGCCCGTGCCTTGTCCGTCCACGACTGATCGGCCCGCGGCTGATCGGTCCACGTCTGGCCCATCCGTGCCCGGTGGGGCCGGGTTGGGTCCGGGCTCGTTCCGGGCGGTTCGGGGGGCGGTGGCGGTGCCGAGTTCGCAGGCGGCGGCGGCCAGGGCGGCGGTGACGAGCCCGGCGGTGGCGAGCCGGCCCCGGAGGAACCGCGCCAGATCGTCCGGGCCGGTGATCGTGCCGAGCCGTACGGCCTCCTCGGCGCCCCCCGAATGGGCGTGGCCCCCGGCGGGGAGCCGCGAGTCGGCCAGCAGGAGCATCGCCGCGTCGCCGGGTGACCTACCGTGCATCTCGCATCTCTCCTCCTGTCCGCGCGAATGTCCCTGTCCTTCACAACCCGTGCCTGAGAAACCCATGCCTGAGAACCCGTGCCTCAGAAGAGGAAATAGCGCTGGGCCATGGGCAACTCCTCGGCGGGGGCGGGCTCGATTGCCTCTCCGTTGACGCGCACCTCGAACGTGTCGGGGTTCACCTCGATCGACGGCAGCGCGTCGTTGAGCGGCATCGCGTCCTTGCGGCGGGCCCGCACGTCGGCCACGGGGACCAGGCGGCGGCGGACGTCCAGCCGGTCGGCCAGGCCGTCCTCGATGGCCAGTGGGGCCACGAAGTGCAGCGACGTGGCGGCGGCCGTGACCGGGGCGGCGCCGAACATCGGCCGCGGGAACACGGGCTGAGGAGTCGGGATGGACGCGTTGGCGTCGCCCATCTGGGCGTAGGCGATCACGCCGCCTTTGACGACCAGGTCCGGCTTCACGCCGAAGAAGGCCGGGCTCCACAGGACGAGGTCCGCCAGCTTGCCGACCTCGACCGACCCGATCTCGCCGTCGAGCCCGTGGGCGATGGCCGGATTGATCGTGTATTTGGCGACGTAGCGGCGGGCGCGCAGATTGTCGGCCGGGCCGGACAGAGCGCCCCGCCGTTTCTTCATGACATGGGCGGTCTGCCAGGTACGGATGATCGTCTCGCCGACCCGCCCCATCGCCTGCGAGTCGGACCCGATCATCGAGATCGCGCCGATGTCGTGCAGGACGTCCTCCGCCGCCATCGTCGTCGGCCGGATCCGCGACTCGGCGAAGGCCAGGTCCTCCGGGATGGACGGGTTGAGGTGGTGGCAGACCATGAGCATGTCCAGGTGCTCGTGGTGCGTGTTGATCGTGTGCGGCCGGGTCGGGTTGGTGGACGACGGCAGGACGTTGGCGTGCGAGGCGACCTTGATGATGTCGGGCGCGTGGCCGCCCCCCGCGCCTTCGGTGTGGTAGGCGTGGATGCCCCGGCCGGCGATGGCATCGAGCGTCGACTCGACGAACCCCGCCTCGTTCAGCGTGTCGGTGTGGATGGCCACCTGGACGCCGGTCGCGTCGCACACTCTCAGGCAGGCGTCGATGGCGGCGGGGGTCGTGCCCCAGTCCTCGTGCAGCTTGAAGCCCGACGCCCCGGCGCGGAGCTGCTCCATGAGGCCCTCGGCACTGACCGTGTTGCCCTTGCCGAGCAGCGCCACGTTGACCGGGTAGGAGTCGAGGGACTCCAGCATGCGGGCCAGATACCACGCGCCGGTGACCGTGGTCGCCTTCGTGCCCTCGGCCGGTCCCGTGCCGCCGCCGATGATCGTGGTGACGCCCGAGGCGAGCGCCTCGTCGAGGATCTGCGGGCAGATGAGATGCACGTGGGAGTCGACCGCCCCCGCTGTGACGATCTTGCCGTTGCCCGCCAGGATCTCGGTCGACGGGCCGATGACCAGGCCGGGGTGCACGCCGTCCATGGTGTCCGGGTTGCCGGCCTTGCCGATCGCGACGATCCGCCCGTCGCGCACGCCGATGTCGGCCTTGACGACGCCCCAGTGGTCGAGGATCACCGCGCCGGTGATGACGAGATCGGCGGCGCCCTCGGCGCGGGTCGTCCGGGCCTGGCCCATCGACTCGCGGATCACCTTGCCGCCGCCGAAGACCGCCTCGTCGCCCGCTCCGGCGGGCCCCATGGAAAGGTCCTCGGTGACCTCGATGAAGAGGTCGGTGTCCGCCAGCCTCACCTTGTCCCCGGCGGTCGGGCCGTACAGGGCGGCGTAGCGTGAGCGCTCGATGCGGGTCATTGGCCGTCTCCGTCTCTGGCAGCGCCGTCCGGGCGACCGGCGTCGAGCGGCCCCGCCCACTCCGGACGCAGGCCCGGGACGATCCGGCCGCCGCTCAACGGCACCAGCGTCACGTCGCGCTCGACGCCCGGCTCGAACCTGACGGCCGTGCCGGCCGGGATGTCGAGGCGAGTCCCCCAGGCGGCCTCCCGGTCGAACTCCAGGCCCGGGTTGGCCGCCGCGAAGTGATAGTGCGACCCCACCTGGACCGGACGGTCGGCGGTGTTGACCACCCGCAGCGTGATCCGCTCCCTGCCCGGGTTCAGCTCGATGGGCGCCTCGCCGTACAGGATCTCGCCGGGCGCGCCCGGTGTGCTCGCCGTACTCATGGGATCGGGTTGTGGACGGTGACGAGCTTGGTGCCGTCGGGGAAGGTGGCCTCTATCTGGACGGACTCCAGCATCTCGGGGACGCCGTCCATGACGTCCTCCCGGCGGAGCACCTTGCGGCCGGCGTCCATGAGCTCCGCCACGGTGTGGCCGTCGCGGGCGCCCTCCAGCAGGAAGGACGCGATGATCGCGGTCGCCTCGGGATGGTTGAGCCGCAGGCCGCGCTCCTTGCGGTCGCGCGCCACGCCCGCGGCGACGTGGATGAGGAGGCGTTCCTGTTCGTGTGGAGTGAGCCGCATGGCGGGACGATAGGTAAGCGCCGTTTCCCTTGCGTTACCTGCTCATTTCGTGCGTGTATCGGGATGGCCGTGAGCCTTCCCTAATGAGTTGTTAACGTTCCGGTTTTATCGGGAAATCTCACCCATTCACCTTGTCGGCAGACGGGTCGGTGTGGGGGCCGTATCGACAAGGAGGAGCAATTGCGGAATTCAGCCTGGCGTATCGGAGCCGCGGCCGCGGTTTCTCGTTACGGCGCTCGCTATCTGAAGGAACAGGGAAAGAAGAAGCTTTTCCTCGTCGGCAGCGACTATTTGTTCCCCAACCCCAGAACGGCCAACAAAATCATCAAGGCGTACGCCGCGGCCAACGGGATGGAGATTCTTGGAGAGGAATACACCCCGCTCGGTCACACGGAATACAGCACGCTCGTCAGAAAAAATCGCCGAGGCGAAGCCGGACGCCGTTTTCAACACGCTCAACGGTGACAGTAACATCGCGTTCTTCAAGCAGTTGAAGAGCACAGGAATCACCGCCGAGCAGATGCCCGTCATGTCGGTGTCGGTGGCCGAGGAGGAGGTCAAGGGCATCGGCGTCGACAACATCGCCGGCCAGCGAGGCCCGCCGGATATCTCTCCGGCGGCCAGCAGCTCGCGATGGCCCGCGCGCTGGTGACCCGGCCCCGGCTGCTCATCCTGGACGAGCCGGCCGAGGGCATCCAGCCGTCGATCATCATCGAGATCGAGGAGGCCATCGAACGGCGGCACGCCTCCGGGCTCGGTGTGCTGCTGGTCGAGCAGTACCTGGATCTGGCGCTCCGGCCGGCCGACAACTTCGTCACCCTCGACGCCGGGCGGCTCGTCCACTCGGGCACCGCCGAGGACCTCCGAGGGGACGACGTCCATCGCCTGCTCGCCGCCTGAGGAGGAATACCCTCTTTACGGGTAGGGATTAGCGAATTTATGCTGCGGGTGTCGCGTTCACCCCCCATTCAAGGAGCACCCCTTGTCTGCGACGACACCCCCGCCCGAGGAGCCCGCCGTCCTGCGGGATCCGCCCGAGGAGCCCCGGCCCGGCGAGCACTTCGCCGAGGAGGCCGCGGCGTCCGATCCGCGCCGCGACCGGACACCGCTGCTCGACTGGATCTCCGTCGGCGTCGCCGCCCTGATCGTGCTGGCGGCCGTCGCCGGCGTTCTCCCGGAGGTGGGCTGGTGACCACGCACGCCGCCACCCCCTCCGCCGTACCCGCGTCCTCCTCCGGCTTCGCCCGCAAGGCCGTGGGCCTCGTTCCCGGACTGGTCCTGCTGGCCGTCATCGGGTATGCGGGCAAGCTGGCCGAGACCTGGTTCACCGAGATCGGCACCTCGAACGGCTGGTCGTTCCCGAAGATCGAGTACGTCCTGTGGGCGATCGTCTTCGGCCTGATCATCACCAACACCGTCGGCATCCACCCGATCCTCAAAGCGGGGATCGCCACTTACGAGTTCTGGCTCAAGCTGGGCATCGTCCTGCTCGGGGCCCGCTTCCTGCTGGGCGACGTGCTCAAGCTCGGCGGCGTCAGCCTGGCCCTCGTCGTCGTCGAGCTGTTCGTCGCCATCGGCGTGGTCGTGCTGATCGGCCGCTGGTTCGGGCTCGGCCCCAAGCTGATCTCGCTGCTGGCGATCGGCTCGTCGATCTGCGGGGTGTCCGCGATCATCGCCGGAAAGGGAGCGATCGACGCCGACGACGAGGACGCGTCCTTCGCCATCGCCGCGATCCTGGCGCTCGGAGCCTTCGGCCTGTTCGCCTACCCCGCGATCGGGCACCTCATCGGCCTGTCGGCGCACGAGTTCGGCCTGTGGGCCGGTCTCGCGGTGGACAACACGGCCGAGGCCACGGCCGCGGGCGCGCTGTACTCCGACGAGGCCGCGAAGGTCGCCGTGCTGGCCAAATCAACCCGGAACGCCACGATCGGCTTCGTCGTGCTCGGCTTCGCCCTCTTCTGGGCGGCGAGGGGCCAGGCGCAGGCGGTCGGCAACCGGGCCGCGTTCCTGTGGGCGAAGTTCCCCAAGTTCGTGCTGGGCTTCCTCGTCGTGTCGGCGCTCGCGACGGCGGGGGCCATCGCCAAGGCCGACCTGACCTCGCTGGGCAACCTCTCGCGCTGGGCGTTCCTGCTCACGTTCGCGGGCGTCGGCCTCAGCACGGACTTCCGCGCGATCCGCCGCCAGGGGCTCCGGCCGTTCGCCGTCGGCGCCCTCGCGGAGCTCACCGTCACCGTCGTGACGCTGGGCCTGGTCGTGGCCGCAAGCGCCTGGATCGGCCTGTAGGGGAGCTCGGTTACCATCGGAAGAGAGGAAGCGATCGAACGCCTGAACGCCTCTGGCCTCGCCGGACTCCTCCCGGAGCAGCCCTCCGGCGGAGGAGTCCATGGACCTGGCCCTGCGCATGGCCGACTCGCTTCCTCGCCGTGTGTGCACGGCTCCGGCTAGGTCGCTCGCGGCTCTATGGAGATCCTCAAACGAGGGGCTCGGACGCACGGCGGGCGTCCCCGTGGGAAGTCAGAGGCGAAGCTGCCACTCGTTCCAGATGTCGAGCACCCGGAAGCCCATCTGCTCGTTGATGGCGATCATGTGCGGGTTCGACGTGGAGTTCCACGTGGCCACCTGCTCGATGGACGGCTCGCAGGCGTGGAACCAGGTCAGGTTCGCCAGCTTGAGGATCAGGCCGAGCCGCCGGCCCCGGTGCGGGCGCAGCACGCAGGTGTCGAACTGCCGGGCCCAGCCGCGCGGCTCGTGGGCGTCGACGGCGAGCCGGGTGAAGCCCGCCGGCTCGCCGGTCGCCGTGTGCCGGGCCATCATCGTGTAGACGGTGAGCCCCGCGCCGGCCAGCACCTCGTCGTGTTTCCGGAACCGCTCGGCGTCCCAGCGCTCGTCCTGGATGTCCAGGTCCTCAAGGGGCGCGTCGTTCATCCCGTTCATCAACTGGGCCATGTCGTCGAGCAGTTCGTCGCCCGCCGGTCCGATCCACCGTTCGACCGAGTAGTCCCGCGCGTGCCGTACGGCATCGGCCCGCATGAGCTCCAGGCTGGACCAATCGGCCGTGCGGAGGTCGAGCACCCGCCGCGCCTCCGTGGCGGCGGGGGAGAATCCGTGCGCCTTCGCGAAGGCCGCGCCGGGCCGGTCGGCGGCGGCCGAGCCGACCAGCACCCCTCTGCCTTCGGCCTTGACCCGGGTCATTGCGTGATCGAGCAGCGCGCCGCCGAGGCCGCGCCGCCTGTGGCCGGGATGGACCTTGAGCAGGTGGAGCAGCGCCAGGTGGGTGTTGTCCGCCTCCGGGAAGTGGAGGGTGTAGCCGCCGATGACCTGACCTTCGCGGCCGGCCACCCAGGTCTCACCGCGCTCCCGGGACCAGCCACCCTCGATCGTCGCCTGAAAGTGGCGCAGGGTCATCTTCGGCCCCGGAAGGTCGTCGGCCTGCGTGACGGCGTACAGCCCGGTCAGGCGATCACCGGGGGCGGTGAAGTCCAGGCGCTCGATCTGCATGCCAACAAGCCAACAGCACCGGAGCCGCGGATCGCCAACGGTTTTCCGCCCCCGCCCCCGGTCGCGCGCATGCGGCCGCGGCGCTGTTGTACCGGGGGTCGGCCTCGTACCGGCATGCCGGTACTGCGAAGTCAGGTCCGGCGACCCACGTGAGTTGATCGTCGGCGTTCACGCGGTCGCCGAGAACGGCGCGGGCAACGAGCGATTGGTCCGAGGTCCACATCGGGGCAACCGGGCGATCAACGGCCAATGTGACGGCGTGTCAGCGGTCACGGACGTCAGTCGGATCGGAGATGAGACGCCCGTGCCGCCCGGGGCCGCGATAGCCGTTAGGTCACGATCGTTCTCACTCAGAACTGCAGTTCCGACCAGTCGATCACAAAGGGATTGGGTTGCTGACGCTGGGAGCGGCGCCCGACTCGTCCTTCAAACGTGCCGATGTGCTTGTAGAGCATCGTTGCCTTGTCCAGTCGGTAGCGTTCGACGATCGGCACGCCGGTGCTGCCGAGCCTCACGATCCAGGCGATCGTGCACAGGGACGCCGGGGTCACGCGCGAAGGCAGGAGCCCCTCTCAGGTCACCCACCTTGACGCCCGTGCCTCCGATACCGCAGTAGCCGTTGGGGACTTGTGCGGGTATTGCTGAGTGGAGCCCTACTGCAGGTAGTTCTCGACCTCGCTCACCGGTCGCGGGGCGGCGTTGTCGGGGTCCTCTCCCACGTTCCGGTGGGCCCGGCGCTGACGGAGCAGATCCCAGCAGCGGTCGAGGTCCTCCTCCAGTGACTTGATCCGCGCGTGCTCCTCCTCGGTGGTCACCTCGCCCGCCGCCAGTCGCTGGCGCAGGGCGTGCTCCTCGTCGATGAGCTCGTTGATCTGCCCGAGGATCTCGTTGTCCTTCATGTTCAACCCCCTTCGTCTGGAGCCACCCTAGCGTGATAAGAATCAAGACCTATGGGAGGAATCGCACTGGTCAGGCGGCCGGGGCCACGGCTGGCCGAGGGCATCGTCACGAACATCCAGCGTGAGGCGGTGGACGCCGGACTGGCCGCCGCCCAGCACGCCGCCTACGTGGCGGCCCTCCGTGACAACGGCTGGCGTCCGGTCGAGGTCGAGCCCGCCGACGACCTTCCCGACGGTCCTTTCATCGAGGACACGGTCGTCGTCTGCGACCGCCTCGCCGTACTGACCCGGCCGGGCGCGCCCGAGCGGCGGGCCGAGGTGGCCTCGGCGGCGAGAGCCGTACGCGACCTGGGCCTGGACACGGTCGTGATCACCGAGCCGGGGACCCTCGACGGCGGCGACGTGCTGCAGGTAGGGGGACAGGCGGGGGACACCGCAGCGTGCTGATCCCTGACTGACCTTCCAGAATGCTCCCGGCGGGCTCGGAAGGTTCCGTCGCGTTTCCGGCGTCTGCTAGTCTGCAAGGCATGCTGCGCGGACTCCTTCTTATCCGCCGCGGCGAGGGCCTGTAAGAGGCCGGCTCCCTCGCCGCGGTGCAAGTCGTGCGCGTCGGCCGCCCCTGGTTCTCCACTGGCGACCTATTTCTCAACGATCCGGGCAGTGGCCCTGTGTCCTTCCCCCCGTGTCGTTCCCGTGTCGCCGGGCGTCCGACGAGGAGCATGATGAATTCGCAGCAGCAGCCCAGCCCCATGCCGTTCCACCGATACACCCCCTTCGAGCCGATCCGGCTGACGGACCGCACCTGGCCGGACAAGGTCATAACCAAGGCACCGCAGTGGTGCGCGGTGGACCTGCGTGACGGCAACCAGGCACTGATCGACCCCATGGACGCCCACCGCAAGCTGAAGATGTTCGAACTGCTGGTGCGGATGGGCTATAAGGAGATCGAGGTCGGCTTCCCCGCCGCGTCGCAGACCGAATTCGACTTCATCCGGCAGATCATCGAAGAGGACCGGATCCCCTCCGACGTGGTCATCCAGGTCCTGACCCAGGCCAGGCCCGAGCTGATCGAGCGGACCTTCGAGTCCCTGCGCGGCGCGCGGCAGGCCATCGTCCACCTGTACAACTCGACCTCTACGCTGCAGCGGCGGGTCGTCTTCGGCCAGGACAAGGACGGCATCACCGCCATCGCCGTCGAGGGCGCCAAGCTGTGCAAGAAGCTGGCCGCCGAGACCGACACCGAAATCTCCTTCCAGTACTCGCCGGAGTCCTTCACCGGCACCGAGCTGGAGTACGCGGTGGAGGTGTGCAACGCCGTCAACGACGTCTGGCAGCCCACCCCCGACCACAAGGTGATCATCAACCTGCCGGCGACCGTGGAGATGGCCACGCCGAACGTGTACGCCGACCAGATCGAGTGGATGCACCGCAACCTGGCCTACCGGGACTCCATCGTGCTGTCCCTGCACCCCCACAACGACCGGGGCACGGCCGTCGCCGCCGCCGAGCTGGGATACATGGCGGGTGCCGACCGCATCGAGGGCTGCCTGTTCGGCAACGGCGAGCGCACCGGCAACGTCTGCCTGATCACGCTGGGCATGAACCTGTTCTCCCAGGGCATCGACCCCGAGGTCGATGTTTCGGATATCGACGAGATCCGCCGCGTCGTCGAGTACTGCAACCAGTTGCCCGTCCACCCGCGCCACCCGTGGGGCGGCGAGCTGGTCTACACCGCCTTCTCCGGCTCCCACCAGGACGCCATCAAGAAGGGCTTCGAGCACCTGGAGCGGGACGCGGCCGCCGCCGGGGTCCCGGTGGACGAGTTCACCTGGGCCGTGCCGTACCTGCCGATCGACCCCAAGGACATCGGCCGCACCTACGAGGCCGTGATCCGGGTAAACAGCCAGTCGGGCAAGGGCGGCGTGGCCTACATCATGAAGGCCGACCACCAGCTCGACCTGCCGCGACGCCTGCAGATCGAGTTCTCCCGCGTCGTCCAGGCCCGCACCGACGCCGAGGGCGGCGAGGTGACGGCCGCGGCGATGTGGGAGTCCTTCACCGACGAGTACCTGCCCAACCCGGCCAGGCCGTGGGGCCGCCTGGGTCTGCTGGCCCACCGCAACTCCTCGACGGTCGACGACAAGGACGCGATCAGCGCCGACATCCGGGTCGACGGCCAGATCCGTGAGGTGGAGGGCGTCGGCAACGGCCCGATCTCGGCCTTCTGCGACGCGCTGGCCGGAGTCGGGATCGGCGTACGCGTCCTCGACTACACCGAGCACGCGATGAGCGCGGGAACCGACGCCAAGGCGGCGTCCTACGTGGAGTGCGAGGTCCACGGGCCGAACGGCGCCCAGGTCCTGTGGGGGGTCGGCATCGACGCCAACACGACGACCGCCTCCCTCAAGGCCATCATCTCCGCCGTCAACCGCGCCACCCGCTCCTGACCGCCACGCCCCTGGCGTGATCATGCACAGGTTCCTCGAAACGGTCTCTGACCTGCCCAAAAGGCATTCATGGCCATGCGATGAAGGCGGCATCCGTGAGATCCACGGGTGTCGCCTTCATCGCATGGTGCCCAGTTGAGGTACCGGCCTTTCTGCATGATCACGGCCAGGTTCGGGCAGGTCGCGGGGCATGTCCAGGAACCTGTGCATGATCACGATTCGGGTTTCGGCTGGTCGCGGTCCCGTCCGGGAATCGGTGCATGATCACCTCCTGGGTGGGGGTGGATCAGAGGCCCACCAGGCGGCCGAGGCATGCGATGTTGTGGTCGAAGAGCTCGTCGCGATGCGTGATCACGTTGTTGAACTGGCCGAACAGCTCGAAGTTCACCATGCCGAACAGCCCCGTCCAGGCGGTGATCGCGCGCGTCACCACGTCATCGGAGACGTCCGGCATCAGTGTCCGCACGGCCTCGGCATCCGATGACAGCACGTCCGGAGGCGACGGGCAGATCTCCGGCGGTGACAGCCGTCCCGCCTGAAAGGCCTCCGAGATAATCCGTCCGTACACCACCGTGTCCCGGCTGGCCGGCTCGATCGTGTCCTCGGGGGCGCGGTAACCCGGCACCGGCGAGCCGTACAGCAGCGCGTACTCATGGGGACGCGCCAGCGCCCAGTGGCGTACGGCACGGCAGACCGCGAGCCACCTGCCGGCGAAGTCGTCCCGCGCGCAGGCCGCGTCGGCCTCCTCCACGGCCTCGCCGATCGCGTTGTACCCGTCGATGATCAGCGCGGTGAGCAGGTCGTCGCGGCTCGGGAAATACCGGTAGATCGCCGACGACACCATTCCCATGTCCCTGGCGACGGCGCGCAGCGACAACCCGCCTGCGCCCTCGGTGGCGAGATGACGCCGGGCGATGTCGGTGATCTCCCGGACCAGCTCCGCTCTCACCCGCTCCCGCGCGGTACGGCTCGCGTTCATGACGTCAGGTTATCAGAGCACTGACTAGAAATGAGAGCAATGCTCTTGACGAGTGCCGCTCTCAAGCGAGAGCATTGCTCTCATAAGGGAGCAACGAACTGAAGGAGAAGCGATGCTTACCGTCGCCAAGGGGGTCAACCTCGCGGTCATGTTCCTCCTGGAGTTGGGCGTCCTCGCGTCGGTCGGCTACTGGGGCTTCACCGTGAGCCCGCATCTCGCCCTGCGACTGCTGGCCGGTCTCGGCGGCCCCGCTCTCTTTATCGCCGTGTGGGCGATCTTTGGAGCCGCCAACGACCCGGTCGTCCGGCTGACCGGCGTCGCCCGCGCCATGCTGGAGATTCTGTGGTTCGGAGGCGGGGCCGTCGCCCTGGTCGCCTCCGGGCTCGTGACCACCGGCACGATCTTCGCCGCGCTCTACATCCTCAACGCCGTTCTTCGGCTCGTCTGGAATCAGGTGTGAACATGGGAAAGCACGTCATCGTCGGCGCCGGCCAGGTTGGCGGATCGGTCGCGGAACTGCTGGCGGACCAGGGGCACGAGGTCGTGGTCGTGACGCGATCCGGCTCCGGCCCCGTCAGGCCCGGCATCAGGCTGGTCGCCGCGCAGGCGGGGGACGCCGCCACGATGCGGCAGCTCACCGAGGGAGCCGACGCGCTCTACAACTGCGCGAACCCGGCGTATCACCGCTGGCCCACGGACTGGCCGCCGATCGCGTCCGCCCTGCTGGAGACGGCCGAGTCCACCGGAGCGGCCCTGGTCATCCTCGGCAACCTGTACGGCTACGGCCCCGTGGACGGCCCCATGACCGAGGATCTGCCGCTGGCCTCGACCGGCACCAAGGGGCGTGTGCGGGCCGCGATGTGGGAGCAGGCGCTCACCGCTCACCAGGCGGGCCGGGCCCGGGTCGTGGAGGTTCGCGGCTCCGACTACTTCGGCCCCCGTGCCTCCGACCAGTCGTACCTCGGGGAGCGGTTCGTCCCGCCGTTGCTCGCGGGCAAGCCGGCCACGGTGCTGAGCGACCCCGACATCCCCCACAGTTGGACCTACCTGCCCGACGTCGCTCAGGCCCTGGTGGCGGTGGCCGGGAACGAGCGCGCGTGGGGCAGGGCGTGGCATGTGCCCACGAGCCCGGCGGTGACCATCCGGACGGTCGCCGAACGCCTGGGCGCGCTCGCCGGCGCTCCCGCGCCCCGGCTGCGGCGAATCCCGTGGCCGGTCCTCAAGGCGGCCGGCCTGGCGGTCCCCTTCATCCGGGAGTTGAGGGAGACGCGCTACCAGTTCGACCGGCCGTTCGTCCTCGACTCCTCGGCCTCCGAGGCCGCCCTCGGCCTCACGCCCACACCACTGGACGACGCGCTCAAGGCCGTCATCGCCGAGTGGCGTACGCGCTGATCACGATCAGGCGGGCGCGGCCGCCGTCCAGCCCCTCTCCAGGCTGGACATGTCGTGGATGCCGGGATTCCATAGCGTAAGGAGCGTCAGGCCGCCCGCGCCGAAGATCGCGGCAGCGGGGATGCGGATCTTCATGGAAGGTTCTCCTCCGGGGATGAGGCCGCGGTGCGCCCAGGCGTCGAGCGCGCCGTACAACAGATCGACAAGGGTGCCGAAGCGCGCGGGGTGCTCGGAGAGCAGGTCGCGGACCTCCTCGCCGTACCGCTCACGCCATGTGTGCGGGTATAGCCCGATCACCGCACCGCTCAGTCTCCGCATGTCACGTCACCCCCCATGAGGGCCGCGCGCGGCGCGTGCCCGTCTGCTCGATCCGGCGCAGCGTCGCGAGCTGCTCATTCAGGGCGTCGCGGCCCGAGGCGGTGATCCGGTACGGCCGGCGCCGCTCGGCCGCCGGGAGCGCCTCGATCCATTCGCGCTCCTCCAGCCGCATGAGCGCGCCGTACAGCGTGCCCGGCTCCAGCGAGGTGCCCGAGAACTCCTCGATGTCCTGGATCATCCGGTAGCCGTGCTTGTCGCCCTCGGCCAGGCTGACCAGAACCAGCAGTGCGACATCGGTGAACCGGCCCAGCTCCGGTGATCGTCGTCCCATGTACTCAGTTTCACTTAATAAGTCCGATTGAGCAATGGCTATAAGCTTCCGGCATGAGAGTCGGGATCATCGGGCTGGGGGACATCGCGGAGAAGGCGTACCTGCCTGTGCTGGCGGCGACGCCCGGAATCGAGCCGCACCTGTGCACGCGCGACCGGGGGACCCTCGACCGGCTGGGCGACGCCTACCGGATCAGGTCCAGATTCACGTCCGTCGCAGAGCTGGTCGGTGCGGGAATCGACGCCGCCTTCGTCCACGCCGCCACCGAGGCGCACGTCCCGATCGTCACCGCGCTCCTCGACGCGGGTGTGCACGTCTATGTCGACAAGCCGCTCGCCTATGACCTCGCCGACTCGGAGAAGCTCGTACGGTTGGCCCGCGACCGGGGCAGGTCGCTGATGGTGGGCTTCAACAGGCGGTACGCCCCCGGCTACGCGAGCCTGCGAGACCGCCCGCGCGACCTGATCGTCATGCGGAAGAACCGGGCGGACCACCCCGACGACCCCCGGACCGTGGTGCTCGACGACTTCATTCATGTCGTTGACACGCTCCGCTTCCTCGTCCCCGGCCCGGTCACCGGCATGACGATCAGGACGAGGGTGCGAGCAGGGCTCCTGGAACACGTCGTCCTGACGCTGGACGGGGACGGTTTCACCGCCATCGGCCTGATGAGCCGCGTCAGCGGGGCGGCCGAGGAGACCTGTGAGGTCATGGGCGGCGGCGCGAAGCGCGCGGTGGTCAACCTCGGAGACGTGGTCGATCACGCCGGCGCGGAGACCCTGACGAGACGGCCCGACTGGGCACCCGCGACGCGCCAGCGCGGCATCGAGCAGATCTGCCACGCGTTCCTCGGCTCCGTCCGCGAGGGCCGTACGGTCTCGGCGGACGACGCCCTGATCACACACGCCATCTGCGAGGACATCGTCACGGAAGCGGCCGGAAGTGCATGATCACGATGAGCGACCGCGCTGGTAGGGGGTCATGGACGGGAATCCGTGCATGATCACGTCGAGAGGTGGCGCTGGCAGGGGGCCATGCGCGGGAATCCATGCTTGATCACGGCCCAAAAAGCGGCCCGCACTGGCGGGTGCGGGCCGTACTCGGGTGATCAGGGGTAGAGGCCGCGCATCTGGTGGGCCTCGGCGACCCGGCCGACTCCGATGGCGTGGGCGGCCTGGCGGAGCGTGAGGTCCCTCTCCTCCGACAGGGCGGCGACCGCCTGGAACGCGCTGGTCATGAGGTCGCGGAGCTTCATCTCGACCTCATTGGCGCTCCAGGAGTAGGCCTGCATGTTCTGCACCCACTCCAGGTAGGACACGATGACGCCGCCCGCGTTGGCCAGAATGTCGGGGACGACCGTCACCCCGGCTTCCGTGAGGATCCGGTCGGCCTCGGGGGTGGTGGGGCCGTTGGCGCCCTCGACGATCAGGCGAGCTCTGACGCGCGGGGCGTTCGACGCGGTGATCACGCCTTCGAGCGCGGCGGGGACCAGCACGTCGACGTCCATCTCCAGCAGCTCGTCGTGGCTCAGGGCGTCCGCGTCGCGGTAGCCGTACACCGAGCCGGTCTCAGCGGCGTGCGCCCGCAGGGCGGCGACGTCGAGGCCCGAGCGGCGGACGACCGCGCCGGTGGCGTCGGACACGGCGACCACGCGGCAGCCAGTGTCCGCGAGGTACTGCGCGGCGAGGGCGCCCACCTTTCCGAAGCCCTGCACCGCCACGGTGACGTCCTCCGGGGACCGGGAGAGGGCCTGGAGCGCCGCGATCTGGACGCCGCGCGAGGTGGCCCCCGCCCGGCCCAGCGAACCGCCGAGCGTCATCGGCTTGCCGGTCACCACGCCCGGCACCGAGTAGCCGGCGTTGGCGCTGTAGGTGTCCATGATCCACGCCATGGTCTGCTCGTCGGTGCCGACGTCAGGGGCCGGGATGTCCTTCTCGGGGCCGATGAGCGGAAGGATCTCGTTGATGTAGCGCCGGGTGACCCGTTCAAGCTCGCGGGTGGTCAGCGCCCCGGGGTCGACGGCCACGCCGCCTTTGGCCCCGCCGTACGGGATGCCGACCAGGGCGCACTTCCAGGTCATCCACATGGCGAGCGCGGTGACCTCGGCGAGGTCGGTGGAGGGGTGGAAGCGGATGCCGCCCTTGGCCGGGCCGCGCGAGAGGTTGTGCTGCACCCGGTAGCCCTGGACGACCTCCATGCGGCCGTCCTCGCGGCGGACCGGAACCGAGACGGTCAGCGACCGGCGTGGAGTGGCGAGCATGCGGTGCAGGCCCTCGTCGAGGCCCAGGAAACGGGAGGCCTCGGCGAGCTGGAAGCGGGCCGCCGCGAGGGCCTGCTCTCCGGGGGAGGCGGGCTCCGCGGGGTGAGAGGCCGCGGGCTGAGAGGCCGCAGGGAAAAGGGGATCGGGGACCTCGTCCCGAACCCCCGACGCCGTTGTCGGGAAGTCCGTGATGGTCATGTCTGGGAGTGCTCCTCCGATTGGATGGGCTGGATGCGCCAAATGCCCGGACGCCCGGATGTCCGGCCACGTGCCGTCGACGTTGACGGTACGGAGTCGGGCGGGGCTTCGCCGGCCTCTTGATCGAATCGTGGACGCGCCCGCAGCGGTATAGGCCATTCCGGCGGCGTGAGAGAGATATTTCACCTTTGTGGAGCAGCGGCGAGTGGAACAGCTGACCAAGGCGGTGGACCGGCTCGTGGACCGGGTGGTGGTCTATCGCGGACATTAGCCCACAGATCGCCGCAAAGTAGCGGTTCTTTGTGCTGATCGGGGCAGTGACCTCCTGAGCCGCCTGGAGGCGGGCATCGCCGAGCACCACCGGGCGATTCTCGCCACCTACGGCGCGGCTCCGACTGAAGAGCTCATGCGCGAGCTCGATCATCTGGTGCGGTCCCTCGACGGCTGACCCACTCACCAGGTGGAGTTCCCGCATATGGTCATAAATGGCTTAGAGGGGAGTCACGTGCCTGATCTGCTGGTAGGCCCCATGCTTCGTTACGTCGATGAGACGAGCGCGTCCATATGGGTCGAGACGACCGAGCCGTGCGAGGTCGCCATCGCGGTCGGCGGCGTCCGGGCCACCGACCGGACGTTCTCCCTGCACGGCCACCATTACGCGATAGTCGACGTCGAAGGCACCGGGCCGTACAGCGTCGAGCTGGACGGGCGGCGCGTCTGGCCGCTCGACGGCTTCCCCGACAGCGAGATCTGCCCCCTGGAGGAGCTGAACCGGGTCGTGTTCGGCTCCTGCCGCACCACAGTGCCGCACGACGAGGAGTACGTGGCGACGCACGGCGTGGACGTGCTCCGCGAGTACGGCATGCGCCTGATGGACGGGGAGGACCTGCCGAGCCTCATCCTGTTCCTCGGCGACCAGGTCTACGCCGACGAGCCCTCGCCTGAGATGCTCGAATTCATCCATGCCCGCAGGAGCGACGGCCCCGACGAGATCGTGGACTTCGAGGAGTACGCCGAGCTGTACCGCCAGGCGTGGACCGATCCCGTGGTCCGCTGGCTGCTGTCCACCGTACCGACGGCGATGATCTTCGATGACCACGACGTGCGCGACGACTGGAACACCTCCCTGGCCTGGCGCCAGAAGATGGCCGAGGTGCCGTGGTGGCCGAAGCGGGTGACCTCGGCGCTCGGCGCCTACTGGGTGTACCAGCACATCGGCAACCTGTCGCCCGCGGAGCGGAAGGCCGACCCCCTGTTCGCGCAGATCCACGGCGCCGACGTGGACGGCGGGCCGGCCTTGGACGAGTTCGCCAAGGGAGCCGACGAGGACCCGTCGTCGGCGAGGTGGAGCTACACAAGGGACATCGGCGGCACGCGTTTGATCATGCTGGACACCCGCTGCGCCCGCGAAGTCGACCCGCGCCGCCGCCGCATGCTCGACGACCAGGAGTGGGCCTGGTTCGACGACCTCGCCACCGGCGGCGTCGACCACCTGATCATCGGATCATCGGTGCCGGTGTTCCTGCCGAGCGGCATCTTCGACGTGGAGAGCTGGAACGAGGCCGTCGCGGGCGGGGCCTGGGGTCGCCGGGCCGCGGTGTGGGGGGAGAAGGTCCGCCAGGCCCTCGACCTGGAACATTGGGGGGCGTTCCGGGAGTCGTTCGAGCAGCTCGGCCGCCTGCTGGCCGACGTGGCGGCGGGCCGTCGCGGACGGGCCCCGGCCACGATCGTCCTGCTCTCGGGCGACGTCCACTACTCCTACCTCGCGGCGGCCGGGCGGAAGTCCTCCGACCTCGACTCGCCCCGCATCTATCAGGCGGTGTGCTCGCCGATCCGCAACCCGCTGAGCCGCACGCTGCGACTGGCCAACGTGATCGGGTCCTTCGGCGTCGCCGGTCTCGTCGGCGGCGTCCTGGCGCGCATGGCCCGCCTGCCCCGCCGCGCCCTCCGCTGGAAGATCACCGATGGGCCGTGGTTCCCCAACGCGCTGGCGACACTCGACCTGGACGGCCGCTCGGCGGCCGTGAGCTGGCACACCGCTCGTCCCGCCCTTGAGGAGATGGCCCGGGTTCAGCTCACCCAACCCCGCCGTGATCATGCACGGGTTCCGGTACGGCGCGGCTGACCTGGGCCTTCCCCGTCCGCGATCATGCACTGACGGGGGATGCCATGCCGTGCCCCCTGAGCGGGGGCTTGGCTCACGCTCCGGGGCGCGAGCCGTACCGGAATGGTCTCAGCCGGCGGCGAGCTCGGTCAGGACGGCGGCGAGCTGGTCCACCGCCCAGGCGAGGTCGTCCCTGGAGACGACGATGGGTGGCGCGAGGCGGATCGTCGAGCCGTGCGTGTCCTTGGCGAGCACGCCGCGGCGCATGAGGGCCTCGCTGACCTGGCGGCCCGTGCCGAGCGACGGGTCGATGTCGATGCCCGCCCACAGGCCGCGCCCCCGGACCGCCACGATGCCCGGCCGGCCCTCGCGGGCCTCCGACAGCTCGCGCAGCCGCTCGTGGAGAAAGGCCCCGAGCTCGCGGGCCCTGGCCTGATACTCGCCCGTGCGGAGCAGCGCGATGACCGCGTTGCCGACCGCGCAGGCCAGTGGGTTGCCGCCGAACGTCGAGCCGTGCTGGCCCGGTTTGATCACACCGAGGACGTCGGCGTTCGCCGCCACCGCCGAGACCGGCACGACGCCGCCGCCGAGGGCCTTGCCCAGGACGTACATGTCCGGCACGACGCCCTCGTGGTCGCAGGCGAAGGTTTCCCCGGTGCGGCCCAGGCCCGACTGGATCTCGTCGGCGATGAAGAGCACGCCGCTCTCCGAGCAGATCTCCCGGACCGAGGTGAGGTAGCCGTCCGGCGGCACCAGCACGCCCGCCTCGCCCTGGATGGGCTCGAGCAGCACGGCGACGGTGTCCTCGTCGATGGCGTCCCTGATCGCCTCGGCCGAGCCGTACTTCACGATCCGGAAGCCGGGAGTGTAGGGGCCGAAGCCGTCGTGCGCGTCCGGGTCGGTGGAGAAGCTGACGATCGTGGTGGTGCGGCCGTGGAAGTTGTCCTCCATGACCACGATGTTCGCCCGGTCCCCGGGTACGCCCTTGACCTCGTAGCCCCACTTGCGGGCGACCTTGATGGCGGTTTCGACGGCCTCGGCGCCGGTGTTCATCGGCAGGACCATGTCCTTGCCGCACAGGTCCGCCAGTCCGGAGACGAACGCCGCGAACTGGTCGTGGAAGAACGCCCGGCTCGTCAGCGTCAGCCGTCCGAGCTGCTCGCGGGCGGCCGCGATGATCGCCGGGTTGCCGTGGCCGAAGTTCAGCGAGGAGTAACCGGCCAGGCAGTCGAGGTAGCGCCGGCCCTCCACGTCGGTCACCCACGCGCCCTCGGCCGAGGAGATGACGACGGGCAGCGGGTGGTAGTTGTGCGCGCTGCGGCTCTCGCCGAGCCTGATCAGGTCCTCGGTCGCGTTGTCGTTGGGCGTGGTCATGGGCGGATCTCCAGGGTGCAGCACTTCGGGCCGCCGCCGGCCTTGCGCAGCTCGCTCAGATCGACCGGGACGACCTCGTAGCCGCGGCGCTTCAGCTCCAGCGCGAGCCCGGTTGCCTCGGCGTTGAGGACGACGTTCCGGCCGTCGCTGACCGCGTTGAGGCCGAGGACCTCGGCGTCGGCGGCCGAGGCGATGAGGGCGTCGGGGAAGAGCCGCTTCAGGACCTTGCGGCTTCCTGCGGAGAACGCCTCGGGGTAGTAGGCCACGTTCGTCCCGTCGAGCGGGAACAGGGCCGTGTCGAGGTGGTAGAACCTCGGGTCCACCAGCCGGAGCGTGACCACGGGCCGGCCGAGGAACTCCTGGGCCTCCATGTGCGCGGCCACGTCGGTGCGGAAGCCGGTCCCCGCGAGGATCATCTCGTCGAGCGTCAGGTAGTCGCCCTCGCCCTCGTTCGTGAACGACGCCTCCAGCGTCTCGAAACCGCGATCGGCGAACCACCGCAGGTACGCCGGGCCCTCGGCGACCCGCTCCGCGTGGGCGAACCGGGCTCCGTAGACGCGGCCCTCGACGATCAGCGCGCCGTTGGCGGCGAAGACCATGTCGGGCAGCCCGTCCACCGGGTCGATCAGGCTGACGCGGTGGCCCAGGCTCTCGTACGCCCGCCGCAGGCTCTCCCACTGCTGTACGGCTCTGGCCGTGTCGGCGCCCGCGTCCGGGTCCATCCAGGGGTTGATGGAGTAGGACACGGTGAAGAACTCCGGACGGCACATCAGGTAGTGCCGTGCCGTACCGGTGCGCTGGCCGGTGGTGGCGGCGGTGGTGGCGGTGAAGGGCAAGGTCATCGGGGCTCCATACGGGAAACCGGTGAACAGGTCTTCAGCGTAGGAACCGGGAGGCTGGCGGCCAATGTGCCCGCGTTGCGCCTTAGTGGGGATCGGTTGCGTCCTTCAGCCGGTTTGCGGCGATCCGTTAATCAGCCGGGAGAGTACGATCGCGCTCTTCGTCCGCACCACGAACGGCTCGGCGGCGATGCGCTCGATGATGCGCTCCACATGGCTCACGTCGGTCGCGCGGATGTGCAGCAGGGCGTCGGCCTCGCCGGTCACCGTGCAGGCCGAGACGATCTCCGGATGCCGGGCGACCGCCATGGCGATCTCCGATGGGGACGTCTTGCCCCGGCAGAAGAGCTCGACGTACGCCTCGGTCGTCCAGCCGAGAGCGGACGGCTCGACCTGGGCGCTGAACCCGGTGATCGCTCCAGTGGCGACGAGCCGGTCGACCCGGCGCTTGACCGCCGGGGCGGACAGCCCGACCTGAGCGCCTATTTCGGCATATGTTGCGCGGGCGTCCTCGACGAGAGCCTTGATGATGGCGCGGTCCAGCTCGTCCAACTTCACGTGGACCTGTATACCGGTCATCGCGCGCGAGGCATCGATCGCATAGGACCCCAACCCCCCGTGTCTTCCGGCCGTGATCATGCACAGGTTCCCGGAGGGCGGCTTTGACCTGCGCCGATCGAATTGGTGATCATGCGCAGACTCCCGGCCTCGGCCCTTGACCTGCGACAACCGGGGTGGTGATCATGCGCGAGTCGCGAGGCGCGATGTGCATGATCACGCCGAGGGTTGGGGCAGCTCAATCAGGCTGTCCGGGAAACTATGCATGATCACGCCGGAGGTGAGGGGGTGTGAGGGGGGTGGTGGGGTCCTTGCCAAAGGCGGGCCTGTCCCCTCATCTGGTCGTGGGGGACGGTGCGGAGGGCTGGCCGGACGGCGGGCCGTATGACCGGGTGCATGTCACCTGCGGCGTCTCATGGGTGCCGTATGCGTGGGTGGCGCAGACACGACCGGGCGGGGTCATCGTGCTTCCGTGGATGCCGGAGTTCGAGGGCGGTCACAAGGTGGCGCTCACCGTGGGGCGGGACGGCCGGGCGATCGGGCGGCTGTCGCATGGTGGGGCGGCTTACATGATGCTGCGCGAGCAACGCCCGCCCGGCTGGAAGTACGCGGGCGGCTACCGGGAAACCGTGGCGACCCTCGACCCTCGGCGGATCTTCAAGGCCGGTGTCGGGCTGGATGTGGCCGTGGCCGGGATGCTGCCGGGTGTTTCGGCAGTCACCGAGCAAGACGACTCCTTCGAGATCTACCTGTCGGACGGCGAGTCGGGCGCATGGGTGTCCGGTGAGGAGGTGAAGCAGTACGGGCGGCGAAACTTTGGTGATGCGCCGAACTCACGGATGACGAAATTCGGGCCATGCGGGCGACGTTGGCGGGGGTGCGTGAGGCTCTTGCGGTGATCGTTGCTCGTGAGCGTGAGCATGCTCAAGGGCTGATGGACGGGGGGCGTCTGACCCGTGAGGGCGTGGATGCGACGGCTGTGTTGCTGGGCATGTCGCCGGTCAGTGACGAGGAATGGCGGGATATCAACGGCGGCGCGGCAGACGGGCGATAGAGCAAGGTCGCTATGACAGCGATGGTTGATCAAGCTATCGGCAACGAGAACGCAAGTTGGCCGCGCGGTTCCCAGGGCGAGGTGCCATGCGGCCGTAGAACGGACCCTGACATTTCGATGGGGGGTCCTCATGCGTCCACGTTGGACGAGAAACACGACGGAGAATCGCTGTCCTGAACGGCCGGGCCGGTCTTATAGGGGTGGGTGGTGGTCGCGTGTCCGGCTATCCGTGAGCGCGGCGGCCATCGTGGCCGGGCTGGCGTCGCTGATGGTGGTACCCACCCCAGCCGGGGCCGCCGCGCAGGTGCGGGAGTACGCCTACGTCGCCAACAGGAACTCCAATACCGTGTCGGTGATCGATACCGCGACCAACACGGTGACCGCCACCATCTCCGTGGGGCGTACTCCGACCTTTCCTGCGATCTCTCCCAACGGCACCCGTGCCTATGTCAGCAATCAGGACTCCGGCAGCGTGTCGGTGATCAACACCCTGACCAACAGGGTGATCGCGACCATCCCCGTGGGGACCAACCCCATCGGGGTGGTGGTGACTCCGAACGGTGCCCGTGCCTACGTCGCCAACCAGAACTCGAACAGCGTGTCGGTGATCGATACTGCGGCCAACAGGGTCATCGCGACCATTCCCGTCGCGGGCGGTCCCACCTTGGTCGCGATCTCCCCCAACGGTGCCCGTGCCTACGTCACCACCCCGAACTCAAGCAGCGTGTCGGTGATCGATACCGCGACGAACAAGGTCGTCGCCACCATCACGGCCGGAATCGGGAACGCTCCCGTGGGGGTGGCGATCACCCCAGACGGTACCCGCGTCTACGTCGCCGACCTTGGCTCGAACGAGGTGTCGGTGATCGATACCGCGACGAACACGGTCGTCGCCACCATCCCCGTGGGGACCAACCCCACACTGCTGGCAATCTCCCCCAACGGTGCCCGCGTGTACGTCGCCAACCAGAACTCGAACAGCGTGTCGGTGATCGATACCGCGACGAACACGGTCGTCGCCACCATCACGGCCGGGCTCGGGGCTAATCCCGTTGGGGTGGCTCTGAGTCCCAACGGTGCCCGCGCGTACGTCACCAACCAGACCTCGAACAACGTGTCGGTGATCGATACCGCGACGAATACCGTCGTCGCCACCATCGGCGTGGGGAGTTATCCCGGTGGTCTAGCCGTCGGACGTGTCAATGTTGCCAGTGCTGTCAGTGCCGTCCAGCCCGTCACGATCAGGCGTCACATCAAAAACAAGATCAAGCAAACTCAGGGGTTCGGTCCTTGAAACGCCAGCGAGGGCGGCCCGCTACCTGACCTATTTGGCGTGGTCACCCTGGCGTGTCGATCGATGGGAGTTGGCGCCGTAGCGGTCGATAGTGATCTTGATGCGCCCCGCGGCGTATTGCAATGATCTTTAGGGTTGGCGGGCCGATCTTGATTCCTATGAGATTAATTCGGCAACCGATGCGATAAGGGTCCTCATCATCGACCATGGGCGGATCGTGGCCTCCGGCACGCCGGCCGAGCTCAAGGCGGCGCACGGGGCGGCCACGCTCGACGACGTCTTCCTCGCGGTCACCGGCCGCGAGCTGCGTGAGGGAGCCGCCGCGTGAGCGCCCTCATCCCGCTGACCGCCTACTACCTCCGCGCCACGTTCAAGAACAAGTTCGCCGTGGTCTTCGGCGCCGTCCAGCCGCTCTTCTTCCTGCTGCTGTTCGGCCCGTTGTTCGCCCGCAGCGGCGTCGGCTCCTGGGACACGCTCGTGCCGGGCCTGCTCGTCCAGCTCGCCCTCATGAGCTCGGGACTGGTGGGCTTCGGCGCGTCGGTGTCCTACGCCGCCGCCCTGACGATCAGGCAGGAGCTCTTCGCGCCCCTCATGACGACGCTCGTGATCCCGCTGATGCTGCTGTCGGGGGCCCTGCTGCCCATGTCGCTCGCGCCGGCGTGGCTGGACGCCGTCTCCCGGTTCACCCCGTTCCGCTACGCCGTAGAGGCGCTGCGGGCGCTTTTCGCCGGGTCCTACGCCTCCTCTGAGGTCCTGTGGGGCGTGCTGGTGTCGGCCGTCTTCGTCGTCGCCGGCGTCGTCATCGGCACTCGGCTCTTCCAGCGGGAAAACGCCTGATCAAGGCATGGAACGGTCCGCGCAACTTCATGGAGGCCCACCTGAGGGTTGCGGGAGCCGTACGGACCCGGGGCGGTCACAATGGGTGGCGTGGCGGACGTCAACTTCACCCTCGTCCAGCTGCGTTACTTCGTAACGGCGGCCGAGCTCGGCAGCATGACCGCGGCCAGCCGGGAGCTCATGGTGGCGCAGTCGGCGATCTCGGCTGCTATCGCCCAGGTGGAGCGGGAGCTCGGGGTGCAGCTCCTGATCCGCCACCACGCCAGGGGGCTGTCGCTCACCCGGTCGGGGGAGCGGTTCCTCGTCGAGGCCCGGGAGTTCCTGGCCCGCGCCGCCGCGCTGGCCGAGTCGGCGCGCGGGCTGGCGGGCTCGCTCACCGGCGAGCTCGCCGTCGGCTGCCTCACCACGCTGGCGCCGTTCTACATGTCCCGGCTGCTGCGCCACTTCGCCGGGCGGCACCCGGGCGTCCGGGTGACGGTGTCCGAGGGGGAGATCTCCGCCGTGGAGAGCGCCCTGCTCGACGGCCGGTGCGAGGTCGCTCTGGTCTACGCGATCGACCTGGCCCTCGATCTCGACATCAGGCCGCTCACCCGGGCCAGGCCGTACGTGCTGCTGCCGCCCGGCCACCCGCTCGCCGGGGCCGACGCGGTGTCGCTGTCCGACCTCGCGGCCGAGCCGATGATCCTCCTCGACCTGCCGCGCAGCCGCGACTACTTCCGCACGCTGTACGCGGCGGAGCCCCGGGTGCGGTTCCGGACGTCGAGCTACGAGACGGCGCGGTCCCTGGTGGCGGGCGGGCACGGCTACTCGATCCTCAACCAGCGGTCCGCGACCGACCAGACCTACGACGGTGGGCGGGTCGTGAGCGTCCCGATCAGAGACGACGTGCCGTCGCTCGACGTGGTGCTCGCGTCGGTCCGGGGAGTCCGGCCGACCGCGCGCGCGATCGCGTTCACGGAGACGTGCCAGGAGTTCTTCTCGGCTCTGACGGAGACGTGAGGGTCTACCGGATCTCCGCGAGCAGCTTCTCCAGGAAGGCCTTGGTGCGGAAGGCCGGCCGGGCCTCGACGCACAGCGTGTTCATGACCTGCATGTACGCCTCGGTGTCCTCGGGCTTGTCGAGATAGAGCGCGCTCGTGAGCTGCTCGAGGTAGACGACGTCGGGCAGCTCCCGCGCCTCGAAGCGCAGGATCGTGAACGGGCCGCCGGCCGCCGAGTGGCCTCCGCGCTCGAACGGGACCACCTGGAGGGTCACGTTGGGGTGCCCGGTCATCTCGATCAGGTGCTCGATCTGGCCGCGCATCGCCTTCTCGCCGCCCATCGGCCTGCGCAGCGCGGCCTCGTCCACGACGGCCCACAGCTTCGCCGCGTCCGGTCCGGTGATGCGCTCCTGCCGCCGCATCCGCAGGCTGATCCGCTTGTCCAGCTCGGCGTCCGACGCGTTGGGGTTGCCGAGCAGGATGACCGCGCGGGCGTAGTCCGGCGTCTGGAGCAGGCCGGGGACGAACTGGAGCTCGTAGCTGCGGATGACCGACGCGGCCTCCTCCAGCCCGATGTAGACCTCGAACCAGCTCGGCAGGACATCGCCGTACTTGTGCCACCAGCCGGGTGTGTTGGCCTCCCGCGCCAGGCTCAGCAGCGGGGCCCGGTCGGCGGGGTCGGTCATGCCGTACAGCGTGAGGAGGTCGGCGATGTCGCGCTCCTTGAAGCTGACGCGGCCGAGCTCCAGGCGGCTGATCTTCGCGTGGGACGCCCTGATGGCGCTCCCGGCCTTCTCCGGCGTGATGCCGTGCTCCTTGCGCAGCCGCCTGAGCTGCGCACCGAGGAGGATGCGCAGGACGGTCGGTCCGCCCCGCGCCGTTCCGATCCGCGCCGGCTCGGCGTTCGCCGCCTGTGCCGTGTTCATGTGGACTCCGTGGCGGACATGATTCTCAGTGAACCAGTCTCTCGTTGCGGCGGTGTTGCGGACAGATGATCACTGTATTGGGTCCACGACGCCGTTCGCCAGTGGTGATCGCCGCCCGTTTCGCCGGCCGTATGTGTAACGGTCCATGGTTAACGGGGAATCCGCAGGTCGGGACTTCTTTTAACTCTTGTATTGACACTTGTCGTATCCATCCCTAGTTTCGTCGCGATGTTGGGACCCGCTATCCGACTGGGGAATTCATGACACGGTGGAAGACCTGTCTTCGGTTGTTCCTCGTTTGCGTGGCATTCCTGGGGGCCGGGGTCGTGGGTTCACCCCAGGTCGGCGGCTCACCGACTCGCCCGCGTACGCGCGGGAGGGCGGAAAGCCGGTCGTCGAGCTGTGGGGCTTCGGATTCACCGGCAGGCCTGGCGGCGTCGCGCAGGCGGTGAGCCTCGTCAACTGGTTCAAGAGCCAGGGCGCCTACGTGATAGGGGGCGTTCCCCGGGGCTGGCGGACCAACAGCGCGGGCGCCAAACCGGGCTACACCGCGGCGTACGACGCCTTCGACATGATCTCCCCCTGGACGGTCGGCTACACGGGCTCCGACCTCGTCCAGAACTATCTGGTCCCCGACCGCGACTACCTGACCGCTCGCGGAAAGGCGTACCAGCCCGTCATCTACTCCGGCTTCGCCTGGTCGAACTGGAACGGCGGAGCGAGAAACGTCATTCCGCGCAGGAGCGGTGACTTCTTCTGGCAGCAGGCCGTCGCTCTGCGACAGAACAACATAAAGCAGGCATTCATCGCGATGTTCGATGAATACGACGAGGCCACCGCGATCGCGAAGACCGCCTAAGACTCGTCCATGATCCCGTCCAACCAGTACTTCCAGACCACGAGTGCGGACGGCAAATACCTGTCGTCCGACTTCTACCTGCGTCTGGCCGGGAAGGCGATCCGCATGATCGGCAGGCTGGATCCGCTCGTCACGACGGTGCCCATCCCCGGCTCCCTGGGTCCGGTCTTCTTCCGCACCGGCCTGGAAAAGGACACCGATGCCTTCTTGACCTGGGTGAACACGCTGAATGGCGGTGCTCTGAAGAACGTGACGGGTTATGGCGCGACGGCGTCCCCCCGGCTTGAGATCGTGGCGAACGAAGAGCATCAGAAGGGACTGTCCGCACTGCGAGTCCAGGGACACGACGACCTGGCGGACCATTCGTACGCGTACTTCCAGGCCTTCGCGGTCAACATCCCGGTGACCGCCACGACGGTCCTGAAGTACGGCTTCATGCCCAAGGACGCCAAGGGGCGCTTCACGTCGATCGATCTCGTGATGACGGACGGAACCACGCTGAGGGACGCGGGCGCGACCACGACGACCGGAGTGCGGATGCATCCCGGAAGCCCGAAGGGCACCGTCAACGCGTGGACGCAGATCCAGAGCGACATCGGAACATGGCTCAAGGGAAAGACCATCGCCAAGGTCCTGGTCGCCTACGACCAGGCGAGTGGTACGGGCGATTTCCGCGCCTACTTCGACAACATTGAGATTTCCGGCTGATCGAAGCCGCGCGGCCGGGAAGGCCGTCACTCGAGGGTGACGGCGCCCCGGCTGGCGGCGACATCGTGTTTACCGTGAACTAAGGCGGAATTTCGCCGAGCGGGAACTTTGCACATTCACGTGTGCTTGCATCCGCAAGGCACGGGGCAAGAGACATGACGACAGGGAAGTTCACAACGTGTAACGCGTGACGACCGCAGGGGCTGGCGATGACTGCAGATCTGGCGGGCCCGGGGGCCGCGACAGCGCCTCCATGGTTGACCTCGTTCGACCGTGACGACGTCGCAGAACTGTCCGCCCCGCCGTCGGCGACGTGCGCCCTCCACGGCCGCACCACCTCGCCCGCCGTCGCCCGGGACTTCACCGCCAGGACCCTGTGCGGCTGGGGCGCTCCCCACCTGGTCCAAGACGCCCAGCTCGTGGTGTCCGAACTGGTGACCAACGCCCTCCGGCACGCCTGCGTGTCCGACCCGGCGTCCGGCCCGCCCATCCTGCTGCGGCTGGTGAACAACCGGTTTCATATCGGCTGCGCCGTCCGCGACGCGAGCGAGCGGGTGCCCGCCATATCCCCCGGAAGCGACCTGTCGGAGACCGGGCGCGGCCTCCACCTCGTCTCGGCCCTGACAGCCACCTGGGGATGGATCCTCACCCGCGGTGGCGGCAAGGTCGTCTGGGCCCTCTTCGACGTCCGGGACTCCTGAGACGCGATCATCGCCGCTCCCGCGGTCGTCAGCGGTCTTGAGGCCCTCTTGGCGCGGTCTTGGAGAGCGCCGCCAGGGCCTCCTTCTCCCACACCGGCGCGTCCCACCGCCGCGCGACCTCGACCGCGTGGGCGAAGTGCCCGGCGGCCTCGCCGGGCCGGTCCAGCAGCAGGGCCAGCTCACCGAGCGAATGCGCGACCGGCCGCAGCACCAGTGACGTGGACGGCGCGCCCGGAAGCTGGTCGCGGTAGGGGAGGAGCACCTCCATCATCTCCTCCGCCTCGTCCCGCTCCCCGAGCGCGACGACGGCCATCGCGCGCAGCGTGGCGAACACCGCCCGGAAGTAGTCGTTCCGCAGCGGAGGCCGGTGGACTCGCACCGCCCTCGCCTCGTCCACCCGGCCGTTCGCGGCGAGCGCGAGGGCGTAGCCGTCCGCGCCGGACGGGCCGTACTGCTCGCAGAGCGCGCGGAGCAGTCCCTCCTGCTCACCGATCCGGCCCTGGCTGATGCGGATCGACGTCAGGGCCATGCTGTAGACGCCGTAGGCGTGTATCGAGCCCTCGCGGCGCATCTTCTCGTAGGCCAGGCCGTACAGCCGCTCGGCCTCGTCGAAACGTCCGCCGACGTGCGCCAGGACGGCCTGGGCGCACATCCCCACCGAGAGCGCCTCCGCCATCTGGTAGGTCTGGGCGATCTCCATGCTCCGCCCGACGTGGGCGCGGAGCATGGCCGCGTCTCCCGCCGCCGTCGCGAGGGTGTATTCGGCGAACCACCGGTAAACGACCAGGTCGTGGTCGTCGGCGAGCGCCCGCAGCCGAATCGCGAGCGCGGCCCGCTCGTCCGGGGCGTGCTCGAAGGAGGTCTCCTTGATCAGCAGGGTGATGGCCAGTGCCTTCAAGGCCGGGTGGTCGAGGTGCTCCACCAGCGCCACCGCCTCCTGGGCGGCGGCGAGGCTGCGCGGGTCGCCCTCGCTGTCCATCTCGGCGACGAAGGCCGCCAGCAGGAGGCAGCGGGTGACCGGCTCCAGGTCGGTACGGCGCAGCAGCCGGCCGAGCAGCCGCACGGCGTCGGCGTCGATCGTCCCGTAGGGGCGGGTCTGCCAGGGCGTCGCCTCCGTCCAGGACGTGAAGGCGGCGATCAGCAGGTCGTCGCGGCCCGACTGCACGGCGATGCCGACGGCGCGCTGCCTGGACGCCCGCGCGGCGACGACGTCGCCCGCCCGGACCTGGGCCCGCAGCAGCTCGCCGAGCAGCGCCACCCGCCTGGCGTCGTGGTCCGCCGCCCCGGCCACCCGGTCGAAGCAGTCGAGCGCCTGGGACAGCAGCTCGGCGGCCGTGTCGTGCGCGTACCGCCGGGTGGCCATCTCAGCCGCCCGCACGGAGTAGTCCACCGCCATCGGGGCAGTCGCCGACGACGCGGCCCTGGCGTAGTGATAGGCAAGGGCGGTCAGGTCGTCCGGGTGGAGCTCCCGCAGCGCGGCGGCGACCCGGGCGTGCATCCGGGTGCGCCTCACCTGGGACAGGTCCTGATAGAGGGTGTCGCGCACGAGCGCGTGGACGAACCTGACGCGGCCCGGGGACGGCTCGGTGAGCAGGCCGGAGAAGACGCCCGCCTCCAGCGCGTCGAGGACGGCGTCCTCGGTGCCGTCGGCGGCGTTGACGAGCACCTCCACCTCGGCCTCACGGCCCACGACGGCGGCCAGCCGCAGGACGCTCACGGCGGCGGCCGGCAGCCGCGAGAGACGGCGCCGCAGGACGTCCCGCACGCCCTCGGGCACATCGGACAGCGTGCCCTCGCTCGCCAGCAGCCGGGCGCTCTCCCAGACGTAGAAGGGGTTGCCCCCGGTGCGCTCCGCGAGAGACGAGAGGGTCGCCGGATCGACCGGCCGGTCGCACACCGAGGTGACCAGGGTCTCGACCTCGGCGCCGGACAGCCCGCCGAGCTGCACCCGCACGGGGGAGTGCCGCGCCAGCGCTGCCAGGGCGTCCTCCTGCGCCTCCGTGACGTCCGACGGCCGGAGCGCGACGACGAGGAGGATGCGGGTGCCCGCCAGCTCCCCGGCGACGGAGGCGAGCAGGGCCAGGGTCTCGGCGTCGGCGCGGTGTACGTCGTCGAGCACGATGGCCAGCGCCCTCCGCGCGCCGTTGGAGGGGTTTCCCGCGATGGCCCGCAGCCACGCGGAGACCGCCCGGTGCAGGCGGAAGCGCCCCGCCGAGGCGTCCTCGATCACGTGGCCCTCGCCCAGCAACGGGGAGAGCGCGGCCTCGTGCTCGCCCGGCGGCACGACGCGGGCCAGCGGCCGCAGCGCCTCCAGCCAGGCCCATGCGGGGGGCGCGCCGTCGGTCTCCGGGCACCGGCCGACCGCGACCAGCCAGCTCGCCGGGTCGAGGCCCTCCTGCAGGCGGCCGAGCAGCGCCGACTTGCCCGCTCCCGCCTCGCCCGTCACCACGGCGATGCGGGGCATCCCGGCCAGCACGTCCCGCGCGGCCTCGTCGAGCGTGGCCAGCTCCGCCG
This sequence comes from Planotetraspora sp. GP83, assembly GCF_041262585.1. Lineage (NCBI taxonomy): Bacteria > Bacillati > Actinomycetota > Actinomycetes > Streptosporangiales > Streptosporangiaceae > Planotetraspora > Planotetraspora sp. GP83. The sequence goes on along the minus strand of NZ_JBGCBZ010000004.1, from coordinate 150,127 downwards.
TACGTCCCACGAACAGCGCCGGCCGTCCGGGCGCGCCGTGCGCCGGGGCCAAGCTGGGGGAGCCGTCAGGCGAGGTGAGGCGGGGGGAGCCGTCAGCTGGGGCCGCTACGGGGACGGAGGCGGCTGGTCGGCCTCGCTTGCCGTCGCCCAGCGAGGCGTGGAGCACCTCGACCCGCTGGCCGAGGATGGCGTCCTCCAGCGTCACCAGTGCGGGGTCCGGGTCGAGGCCCAGCTCGTCGGCGAGGGTGTGGCGGGCGCGGCGCAGCGCGGACAGCGCGTCGGCCTGCCGTCCGCTGCCCCACAGCGCGAGGGCCAGCAATCGCCAGCCCTCCTCGCGGAGCGGCTGCCTCCGGGTGAGCATCTCGGCCACCGGGACGGCGTCGGCGGCGGGCGCCGAGCGGAGCGTCGCCGCGACGAACAGCTCGCCGGCCGCCAGCCGCTGCTCCTCCAGCCGGGCGGCCTCGGCGACGGCCCACTCCTCGTCGGCGACCTCCGCGAACGCCTGCCCGCGCCACAGGGTCAGCCCCTCACCGAGGAGGGTCCTGGCCTCGGAGGGGCGGCTCTCGATCCGCTGCCGCGCTTCCTCGACCAGCCGCTCGAACCGCCAAGCGTCCACCTCGTCGCCGCCCAGCCGTACGGCATAGCCGGGGGCCGCGCTGACCAGGACGCGGGCAGGCGCGCGGGGAGGCCGGTCGGGCTCCAGGGCCCTCCGCAGGTTGGCGACATAGGTCTGGAGGGACGCGATGGCCTTCGCGGGAGGCTCCCCGCGCCACAGGTCCTCGATCAGCCGGTCGACGGACACCACGTCGCCCCTGGCGGCGATGAGCAGGGCCAGCACGGCGCGCTGGCGCGGCCCGCCGAGCTGCACCGTCGTCCGGTTCACCTCGGCGTCGAACGCGCCGAGCACACGAATGCGGATCATCGCCGGAACGGTCCGTTGAGCACGCGGACATCGTAGGTCACTTCGGGCCATCCGTCCCAAGACCGTCTCAAGAGGGCTCCAAGAAACCGGCCGGAGAGTGGAGGCGACCACCTGCGAGAGGAGACGAAGATGACCCCCGCCGCCCACGGTGCCGCCCACGGTGCCGCCCACACCCGTCCGGACACCCACGACATGCTCGTCGTCCACCGTGTGTTCCGCCGCGAGTCCCGCCTGCTGGCCGAGCTCGTGCCGGCGGTGTCCGAGGGGGACGCCGGACGGGCCCGGGTCCTCGCCGGGCACTTCCGCGACTACGCGCTGGGCCTGCACCACCATCATTCCGCCGAGGACGACCTGCTCTGGCCCAAGCTGCTGGCCCGGGTCGACATGGAGGCCGACCTGGTCCTGCGCATGGAGGCCCAGCACGAGACGATCTCGGCCACCCTCGACCAGGTCGCCGGGCTGCTACCGGAGTGGGAACGCACGGCCGCCGCGCCGGTGCGGGACCAGATCGCCCTCGCGCTGACCGGCCACCGGGCGGCCCTGGTCGAGCACCTGGGGGAGGAGGAGATCCACATCCTCCCACTGGCCGAGGAGCACCTCACCGCCGACGAGTGGGCGGAGTTGGGCGGCCGGTTCGCCACCGAGACCCCCAAGGACAAGCTGCTGTATTTCCTCGGCGCCCTCCTCGAGGAGGCGACCCCGGAGGAGCGCGCGGAGCTGCTCGGCGGCCTCCCGCTGCTGGCCCGGCTCGTCTGGCGGACCGTCGGCCGGCGCAAGTACGCCCGCCGGGCCCGCCAGGTTCGCGGCCAGTCCGGTTAGTCGGGTCGGTCGGGTCGGTCGGGTCGGTTAGTTGGGGGGTTGGTTCGCGGTCAGGCGGCGTCCGCGTCGCCGGTGGCCTGCTCGGCCGCGTCCTCCGGCGACTGCTCCAGGTCCTGATCGGCCTGGGCCTGGGCGGAGGCCTTGTCCAGGCGCACCCAGCTCACCACGCTCTCCACCGAGAACAGCACGACGAGGTAGGCCGTGAGGACCGCCGCCACCGGGGTCAGCAGGCCCGTCGCCGCGCCCACGCCGAGGAGCAGCAGGCGGACCTCCCAGCCCAGCCCCGCCCGGAACACCCAGGCCGGCGGCCAGATCCCCTGCCTGGTCCGATACACGGTGTCGTACGTGTGGTAGCCGACGATGTAGAGCAGTACGAACAGCAGCCACTTGGGCGTGTCCGCGGCCAGACCGAGCAGGATGATCGTGAGGAACTCGGTTCCGCGCAGCAGCGGTGGGATCAGCCAGTCCAACCGCCCGAGGTGGTCGCGCGGCGCCGTCGGGACGACCAGGGCGACGATCACCAGCACGGGAACCAGCAGGATCGGGCCCTTGCCGAGGGTCCCGGTGACCGCCAGGACGACGACGGTGGCCAGCGCCACGAGCATCGCGGGAACGGGCGGCAGGCCGGGGCCGAGGCGCCCCTTCAGCGCGGCGACGAGCGGGCCGTCGTCGCGGTAGGCCAGCAGCCGCTCGGTCTGGATGCGGCGGCGCTCCTCGTCGGGGTCGGGGATGGCGGTGACCTGCGGCTGGGTGATCATGCGAGAGACCTCAGAAGACGTCCGGTCAGGGTGTAGGTGGCAGCGACGCCGCCCCAGATCACCAGCGTGAGGAAGGTGACACGGGGGTCGAAGAAGGCGGCGGTGATCGCGATGGCGGCGAAGCGCTCGCCGATGGGGAACACGATCATCTTGCGGGCCCAGTGCACGGCGCGGAACCTGCCGGCCCTCGACCAGAGCCGCAGCAGGCCGCGGATGCCGGTGCTCTGGGTGACCTTGCGGTTCTCCAGCGCCCTGCGCAGCGGGCCGTCGTCGGCGGCCGACAGCGCCAGCGTCGGCAGCGGCGCGGGCGGCTTGCGCCGGTTGGCGGCGCCGAACGAGAAGTCGAGCAGGTGCTTGACCGTCTGGAGGCCCAGCGCGACCAGAGCCAGCGTCCACACGCCCTCGCCGTCGCCGAACTTCCCGGACACGGTGGCACCCACGGCGAGGCCGACGAAGACGGCGTACTCCTTGAACCGGTCGAATGTGGCGTCCAGCCAGGCGCCGAGCACGCCGAACTTCCGCGCGTACCTGGCGACCTGGCCGTCGACGCAGTCGAACACGAACGCGAAGTAGATCAGCACGCCGCCCGCGACCGCGCCCCAGCGGGTGCCGGTGGCGAAGGCGGCAGCGGACAGCAGGCCGAGGAAGATCGAGATCAGCGTGACCTGGTTGGGGGTCAGCCCCCGCCGGGCCGCCCACCGGGCGATGAACCGGGAGTAGGTGCTGACGAAGAAGGTGGTGAAGAAGCCGTCGGCGCCCTTCACGGCGTTGTCGAGCCGCGCCCGGTCCTCGTCGAACCCGGCCATCTCCGCCAGGGCCTCGTCGGCCTCCCACTGGGTCCGGACCCGCCGGTAGAACAGGTCGCGGCGGCCGCGGACGCCCACGGACACGCCCCGCCGTACGAGACCGAGGACGAGCAGCTCGGTCACGTCGTCCTCGGGCCCGAACAGGTGGGCCATGTCCGCCAGCTCGCGGGCGGCCTCGGCGAGGACGGCGGCGTGCCGCTGGTGAAGGTGGAAGGGCCCGAGCAGGACCGCGTTCGGCCGGGTCACGGCGTGGTATGCCGTGCCGACCGAGACGACGCGGCCGCGGCCGGCCCGGGCGCGCTGCGGCAGGCCCTCCATGACCTTCCGCCCGATCTCGGGCACCGCATCCTCGATCGGCGGCTCCTCCCCTTCGGTCTCCTCCCGGAGGATCAGCGCGATGGCGGCCCGCTTGGCCTTGGTGATCTGGTAGATCAGCTCGTCGTGCACCAGCGACTCGGCGGGGAGGATCAGCAGGTTGTCCGTCGCGCCCTCGACCGCGTCGGCCAGCGCGCGCAGATCCCCGGCGACGTCCGTGCTCTCCACGACCCGCCCGGGGTGCTCCCGGTAGGACGGAGCGTCGCCCGGCCGGGCGATCGTCACGGGCGCCGGGTCGAGAGAGGTGAGCTGCCCCAGCAGCCTGCCGTACGCGGTGGGCTGTCCGGCGAGGGATGTAAGGGTGATGTCCGTCGGCAGGACGGGCTGGCCGCCCGGGGGCGGAGGACCGATCGGGCCGGGCGGCGAGCCCAGCAGGACCACGCGGGTCATGGCACCCTTTCACGCAGCGGGGGGATCAGGCCGTACGGCTTGACCGGCGCGGGGAACTCCGCCGGAGGCCAAAGCTTAGTGAGCTTTCGGTCAAGCCGTCGCATCCCAGGTTTACCGTATGGACACCTGATGTCCAGCTTGTGGCCGGTTCCGCCGGAGTGGGAGAGATCAGATCCTTACCGAAATTTCACCATTTGGGGTGCTCGTAGGATGGCCGTGTGAGTCTTTACCGTGACGAGGGCGTCGTGCTTCGCACCCAGAAGCTGGGCGAGGCCGACCGCATCATCACGATCCTCACCAAACGCACGGGCAAGGTCCGCGGCGTCGCCAAGGGCGTGCGCAAGACCATGTCGCGGTTCGGCGCGCGGCTGGAGCCGTTCTCCCACGTCGATCTGCAGCTCCACGCCGGCCGGACGCTCGACGTGATCACCCAGGTCGAGACCATCCGCCCGTACGGCGAGGCGCTCGTGAGCGACTATCCCCGCTACACCGCCGGGACCGCGATGCTGGAGACCGCCGACCGGCTGACCATGGGGGAGAAGGAGCCCGCGCTGCGCCAGTTCCTGCTGCTGGTGGGAGGGCTGCGCACGCTCGTCGAGGGCGGCCACGAGGCCCGGCTGGTGCTCGACGCCTACTTCCTGCGCTCGCTGGCGGTCGCGGGCTACGCCCCCGCGCTGTCGGAGTGCGCCCGGTGCGGCGCGGACGCCGTGCGGGCCTTCGCGATCGTGGCCGGCGGCGTGGTCTGCGGCGGCTGCCGTCCCACGGGCGCGGCCGTGCCCGCGGCCGAGACGATCGCGCTGATGATCGCGCTGCTGCGGGGAGACTGGCCGGCCGCCGACTCCTCCGAGCCCCGGCACCGCACCGAGTGCAGCGGCCTCGTGGCGGCCTACCTCCAGTGGCACCTGGAGCACGGCATCCGCTCCCTGCGGCACGTCGAGCGGGACGAGCCGGCGAACGGCGGGTGGCGATCCACACAGGACCCGCACATTTCGCGCACCTGAGACCCGGCGGCACGCAATACGCTCATGAGCATGGTCCGTCCTCCTACTCCGCATCCGTCCGGGGCGACCCCGCCCGCCATCCCGCGCGACCTTCTGCCCCGGCACGTCGCGATCGTCATGGACGGCAACGGCCGCTGGGCCAAGGCCCGGGGCCTGCCCAGGACCGAGGGTCACAAGATGGGCGAGGCGTCGCTGTTCGACGTCATCGAAGGCGCGATCGAGGTGGGCATCCCCTATCTGTCGGCGTACGCGTTCTCCACGGAGAACTGGAAGCGCTCGCCCGACGAGGTCCGCTTCCTGATGGGCTTCAACCGCGACGTGATCCGCCGCCGCCGCGACGAGCTCAACGCGATGGGGGTCCGGGTCCGCTGGGCCGGGCGTCCCGGGCGGCTCTGGAAGAGCGTCATCAAGGAGCTCCAGGACGCCGAGCGCATGACGACGCGCAACACGACGCTGACGCTGCAGTTCTGCGTCAACTACGGCGGCCGGGCCGAGATCGTGGACGCCGCCGTGAAGCTCGCGCAGGACATCGCCGCGGGCCGGGTCAAGCCGGGGAAAGTGTCGGAGCAGACCTTCGCCCGTTACCTCGACGAGCCTGACATTCCCGACGTGGACCTGTTCCTGCGCTCCTCAGGCGAGCAGCGCACCTCCAACTTCCTGCTCTGGCAGGCCGCCTACGCCGAGATGGTCTTCCTCAACCAGCTCTGGCCCGACTTCGACCGCCGCGACCTCTGGCAGGCGTGCGAGATCTACGCCAAGCGCGACAGAAGGTACGGCGGGGCCCTGCCGAACGAGGTCCGCTGAGTCGTCTTATGTTATGGCCGGGCTCAGGCCCGCCTGCGGGCCCGGTACGCGGCGACGTGCATGCGGTTGCCGCAGGTGCGGCTGTCGCAGTAGACGCGGGACCGGTTGCGCGACTCGTCGACGAACACGTGGGAGCAGCCGGGGGCGGCGCACGTGCGCAGCCGCTCCCACTCGTCCTCGACCAGCACGTGGGCGAGGGCCACGCCGCAGTCCGCGGCGAGGTGCTCCGCGATCGACGCGCCGGGCGCGAAGTAGTGCACGTGCAGCGCGAACCCGTCGTGCTCGGTGAGGCTGGGCGTGATCCGCGTGCGGCCGAGCAGCGTGTTGAGCCGGGCGACCGCCGTCGTCCGATCGGGGGCGGTGAAGACCTCGTGGAACGCGTCCCGCAGCACCCGGACCTCGGCGAGGTCGCGGTGGGTGAGCGCCGCCACCCCGCTGACCTGGCGGCGCCGCACGAACGCCTCGAGGTCTTCGACGCCGGCCAGCCCGTCGCGCTCGCCTGCCGCGGGCGAGGTGTTGATCAGGTCCACCACGGTGGCCAGCGAGAACACCATGTCATGGCTGAACGGCACGGCATCTCCCTATTTCCCGGCGCAGGCAGCGTACCTCTCGGGGCGGCCCGGCGTGGCGACATGACCACATATCCGTGTCACGATCATGCGGCGGTCACCTCGTCGCGTCACCCCGCCGCGCACGACGAGCAGGTGCCGAAGACCTCGACGGTGTGGGTGATCTCGGTGAAGCCGTGCTCCGCGCCGACGACCTCGGCCCACCGCTCGACGTCGGGACCGGCCACCTCGACCGTGCGCCCGCAGCGGCGGCAGACGAGATGGTGGTGGTGGGTGTCGCTCTCGCACGCCCGGTAGACGGACTCGCCGTCGTCGGTGCGCAGAACGTCGACCCGGCCGTCGTCGGACAGGGACTGCAGCGCCCGGTAAACGGTGGTCAGGCCGATCTTCGCGCCGTCCGCCCGCATCTTCGTGAACACGTCCTGAGCGCTCCGGAACCCTCGGCTCTGGCGGAGGGTCGCGTGAACGGCGTCGCGGCTCTTACTCATGAGGGACTCCCGTGTACGGCGTGGCCACTTCGAATCTACCGATGCTCACAGGAGTCCGAGCCGCGTGGCGGCGAGCAGCAGCAGGAAGGTCACGACCGCCACGCGGAGCACCCGGCCGCCGAGCCGGAGCGAGGGCCACGACAGGTAGGCCAGCCAGACGACGAAGCCCAGCACGGGAAGCACGGCGAGGGCGCCCCGCCAGTCGGCGACGACCATGCCGGCGAGCAGCAGCGCGACCATCACGACGGGGACCAGCCAGCGCGGCAGCTGGAACAGGAACACCAGGGGCGTCGCGCTCTTCTGCTCGACCGCCTTCCTGAGCCCCGTCGCGCCGGGCGTGACGAACTGCTCGCCCGCGGGCAGCGGCCGCCCCGGCCCTGTTGTCGCCCCTGCCCCCGTCCGCGCACGTGGCTGGGCACGTGGCTGGGCCCCCGGGGCGGGCTTCCTCGCCAGGGGATGGGCCGTGACCCTGGGCCGGCGCGTCGGATCGGTTTCGCTTCCCACGAGTCGAGCCTAGCGCCCGAAGGCGCACCCCGGCCGGGCCGATGCCGCGGCCCCTCATCCGCCCTTCATGTGCCCCTTCATGCGGGCCGTACCGGATGGATGGCATGCTTGGCGGCATGCTCTCCCTGATCCGCTATTCGGTGCCCGGCGCCAGGACCGAGGAGTTCACGGCGCAGGCCCGCGACATCCTCGACGTGCTGGCGGCCCAGCCCGGCTACCTGTGGGGCCAGGTCGGCAGGTCGGTCGACGAGCCGGCCCTGTGGGCGCTGGTCAGCGAGTGGGAGGGCGCGGGTTACTACCGCCGGGCGCTGTCGGCCGCGCGGATGGCCATGTACCCGCTCATGACCCTGATGATCAACGAGCCGAGCGCCTTCGAGGGCGTGTACGGCCTGCCGGAGACCCCGGAGGGGGATCTTCCCGGGATCGATCGCGCGGGAACCACGGGCGAGGCCTGAGCGAACGGCCGCCGGATTCCCCTAAGCTTGAGCACAGATTCGGGCAGGTGCCGAGCCTCTTGCCGCCTGCGGCACGCGATCCGGCCGGCCCGCCCGATCGACGCACCGATCGGAAAACCGATCCCGAACACCTGATCTCAGGGCCGACACCCAGCCGGATGGAGTTCCACTCATGGCACGTCGCACCGACGTCTTGGAAACGATCGTCAGCCTCGCCAAGCGCCGCGGGCTGGTCTTCCCGTCGAGCGAGATCTACGGCGGTCTGCGGGCGTCGTGGGACTACGGGCCCCTCGGTGTCGAGCTGAAGAACAACGTCAAGCGCGAGTGGTGGAAGTCCGTCGTGCAGGGCCGCGACGACGTCGTCGGCCTCGACTCGTGCGTGATCCTCGCCCCCGAGGTGTGGCAGGCCAGCGGCCACGTGGAGACCTTCACCGACCCGCTGACCGAGTGCCAGTCGTGCCACAAGCGCTTCCGGGCCGACCACCTCCTGGAGGCGTACGCCGCCAAGCACGGCGGCGAGCCCGCGGGCGGCCTGGCCGACATCACCTGTCCCAACTGCGGCAACAAGGGCGCGTTCACGCAGCCGAGGCAGTTCAGCGGCCTGCTCAAGACCTACCTGGGCCCGGTGGAGGACGAGTCCGGCCTGGCCTACCTCCGGCCGGAGACCGCCCAGGGCATCTTCATCAACTACCTGAACGTGCAGCAGTCGGCGCGCAGGAAGATCCCGTTCGGCATCGGCCAGCAGGGCAAGTCGTTCCGCAACGAGATCACCCCGGGTAACTTCATCTTCCGGACCCGCGAGTTCGAGCAGATGGAGATGGAGTTCTTCGTCAAGCCGGGCACCGACGAGGAGTGGCACCAGTACTGGATCGACGAGCGCCTGCGGTGGTATGTCGATCTCGGCATCAACAAGGACAACCTGCGCCTCTACGAGCACCCGAAGGACAAGCTGTCCCACTACTCCAAGCGCACCGTGGACATCGAGTACCGCTTCAACTTCACGGGCACCGAGTGGGGCGAGCTGGAGGGCATCGCCAACCGCACCGACTTCGACCTGACGGCGCACAGCAAGGCGTCGGGCACGGATCTGTCGTTCTTCGAGCAGGACACGGGCGAGCGCTACGTGCCGTACGTCATCGAGCCCGCGGCCGGTGTGGACCGGGCCGCGCTGACCTTCCTCCTCGACGCCTACACGGTGGACGAGGCGCCCAACGCGAAGGGCGTCATGGAGGAGCGCACGGTCATGCGGCTCGACCACCGGCTCGCGCCGGTCAAGGTCGCGGTGCTGCCGCTGTCTCGCAACGCCGACCTGTCGCCGATGGCCCGTGACCTGGCCGCGCAGCTGCGCCGCCGGTGGAACGTGGACTTCGACGACGCGGGCGCGATCGGCCGCCGCTACCGCCGCCAGGACGAGATCGGCACGCCGTTCGCGATCACGGTCGACTTCGGCACCCCGCAGGACCAGGCCGTGACGATCCGCGAGCGCGACACCATGGCCCAGCAGCGGGTCGCCCTCGACCAGGTGGAGTCCTACCTCCGCCAGCACCTCAACGACTGACGAGCACGCGAGAAGGCGCCTTCCGGGAGATCCAGGAAGGCGCCTTCTCGCGTACGGGGCTCTGTCAGGCGAGGGTCAGCAGCGGAGGCCGTTGACGGGGACCCTGCCGTCGAGCAGGTAGGCGTTGACCGCCGTGTCGATGCAGGCGCTCTGGCCGTACGCGCCGTGGCCCTCGCCGTTGAGGGTGAGCAGCACAGCGGTGCGGAGCTGCTTGGTCAGGCTCGGCGCCCATTGGTACGGCGTGGCCGGGTCGTGGGTCACCCCGACCACCACGATCGGCTTGGAGCCCGTGGCGTCGATGTGCTTGTTGGCGTCGTCTCCGGGCACCGGCCACACGCTGCAGATCCCGGAGCTCGACGCGGTGGCGGCGAAGAGCGGGGTCGCCTTCCTGAGCCGGCCCGCCAGCCCCACCGCCTGCGCCACGGTGGGCCGGTCGGTGTGGTCCGCGCAGAGCACGGCGGGCAGGGAGAACTGCAGGGTCGAGTAGGAGCCGTTCGGCTGCCGCCCGGCGTACTCGTCGGCCAGTGTGAGCAGGCCGCTCCCGTCGCCCTTCCGCGCGTCGTTGACCGCCTCGGTGAGCAGCGGCCAGGCGAGCCTGCTGTACAGGGCCTGCGTGATGCCGGATCTCGCGACGGTCGCGTTGACCTCGCGCGCGCCGACCTTCAGCGGCTGACGCCCGAGGGTGTCGAGGAGCCCGAGGACGGTCGCGTTCGCCGTGGTGGGGTCCGCCCCGAGCGGGCAGCTCACCTTGGTCTTCGCGCAGTCGGCGAGGTAGTCCTCGTAGGCCCGCTGGAAGCCGAGGGACTGGGTCTTCGCCATGTCGAGCAGGCCCACCGTGGGGTCGAGGGCCGCGTCGAGCACCATCCGGCCCACCTTCTTCGGGTATTGCGTGGCGTAGACCGCCCCGAGGTGGGTGCCGTAGGAGAAGCCGAAGTAGTTGAGCTGCGGCTCGCCCAGGGCGTCGCGCAGGGACTCCATGTCGCGGGCCGCGTTGATCGTGCCGACGTAGGGAAGGATCCTGCCCGCGTTCCGCTGGCACCCCCTGGCGAACTCGGTGAGGAGGGCCGTCTCCTTGTCGACGCTGTCGCTGGGCTCCTCGGTGAGGTACTGGTCCATCCGCTGGTCGCTCAGGCACCGGATCCCGCTGCTGCGGTCGACGCCGCGGGGATCGAAGCTGACCAGGTCGTAGCGCCGGCCGAGGACCCCGAAGGCGGACGCCGCGTTGAGCAGCGTGGAGACCCCCGAGCCGCCCGGCCCGCCGAAGTTGAACACCAGCGAGCCCAGCCGCTGGGCGGGGTCGGTCGCCCGGAGCCGGATCAGCGCGATCCCGACCTTCTCCCCGTCGGGCTTGGCGTAGTCGAGCGGCACCTTCATCGTCGCGCACTGGAAGCCCGACGCCGTCGAGACCTGCTCGCACTGCTTCCACGCCAGAGGGTCGTGAGGAGTGGCGTAACCGGCGGTCGTGACCTGCCCCGGCCCGCAGGCGGTGGCTCCCACCCCCAGCGAGCCGAGCCCCACGATCCCCGCCAGCACGACCTGCCAGACCCTGCGAGACACGAGCACCCTCCACAATCGACGTCATTCGGAGGGTTGTTCATTTATACCGTACGGCCGTGCGGCGCCGTCGGGCGGACTCACCGATAGCGACGCCTGCCGGATGGCCGGGGAATGGTCTAAACCAATTAACACCGGGGAAACATGCGGTGAATCCGCCCAATGCTCGAAATTGGTTTATACCAGTGGTCTAGGCCCATGGAAAAACGAGCGATCTTTACGGGGATAAGTAGTGGATTAGACCTCTACGGTGTCGTCTAGCTGGCCATATGGCTTATCGGCTGGGGTGTGATGTTTGATGGCCTTCTTCGTCGGTAGAGTCCGGGTGCGGGGTCGATCCGCGCGTTTAATTTGAAGTCGCGAAGGAGCTCACGTGCCCAAGTACGTTTACGACTTCACCGAGGGCAACAAGGACCTCAAGGACCTGCTCGGCGGTAAGGGCGCCAATCTGGCGGAAATGACCAACCTCGGTCTCCCGGTGCCTCCCGGTTTCACGATCACGACAGAGGCGTGCCGTCACTACCTCGGCCACGGCGGCATGCCGTACGGGCTCGGCGACGAGATCGCGATCCACCTGGCGGACCTGGAGAGCCGGATGGGCAAGCGGCTGGGCGACGCGGACGACCCGCTGCTGGTCAGCGTCAGGTCCGGGGCCAAGTTCTCCATGCCGGGCATGATGGAGACGGTCCTCAACATCGGCCTCAACGACCAGTCCGTCCTCGGCCTCGCCAAGCAGTCGGGCAACGAGCGCTTCGCGTGGGACTCCTACCGCAGGCTCATCCAGATGTTCGGCAAGACGGTGCTGGACATCGAGGGCGAGCTGTTCGAGGGCGCGCTCGACGAGCTGAAGGGCGACCGGGAGGACACCGACCTCGACGCCGCCGACCTTCAGCGGCTCGTCGAGACGTACAAGGGCATCGTGCTCGCGGAGAGCGGCCGCGAGTTCCCCGTGGACCCCCGCGAGCAGATGGACCTGGCGATCATGGCCGTGTTCGAGTCGTGGAACTCGTCCCGCGCCGTCCTCTACCGGCGGCAGGAGCGCATCCCCACCGACCTCGGCACCGCGGTCAACGTGGTGGCGATGGTCTTCGGCAACCTCGGCATGGACTCCGGCACCGGCGTCGCCTTCACCCGCGACCCCGGCTCGGGACAGCAGGGTGTCTACGGCGACTACCTGCAGAACGCCCAGGGAGAGGACGTCGTCGCCGGGATCCGCAACACCGTGCCGCTCCAGGACCTGGAGGCGATCAACCCGGCGGCCTACCGCGAGCTGCTGGACATCATGGCCACGCTGGAGAACCACTACCGCGACCTGTGCGACATCGAGTTCACCGTAGAGCGGGGCAAGCTCTGGATGCTGCAGACCCGCGTGGGCAAGCGGACGGCGGGCGCGGCCTTCCGCATCGCCACCCAGCTCGTGGACGAGGGCCTCATCGGCATGGACGAGGCCGTCACGCGGGTGACCGGGGACCAGCTCGCGCAGCTCATGTTCCCCCGGTTCTCCACGACCGCCGGAAACACGCGGCTCACCACCGGCATGAACGCCTCGCCGGGGGCCGCCGTGGGCAAGGTCGTCTTCACCTCCGCCAGGGCCGTCGAGCTGGCCGGCCGGGGGGAGGCGGTCATCCTCGTCCGCCGTGAGACCAACCCCGACGACCTCTCCGGCATGATCGCGGCCCAGGGCGTCCTCACCTCGCGGGGCGGCAAGACCTCGCACGCCGCCGTGGTCGCCCGGGGCATGGGCAAGACCTGCGTCTGCGGCGCGGAGGAGCTGGAGGTCGACGTCCGCGCCGGACGGTTCACCGCGCCGGGCGGGATCACGGTCGAGGAGGGCGACGTCATCTCCATCGACGGCGGCAACGGGGCTGTCTACCTGGGCGAGGTGCCCGTGGTCGCCTCGCCCGTGGTGGAGTATTTCGAGGGCGGCCGGCCCGGCGACGACCTCGTCGCCGCCGTGGACCGGATCATGACTCACGCCGACTCCGCGCGCCGCCTCGCCGTACGGGCCAACGCCGACACGCCGGAGGACGCCGCCCGCGCCCGGCGGTTCGGCGCCCAGGGCGTCGGGCTGTGCCGTACGGAGCACATGTTCCTGGGCGACCGGCGGCAGCTCGTCGAGGACCTCATCCTGGCCGTCACGCCGAAGGAACGGCAGGCAGCGCTGGACGCGCTCGAACCGCTGCAGACGGCCGACTTCACCGGGTTGTTCGCGGCGATGGACGGCCTGCCGGTCACCATCCGGCTGATCGACCCGCCGTTGCACGAGTTCCTGCCCGACCTCACCGACCTGTCGGTCAAGGTGGCCCTGGCCGGGGACCGGGCGACCGAGAAGGACCGCAGGCTCCTCGACGCCGTCAAGCGGCTGCACGAGCAGAACCCGATGCTCGGCCTGCGCGGAGTGCGGCTCGGCCTGGCCATTCCCGGCCTGTTCGCGATGCAGGTGCGGGCCATCGCGGCGGCGGCCAAGCGGAGCGCCGGCCCGAAGGTCGAGATCATGATCCCGCTGGTCGGCGCCGTCCAGGAGCTGGAGATCGTGCGGGAGGAGGTGCTGGAGATCCTCGCGGAGGCGGGCGTTGAGGCCCTCGTCGGCACGATGATCGAGGTGCCGCGGGCCGCGCTGACCGCCGGGCAGATCGCCGAGGCGGCCCAGTTCTTCTCGTTCGGCACCAACGACCTCACTCAGATGACCTGGGGATTCTCGCGGGACGACGTCGAGAGCGCCTTCTTCGGCAAGTATCTCGATCTCGGCGTCTTCGGCGTCTCGCCGTTCGAGTCGATCGACAGGGACGGCGTGGGCCGGCTCATGCGGATCGCCGCCGAGGAGGGCAGGAAGACCAGGCCCGACCTCAAGCTCGGCATCTGCGGCGAGCACGGCGGCGATCCCGACTCCGTGCACTTCTGCCACGAGATCGGGCTCGACTACGTCTCGTGCTCGCCGTTCCGCATCCCGGTCGCGCGGCTGGAGGCGGGCCGGGTTGCCCTGACCAGCACCGGATCCGACAGCCGCTGACCTTCGCCGTGATCATGCAGGGTTTCCCGGGCGGCGCGACGACGTCGGGTTCCCTGAAACGTGATCATGCATGGATTCCTCCGCACCCGGTCCGATCAGCGCCGCCACTTTTGGTGATCATGCAGCGTCCCGTCCGATGGGGCGCTGCATGATCACGCCACACACGGTGCCGGGTGGGACGGTGAATGCGGGAACACGTGCATGATCACGCTGGGTTAGGAGCGGGTGATCGTCACGTCGTCGATCGCCGCCTCGATCAGGCTGGCGCCGGCCGCGTCCGCCGCGTCGACGACGATGCGCACGGTCTGCCCGGCCTGGCCGGAGATGTTGGCGGTCGCCGTGGCCCACGAGGCGGCCCGGTTCCTGGCCGCGCCCGTCTGGTTGAGCACGGTCGCCGTTGTGGTGCCGACCACGCGGACCCGGAGATAGTCGGCGCTCGTGGCGTTGTTCAGGTGCGCGAGATACCAGCTGAAGCGCAGCGTGAGCGTGCCGGACGACGGCAGCGTGATGGCGGGGGACCGGATCGAGGTCACGCCGCCGTCGACGTCGTACGCGCCCGCGCTGCTCCCGGCGAGCCGGCCGGTGACCAGGTCGTGGGTGCCGCTGACGGTCGTGCCGAGCTGGGTCGCCGTCCCGCCGGAGCCGGCGGCCTCAGGGTCGCCGAGCTCCCACCTGCCCAGCGTGGCGGTGTCGGTGCCCGAGGGGTTGGCCGTCCAGCCGGTGGCGGTCTCGAACCTGTCCGAGAACACCGTGCCCGTGGTCGGGGACGGGGTCGGGGTCACGGTTGGGGTCACGGTTGGGGTCACGGTTGGGGTCGGCGTGGGTGTGGGCGTGGGCGTCGGGGTGGGGGTCACGGTCGGCGTGGGAGTAGGTGTCGGGGTCGGTGTGGGTGTGGGTGTGGGCGTCGAGGTGCCCGCGGTGTAGAGCAGCAGGTTGGGGGAGCCGGTCCCCGGGCTCTTGACGCCCCCCCGGGTGGCGCCGGCCGTGAGGGCCGAGGAGACCTGTGCGGGGCTGAGGGAGGGGTTGGCCGCGAGGATGAGCGCGGCGGCGCCCACCACGTGCGGGGTCGCCATGGACGTGCCGCTGATCGTCTTCGTCGCGGCGGCGCCCGTGAACCAGTCCGAGGTGATGGAGACCCCCGGCGCGAAGAGGTCGAGACAGTTTCCGTAGTTGGACCACGACGCCCTGGTGTCGTCGTTGGCCGTCGCGCCGACGGTGATGGCGGCGGGGACGCGGGCGGGGGAGCTGCCGCAGGCGTCGGCGCCCTCGTTTCCTCCGGCGATGCCGTACGTGACGCCTGACGCGATGGAGTTGGCCACGGCCTTGTCGAGTGCGCTGCTGACGCCGCCGCCCAGGCTCATGTTGGCGACGGCCGGTTTGACGGCGTTGGCCGTCACCCAGTCGACGCCGGAGATGACGCCTGAGGTGGTGCCGCTGCCCGCGCAGTCGAGCACTCGGACGGCGACGAGCTTGACGCCCTTGGCGACCCCGTAGGTCGCGCCGCCGACCGTGCCGGCCACGTGGGTGCCGTGCCCGTTGCAGTCGCTCGCGTCGGAGTCGTTGTCGACGAAGTCGTGCCCGCTGGACGCCCGGCCGCCGAAGTCGCCGTGGGTGGTGAGCACGCCGGTGTCGATGATGTAGGCGTGCACGTTCGCGGCGGTGGTCGTGTAGGTGTACGTGCCGCTGAGCGGCAGGGCGGCCTGATCGATGCGGTCCAGGCCCCAGGTCGCGCCCTGCTGGGTGTCGCTTGTCGTGACCTTCTGGTCCTGCTCGACGTAGGCGACGTCCGCGTTGGCCGCGAGCTTCTTGGCGTCGGTCTCGTCCATGCTGACCGAGAAGCCCTTCACCGCCCGGGTGAAGACGTGCCCGACCGAGCCGTCGTGGCGGGCCGCCAGGTTCCTCGCCGAGGCGGGCACGCCCCGCTCGCGGACGGCGGCGTTGTCCTTCAGGACGACGATGTACTCGCCGGGGATCCTGTCGGGGGAGTCCGCCTTCCGGATGGTGCCGACGGGGTCGTCGGCCGCCGCGGCGGGTGTGCCGGCGAGCAGCGTCGCGGCAGCGGCTCCCGCGGCTGTCAGCCTCAGGAGCAGGGGCACCGTCTTCATGCTGGGGGTCCTCCAGTCGGGGGGACGTTCGGGGGGAACGGTGGACACGGGGCAACTTATGCTGATTGACCCGGCCTCAGTCGCCGATGTTGCGAAATTTGTTGATATGGCGGGCGCGAAGAGAGCGCTCCGCCGGACCGCCCGGCAGCGTTTCCGGCGTGTTTGTCGTGAAGTCAGAGGAACAGGGGTACGGTTCACTCCCCGCAGCCGGAACGCTGGGCCGGGAACCGCCGGGGGAGGAGGACGGATGACCCGCTACGACGAGCACGACCAGGCACGATGGGTGCCCGAGCCCCCGGGGAACCCCGAGCGGAGCGCGTTCGAGCGGGACCGGGCGCGGGTGCTGCACAGCGCCTCGCTGCGGAGGCTCGCGGCCAAGACCCAGGTGGTCACCCCGGCGGATTACTACAGCATGCACAGCCCCCGCACCCGGCTGACGCACTCGCTGGAATGCGCCCAGATCGGCCGGGAGATGGGCAAGGTCCTCGGCCGCGATCCCGACCTGGTCGAGACGGCCTGCCTCGCCCACGACCTCGGCCATCCGCCCTTCGGCCACAACGGGGAGGTCGCGCTCGACGAGATGGCCGCCCGATGCGGCGGCTTCCAGGGCAACGCCCAGAACCTGCGGCTGCTGACCCGCCTGGAGGCCAAGGTCATGACCGAGGACGGCCGCAGCGCCGGGCTCAACCTGACCCGGGCGACGCTGGACGCGGTCTGCAAGTATCCCTGGACCAGCCATGCCTCCCAGGTGCCGGGAGTCCCGCACGGCCGCGAGGGCCGGCCGTACTGCGTCTATCCGGACGATCTCCCCGTCTTCCAGTGGATCCGCGAGGGGACGCCCGGCTACACGATCAGCTTCGAGGCGCAGATCATGGACTGGGCCGACGACGTGGCCTATTCGGTCCACGACCTGGAGGACGCGCTGACCTCCGGCCACGTCACGGCCGAGGCGCTGCGCGACCCCGACGAGCGGCTGGCGGTCTGCCGCCTGACCCGCGAGTGGTACGCCCCCGAGGCCGACCTGAACGAGCTGGCCGAGATCTTCGGCCGGTTGGTGGCCGAGCCGCTCTGGCCGGGCCGGTTCGACGCCGGGCTGGTGGACCTCGCCGCGCTCAAACGCCTCACCAGCGCGCTCATCGGCCGATTCTGCAGGTCCGCGCAGGAGGCCACCCGCGAGGTGTACGGCTGTCGCGTCGTTCCGGCCGGGGGAGCCATCTCGGGACGCCACTCGATGGACCTCGTCGTGCCGAGGACCACGCGGCTGGAGTGCGCGCTGCTGAAGGGCGTCACCGCTTACTACGTCATGTCCCGCGCCGACCACCACGCCACCCAGGCGAGGCAGCGCGAGCTGATCGCCGAGTTGGGCTCGCTGATCATGCTGGGCGCCCCGGCGACGCTGGAGCCCGCCCTGCGTCCCATGTTCGAGAACGCCTCCGGCGACGCCGAGCGGCTGCGCGTGGTCGTGGACCAGATCGCGTCGCTCACCGACGCGTCCGCGATGGCCTGGCATCGCCGCCTCTCGGCCCGCGGCTGACGACAGGCGCCCGTTTTAAGGGAAACACGGTCCGGCTCATCCGCGCCGGGGGTCCTGCGTTACGGTCGGCACCGAAGGAGGACCCAATGTCGACATACGTGATCATCGGTGCGAGCCTGGCGGGGGCGAAGGCGGCTGAGACCCTGCGCGAGGAGGGCTTCAGCGGGAGGATCGTGCTCATCGGTGCCGAGCGCGAGCGTCCCTACGAGCGTCCGCCGCTCTCCAAGGGCTACCTGCAGGGCGCGACGGACCTGGAGAAGGTCTACGTGCACGAGTCCGGCTGGTACGCCGCCCACGACGTCGACCTCCGGCTGGGGATCACCGCCACGGGCATCGACCCCCAGGGTCACCTCGTCCACCTCGACTCGGGGGAGAGCCAGCCGTACGACAAGCTCCTGATCGCGACCGGCGCGACCCCCCGGCCGCTCGCGGTGGACGGCGGCGACCTGGAGGGGGTCCACTACCTGAGGACGGTCGCGGACAGCAAGGCGCTGCGGGAGGCCTTCGCGAGCGGGGGCCGCGTGGTGGTCGTCGGGGCCGGATGGATCGGGCTGGAGACGGCCGCCGCCGCCCGCCAGGCCGGCTGCGAGGTGACCGTGGTGGCCCCGGGCCCGGCCCCGCTCCACCGGGCGCTCGGGACGGAGGTCGGCGAGATCTTCGCCGCCGTCCACCGGGCGCATGGCGTCGAGTTCCGGCTCGGGGCCTCGGTGAGCGCCCTGCGGGAGACGTCCGGCGTGCGCGAGGTCGTCACCACGGCGGGCGAGGTGCTGCCCGCCGATCACGTCGTCGCCGGCATCGGCGCGACGCCCAACGTCGAGCTCGGCCGGAGCGCGGGGCTGGAGGTCGCGGAGGGCATCGTCGTGGACGCGTCGCTGCGCACGTCCGACCCCGACATCTACGCGGCCGGGGACGTCGCGGAGGCGGCCAATCCGCTCCTCGGCCGCCGGATCAGGGTGGAGCACTGGGCCAACGCGCTGAACGGCGGACCGGCCGCGGCGCGGGCGATGCTGGGCCAGGAGGTCGTCTACGACCGCGTGCCGTACTTCTACACCGACCAGTTCGATCTCGGCATGGAGTTCTCCGGCGACCTCGCCGGGCACGACGAGGTCGTCTTCCGGGGCGACCCGGCGCTCAGGGACGGTGCGACGCCCGAGTTCCTCGTCTTCTGGGTGACGAAGGACGGGCGCGTGCTCGCGGGCATGAACGTCAACGTGTGGGACGTGACGGACGACATCCAGGCCCTCGTCCGGGCCGGGCAGGCGGGCAGGGCCGTTGACCTCGGCCGCCTGGCCGACCCGGAGATCCCTCTCTCCGGCCTCCTGGGGTAGGAGGGATTCAGTTCAAGGGGATCACCACGCGGGTGTCGTCGGTGTCGTCCTTCGGCGGCTTGGTCTCCTTGGCCGGGACCGGGGACTTCGACGTGCAGAGCTGGACGCAGCGCGGGAGCGCGCCGACGTGCCTGCGCATGGCGAGCGTGGCCTTGCGCGGCGACAGCGTCGCGTTCCCGTCGTACCACGCGTCGAGGTACGGCCAGGGCTCGACCATGCCCCGGCGGACCCACCAGTACTGGGACGGCGTGGGCCACGAGACGGCGAAGTAGAGGTTGCTCGCCATGTCGCGCGCGTTGCCGGAGTTGCCTATCCGGCCGAGCTGCTGCCCGGCCTTGACGTGGGTTCCGGCCCGTACGGCCGGCTCGACCGAGTCGAGGTGGCCGCCCAGGTAGAGCACGCCGTCCTCGCCCAGGACGGAGACGAACCGGCCCTCCCTGTCCGCCCCGCGGTCGGTGGAGGGCTTCCAGAGGTTCTTGACGTTGACCTCGTGGACCACGCCGTCGACGGGGGAGACGAACGCGCAGCCCTTGCCCGCCCAGATCGTGGTCTTCGGCAGGACCAGCAGCTTGCGGGAGTACGACGCCCTGCAGCCCTTGACCGGGAACCTGTAGGTGAAGCGCGACAGCGTGGGCGGCGGAAGCCGTACGGGAGCGTCGCCGGGTGGCGGGGCAACCGCCACCATGTGGGACGGGTCGGCGGCGGCTGTGGCGGCGCCACCCCCGCTCGTCACGGGCTGCGCCGGCGGCAGCGTGCTCACGCCGGCCACTCCGGCCGGCGCGCTGCACGCCGCGGCCAGGCACGCGGCGCTCGTGAGGGCGGCCAGTCTTCGCATGATCTCCACCTGGTTGACGTTACCGAACCTCTCCTTTGTAACGGACCTTCGCATTTGTCACGACCCGGATCGGCAAAGTCCCTGTGGGGCGGGCGCAGCCCGAGGTGTCGTGGGCAGGCTCTAAACTCGCGAGCGTGGCAGGGCGGATGAGTGGCCGGATCAGTGACGAGGACATCGCGCTCGTGCGGGAGCGCTCGGCGATCGCCGACGTCGTCGGCGAGCACATCCAGCTGCGCAACGCCGGCGGGGGAAACCTCAAGGGCCTGTGCCCGTTCCACGACGAGAAGTCGCCGTCGTTCAACGTCACGCCGGCCCGGGGGTACTACTACTGCTTCGGCTGCGCCGAGGGCGGCGACGTCATCACGTTCGTCCGCAAGATCGAGAACCTCTCGTTCTCCGAGGCCGTGGAGCGGCTGGCGCAGCGGGCCGGCATCCAGCTCCGCTACGAGCAGGGCGGCTACGTGCCGGGCCGCGAGCAGGGGGAGCGGCTCCGGCTCATCGAGGCCCACCGGGCGGCCGCCGAGTTCTACGCCGCTCAGCTCTCCACCCCGGACGCGGCGCCCGGCAGGCGCTTCCTGTCCGAGCGAGGCTTCGAGCGGGTGGACGCCGAGCGGTTCGGCGTCGGCTACGCCCCCGCGGAGTGGGAGGCGCTGTCGCGGCACCTGATGGCCCGAGGCTTCACCTCGCAGGAGCTCATCAAGGGCGGCCTCGCGCGGGAGGGCCGGCGTGGGCCGATCGACCGGTTCCGCGGCCGCCTGGTCTGGCCGATCCGGGACATCACCGGTGACGTGATCGGGTTCGGCGCGCGCAAGCTGCTCGACTCCGACGACGGCCCCAAATACCTGAACACGCCGGACAGCCCGATCTACCACAAGAGCTCGGTCCTGTACGGCGTGGACCTGGCCAAGCGGGAGATCGCCAAGCGGTCCCAGGCGGTCATCGTCGAGGGGTACACCGACGTGATGGCCTGCCACCTGGCCGGGGTGCCGACGGCGGTGGCCACCTGCGGCACGTCGTTCGGCGAGGAGCACATCAAGGTCCTGCGGCGGCTGCTGCTCGACCAGGCCGAGTTCCGCGGCGAGGTGATCTTCACCTTCGACGGCGACTCGGCGGGGCAGAAGGCCGCCCTGCGGGCGTTCCAGGACGAGCAGAAGTTCGTCACCCAGACCTATGTCGCCGTCCAGCCCGACGGCCTCGACCCGTGCGACCTGCGGGTCAAGCACGGCGACGCCGCCGTCCGGGACCTCGTCGCCAGCCGGGAGCCGCTGTACGCGTTCGCGATCCGGAGCATCCTGTCGCGCTACGACCTGAACACCAACGAGGGCCGCCTCGGCGCGCTCGACGCGGTCGCCCCGGTCGTCGCCGGCATCAAGGATCCGGGGCTGCGCAAGACCTACGTGGTCGATCTCGACCGCTGGCTCGGCTTCATGGACGAGGGCTTCGTCATCCAGCGGATCCAGCAGGTCATCGGCCAGCCCCTCCAGCGCGGGCAGGGGCAGCAGGGCCGGGGGCGGGCGGCCGTCCAGCGGCGGGAGGAGCCCGTCGACCCCGCCGTGCGACTGGAGGCGGAGGCGCTCAAACTCGCCGTGCAGCGTCCGGCGCTGCTCGGCCCCGAGTTCGACGCCCTCGGCCCGGGGGCCTTCACGCTGCCCGAGCACGTCGCGCTTTACGGGCTCGTGATGGCCGCCGGGGGCACAGCCTCCGGGGGACCGGGCGGCCGCGAGTGGGTGGACCGGCTGCTAAACCAGACCGGGATCTCGTCGGCCTCGTCCGACGCGTCCGCCGCCGAGCCGGGGGCCGATCTGCGGTCGCTCGTCACGCGCTTCGCCGTCGAGGCGCTCCGCGCCGACGTCACCGGCGAGGAGCGGTACGGCACGGCGGTGCTGGCCAAGCTCCAGGAAGTCGCGGTGGGCCGGGCCATCACCCAGGTCAAGTCACGCCTGCAGCGGCTCAACCCGGTCGAGGAGCAGCAGGAGTACAACCGGCTCTTCGGGGAACTGGTCGCCCTCGAACAGCAGCGACGCGTGTTGAGAGAGCGAGCCACCGGGGCCTGAATAAACTCCCCTTTCCAGATCTCCCAACGGCCAAACATATGTTGTGATCTCAATTCGGTATTGACTTCTGCCTTACCTTGGGTGACAAAAATAGGCCTGCCATTTACTGGTCCCTATACCGCAGACTGTGTTCCGTGGGTGCATCGGTGCTGCCAAGCAGGCCGCCATCGGTAGATCAGGTGGCGGACCTCGTCGCGAAGGGAAGGGAACGCGGGAGCGTCACGGTTGACGACGTGGCCGCCGCGCTCGACCGATCCGAGCTACCCGCCGACGCGCTGGAACGCGTCGTGCGGATGCTCGCCGAGAACGGGGTTGAGGTCCTCGAGCCGCAAGGCGACGAGGAGCCCAGCAAGCCCGACGAGGAGGACGTAGGCAAACGCGCGCCAACGAGTGACCTGGTCAGGATCTATCTCCGAGAGATCGGCCGGGTCCCGCTGCTGACCGCCGAGGAGGAGGTCGAGCTCGCCAAGGCCATCGAGGCCGGCCTGTTCGCCGAGGACAAGCTCTGCGAGAGCGCCGCCGTCAGGCTCGCCCGGCCGGAGCTCGAGGACCTCGTCTGGGAGGGCGTCCGGGCCAAGCAGCGGCTCATCGAGGCGAACCTGCGGCTCGTGGTCTCCATCGCCAAGCGATACGTCGGGCGCGGAATGCTCTTCCTGGACCTCATCCAGGAGGGCAACCTCGGCCTGATCCGGGCCGTCGAGAAATTCGACTACACCAAGGGCTATAAGTTCTCGACCTACGCGACCTGGTGGATTCGCCAGGCGATCACCCGGGCCATCGCCGACCAGGCGCGGACCATTCGCATTCCAGTTCACATGGTCGAGACGATCAACAAATTGGTCCGCGTGCAGCGGCAGCTCCACCAGGACCTCGGCCGCGAGCCCGCGCCCGAGGAGATCGCCGCGGAGATGGACCTGCCCATCGACCGCGTCGTGGAAATCCAGCGGATCGCCCAGGAGCCGGTCTCGCTCCAGTCGCCGATCGGCGAGGAGGACTCCGACCTCGGGGACTTCATCGAGGACGCCGACGCCGTGGTGCCGATCGAGGCCGCCGCGTTCATCATGCTGCAGGACCAGCTCGACGACATCCTCGCGACGCTGTCCGAGCGTGAGCAGCGGATCATCCAGCTCCGGTTCGGCCTGGCCGACGGCCACCCCCGCACACTGGAGGAGGTCGGCCGCGAGTTCGGCGTGACCCGCGAGAGGATCCGGCAGATCGAGTCCAAGACGCTCGCCAAACTCCGCCACCCCACCCGGGCCCAGATGCTCCGGGACTACCTGGACTGAGGTCGTGAGCTAACGAAGCCAGTGACCTGTGCCATCGGCGGGTCACTGGCTTTCGCCTTGCCGGCCGTACATCTGGAAGGGGGCAAGCCGGGCCCCGGCGGCCGGCATCGGGACGCCGGATAGCCTTCCGGTATCGATGGTCGCGCTCACTGGTGGTGCTCGTTGGCTGGTTCCAAGCTTTCCATCTTCGGCCGCTCCGGGGGGCTCTTCGGGTCACGGCGGCTGCCCGCCGAGGTCCGTACGGCTCTCGCGCTCGAACCGCGCGAGCGCGTGATCAGCCACGCCCACACGCCGGGCGGCGACTACCACGTCGCCACGACACAGGCGCTGCACCTGCCGGGGGGCATCCGGCTGCCGTGGCACCTCATGGACAAGGCCGTGTGGGACGAGAAGGGCGTGACGGTCACGATGACCGACGGCGCCGTCCACCGGGCGCTGCTGCCCGAGCCCGGTCTGCTGCCCGAGACGATCCGAGAGCGGGTCACCGCGTCGATCGTGGCGAGCAGGCACGTGCCGCTCGGTGCGCGCGGGGGAGTGCGGCTGGTAGCGCGCCGCGTCCCCGGCTACGACGCGCCGCGCTGGGAGTTCATCTTCGACCCCGGCCTGGACCCCGCCGACCCAGGCCTGCGCGCTCTCGCGGAGCAGGCCCTCGAAGAGGTACGGCGAAGCCTCGGCGTCTGAGGATGTCGGGGGCATGATCGTGCACTTCGCAGGTGCGGAGTAACGACGCCGCGCATGATCACGGATAGCGTCCGGGCAGCTCAGCGGTTGACAGTGGGAACGTGTGCATGATCACGACAGGTGTCGGCGCAGGTAGGCCGGGCGCGTGGGAAATCATGCATGATCACGAGGTTGGTGGACCAGAAAGCCCCCGGCGTGAGCCAGGGGCCTGCTGTGTCCTGTTGTGTCCTGCTGTGTGGGGGATCGTCAGGTGATCCGGTCGGCGTCGGAGGCCGGCCAGCCGGTGGCGGCGCCCACCTTCTCGGCCTGCCACGGCTCGTGCCTCTTCAGAAACGGCACCTTGCCGCCGAACTTGTCACCGGCGAGGTCCTTGGCCTTCTCCGCCACCTTCGAGGCCCGGGCCCCGACCAGCCCCGCCGCTTCCTGGACGGAAGGGCTGTCCGCCACTCGCTGTGCCATGCGCTTGATCTGCTCGTACCGCTCACGTCCGGCTCGGGTGCCCAAAACGTAGCCGACGGCCAGCCCGGCGGCGAACATCGCCTTGTACCGCATCTTCCACCTCCGCGCTCGTGTTCTCCGCCCTCCTACCCCGGAGGCCTGCATCTATCCAAGCCGAATGAACGTGACAGGCACCCCCCCGAGTGCGCTAATCTAGTTCCGCGCAGCAAGAACGGCCGCAAGACCGGATCGAGCAGCGCAAGCAGCAATCCCGTGTAGCTCAATCGGCAGAGCAGCCGGCTGTTAACCGGCAGGTTATAGGTTCGAGTCCTATCGCGGGAGCGTTGGCCCCGGTTGCTTGATGGTCTTCGACCATCCGCGCCGGGGCTTTTGTGTTTGTCTGGGGGGACGACCCCCCTGGAACCCCCCGGTGTCGCGGCTGCGCCGCGACGGCCCCGGTTGCTTGATGGTCTTCGACCATCCGCGCCGGGGCTTTTGTGTTTGTCTGGGGGGACGACCCCCTTGGAACCCCCCGGTGTCGCGGCTGCGCCGCGCGGGGTTGTGTGTTGCCTGGGGTTGATGTGCCGAGTTCGGACTCAGGTATGCGAATGTGGCGGACAAATCACGAGACTTCCCCGAAAATGTGAGTCGCCGCGGATCACAGACACGCAGTGGGGTGAGGGCCACTGCGGAGAGGGCGTCCCGCCACCCCCGGAAACAGGTGCGATGCCCGCGAGTGCGAAGTGTGTGGCGGTCGTGCTGAGGTGGTTCAGGTCCAACAAGTCCAAGAAGATCACGGAAGCCGAACAAGAACCCGGGCGTGAGGAGGGGGTCGACAGGGGCGAGGCGGAGGACTTCATCCGGCTCTACCACGCCGAGAACCCGTCCACGGGGTCGGTGAAGCCCAGGCTGCGCGAGGTCTTCGGAGAGATCTCGCAGACGGGAACGTATACGCACACGCCGGCAGAGCTGGCTTTCGGCGCGCGCGTCGCATGGCGGAACAGCAACAGATGCATCGGCCGCCTCTACTGGAAGTCGCTCCGGGTCCGGGACCGCCGGCACGTCGACACGGCGGACGGCATCGCCGAGGAATGCGCCGAGCATCTCCGGATCGCGACCAACAACGGGAAGATCCGGCCGACGATCACCGTGTTCGCGCCCGACACGCCCGGAGAGCGCGCGCCGACGATCTGGAACGACCAGCTCATCAGGTACGCCGCGTACCTGAACTCGGACGGGGGTGTCGTCGGCGACCCGGCCAACATCGAGGTGACGAGGACGGCCCACCGGCTCGGCTGGCGCGGCCACGGCACGCGGTTCGACGTGCTGCCCCTGATCATCGAGGCGAAGGGCGGGCTGACGGCGCACTTGGTGCCGCCCGAGCTGATCCTGGAGGTCCCGCTCCGGCATCCCGAGTTCCCGTGGTTCGCCGAGCTCGGCCTGAAATGGCATGCCGTACCGGCGATATCCAACATGTGCCTGGAGATCGGCGGGGTTCGCTACCCGTGCGCGCCGTTCAACGGCTGGTACATGGGCACCGAGATCGGCGCCCGCAACCTCGCCGACGTGGGCCGGTACGACCAGCTCCCGGTGGTCGCCGAGCGGCTCGGCCTGGACACCTCGCACGACCGGACGCTCTGGCGCGACCAGGCGCTGGTCGAGCTCAACATCGCCGTGCTGCACTCCTTCGCCGAGGACGGCGTGACGATCACCGACCATCACACCGAGGCCAAACGGTTCATCACCCATCTGGAGAAGGAGGAGCGCAACGGCCGGGTCTGCCCCGCGGACTGGTCGTGGATCGTCCCACCCCTCTCGGGCGCCGCCACGCCCGTCTTCCACCGCTACTACGACGACGTCCAGCTCACGCCCATGTTCACCCACCGGCCGCGGCCGTGATCCCCGTGGTTCCGCCGTCGCGCCCCTTGGTGTAGAACATAGTTCGGGTAGAGGAGGCCGAGATGGTGGTGCTGTCCGAGGACGACGGCGGCGTGCGGATCCTGACGTTCAACCGGCCCGAACGGCTGAACGCCTGGACCGACGAGATGGGCCGTCGCTACTTCGACCTGCTCGAAGAGGCCGAACAGGACCCGTCGGTCAGGGTCGTCGTCGTGACCGGCGCGGGCAAGGGCTTCTGCGCCGGAGCCGACTTCGAGACCCTGACCGCGATCCAGACCGGTGGCTACGCGGGCGAGCCGGACAAGCGGCCCAACACGTTCCCCATGACGATCCGCAAGCCCGTCATCGCCGCCGTGAACGGGGCCTGCGCCGGGCTCGGAGTGGTCCACGCCCTCGTGTGCGACCTCGTCTTCACGGCCGAGGACGCCAAGTGGACGACCGCGTTCTCCCGGCGGGGGCTCATCGCCGAGTACGGCCTGGCCTGGATCCTGCCCAAGCTGATCGGCCAGGCCAAAGCCATGGACCTGCTGCTGTCCGGCCGGGTCTTCACCGGCTCCGAGGCGTACGCCCTGGGACTGGCCGGCCGTGCCGTACCGGGGGACCGGCTCCTGGAGGAGACCCTGGCCTACGCGCGTGAGCTGGCCACGCACTGCTCTCCGACGTCGATGGCCGTCATCAAACGGCAGGTGTGGGGCGACTGGACCGCCACCCTGGACGAGTCGAGGGACGCGGCCGTGCGGCTGATGCTGGAGTCGTTCGTCCGGCCGGACTTCACCGAGGGTGTCGCCAGCTTCCTGGAGCGCCGCCCTCCGCGCTTCCCCCCGCTCAGCTGAGCCTGTGCGCTCCGGCCGCGCAGGTGGTGGACAGGAACGTCGGCGCGGCCCAGCCGCGCTCCTCGTAGGCCTCCAGGACCTTCGCCCGCACGCGGTCCACCCTGTCCTCGGCGACGAGCGTGATGGCGGAGCCGCCGAACCCGCCCCCCGTCATCCGGGCCCCTCGGGCGCCGCCCCTGATCGATGCCTCGACCGCCACGTCGAGCTCCGGGCACGAGACCTCGAACTGGTCGCGCAGCGAGATGTGGGAGGCGTTGAGGATCGCCCCGATCTCCTGTACGGCTCCCGCGCGCAGCAGCCCGATGAGCGCCTCGACGCGGTGGTTCTCGGTGACGACGTGCTGCGTCCGCTTCCGCTCGTTGCCGGTGAGCCTCTCCAGCGCGGCCGCGAGGTCGGTCACGTCCCGCAGAGCCGGGACGCCCAGGTGCTTGGCGGCGTTCTCGCAGTCCTGCCGGCGCTTGGCGTACTGCCCGTCCGCCAGCTCGTGCCGCACGCCCGTGTTGATGATGAGCAGCCGCAGCCCGTGCTTCTCCAGGTCGAGGGGGATGGCGCGGCTGGCCAGAGACCGGCAGTCGAGGAAGAGCGCGTGGCCCGCCCTGCTCAGCGCCGACGCCGCCTGGTCCATGATCCCGCACGGCATGCCGACGAAGTCGTTCTCCGCCCGCTGGCTGATCTTCGCCAACCGCATGGGCTCCAGGCCCAGCCCGTACAGGTCGTTGAGGGCGAGCGCGACGGACACCTCCAGCGCGGCGCTGGAGGAGAGCCCGGCGCCTTCGGGCACGTCGCCGTCGACGACGATGTCGGCGCCCCGGACGGGGAGACCGTCGCCGCGCATGACCCAGAAGACGCCCACGGGGTAGCGGACCCAGCCCTCGGCCTGATCGACATCCGCCATGACGTGCGGCTCGCCCGGCGCCTGGAGGGAGGCGATGCGGATGGTGTCGTCCTCGCGGGGGCTCACCGCCACCGTGACCCCGTAGGGGACGGCGAACGGCAGCACGAAACCGTCGTTGTAGTCGGTGTGCTCCCCGATCAGGTTGACCCTCCCGGGCGCGTGCCAGACCCCGGCGGGCTCGCCCCCGTACATCTCCCGGAAAGCATCAACAACCCGCATAATCCCACACTCCTGAACAGACGGCGGCCTTCCCGTAGGGTAGCGACTCACGACAGGGGTCAGGTACGTGAAGGAGCCCGCCTACGGCTCGGGCGTCCCGTCGGGTGAGACGCACGGTGACTTGGCGGCGAGATACAGCCGGCCCCCCTCCGGCCACATCAAGGCGAGGATGAACCCGTCCGGCCGGGATGGGCGATACGCCGCCTGGTTGTCACGTGATCGCCGCTAAACGGCCATTTCGCGGCTATTGCCCCAGTATGCCGTCTTAGAGCAGGGTGCTGAGGTGTTTGCTCGGGAATCGGATCCCGAGTTCTTATTGGGAGGTTTGGTGCGAGCTCTACGAGCGTTGTCGCCCGTTCTGGCGGCGGCCGCGCTGCTCACGTCGTTCACCGGATCGCCGGCGTCGGCTGACAGCGATCACGGGCACGGCGGGCACGACGGACCACGTGTGGTGGGTAAGTATCACCATCTGGTGGTCATCTATGAGGAGAACCACAGTTTCGACAACCTGTACGGCCACTGGGGCCGGGTCGACGGCCGCGGGATCGACGGCCTCGCCGGGCACTCGGCCCGCAACGCCACGCAGGTCGCCCAGGACGGCACGCCGTACGGCTGCCTGGCGCAGAACGATGTGAACCTGGCGACGCCGCCGCTCGCGGCCACCTGCCAGGACGCCGGCCACGGCGTCGCGGCCAGCCACTTCGCCAACCGGCCGTTCACCATCGACGACTACATCAAGCCGACGGACAAGACCTGCCCGCCGCCGGACGGGGGCGAGGAGACCGGTGTGCTGAAGGACAGCCCCGGGGCGCTGCCCGGCGGCTGCACGCGCGATCTCGTCCACCGCTTCTACCAGGAGCAGTACCAGATCGACCACGGCAAGCAGGACCGCTACGTGACCGGCAGCAACGCCGTGGGCCTCACGATGGGCGCCTACGACACCAAGAGCCTGCCGATCTGGAAGTACCTCCACGCGGCCGGCGCCCCGAACTACGTGATCGCGGACAGGTTCTTCCAGGGCTCCTTCGGCGGCTCCTTCCTCAACCACCAGTACCTCATCGCGGGGCGGGCGCCGATCGACACGGCCGCCGCTCCGGGCGGGGCGCAGGAGAGCCTGCACTCGGTGGTCGACGCCAACGGCTTCCCGAACGCGGGCTACCCGCTCTACAAGCCCACCGGGACGGTCAAGGACGCGCAGCTCACCCAGGCCTGCGGCCCGGCGGCGAACCCCGGCGTGGCCTGCGGCGACTACGCCGTCAACACCATCCAGCCGGCCAGCACCCCGCAGGGTGGCGGCGCTCGGCTCCCGCTGATCGATGACGCGAAATATCCCAACATCGGCGACCGGCTGACCGGCGCCGGCGTCGACTGGGCCTGGTACTCCGGAGGCTGGAAGGACGCCGAGGCCGGTCACCCGGGCCCGCTGTTCCAGTTCCACCACCAGCCGTTCAACTATTTCGCGGCGTACGCCCCGGGACAGCCCGGCCGTACGCACCTGAAGGACGAGACCGAGTTCCTCGACGCGGCCAAGAAGGGCACGCTGCCCACCGTCAGCTTCGTCAAGCCGTACGGCGCGGAGAACGAGCACCCCGGCTACGCCAGCGAGGCGGACGGCAGCGACCACCTTGTGGACCTGCTCAAGACCATCGAAAGCGGACCGCAGGCCGACGACACGCTGGTCGTGGTGACCTATGACGAGTTCGGTGGCACGTGGGACCACGTGTCCCCGCCCGGCAAGGGCAGCCGGACGAAGGGCGCCTTCGACCTGTTCGGCCCCGGCACCCGGATCCCCGCCCTGGTGGTCAGCCGCTCCCTGCCGCACTCGGGGGTGGACCACACCGTCTACGACACGACGTCGATCCTGGCCACCATCGAGCGCGGCCTCCACCTGGCCCCCGTCGGGACCCGTGACGGTCGCGTCAACGACCTCTCCGGCGTTCTCCACGCCGCCGGCGCCCACCACTGATCAAGCCCGGTTGATCACAGCCCGGTGCGTACGGTCCCCCGCTCTCACCCGGAGCGGGGGACCGGCTCGTCCACGCGGCGGAGCCGCCGGGCAGAATGCCGCGCATGGCGATTGTCAGTGACACGATCTTCGGTCCGGTGAAGCTGGAGAGGCACGGCGGCCTCCTCGTCACCGACGTGGACGGTGAAATCAGCTTCAAGGGTGTCGTGTTCGGCGGCTGGACGGCTTCGCTGGCCGTGCTCGCGGCCGCTGAGGGCCTGGACGGCGCCGTCCTCAGCGCCGCCCACGTGCTGTTCTCCGGTCCCGTACGGCCCGGCCGGATCGAGCTGCGGGTCGAGGACCTGCGGACGGGCGGCTCGCTGACGGCCCGCCGGGTGGCCGTCACGCAGGGCGGCGGGACGCTCGTCTCGCTTCAGGCGTGGTTCTGCCCGCCGGATCTGCTGGCGGAAGCCGTACCGGACGGGAGACCACAGGCGTCGCCGCCACCGCCGCCCGAGGACTGTCCGTCGCTCGAGTGGTTCTGGACGGACGTGCCGTTCCTGCGGCACATCGACGAGCGAGGCATCGACTACCCGGCCTCGGTGGAGACGTTTCGGGACGGGCCGCCGCGCGTCGAGCTGTGGGCCAGGCCCGCGGACCGGGAGGCGCGGCTGAGCCCGCTGGCGCGGCAGCTGTTCGATCTCGTGCTGTTCGACGCGCACCTGCTCGACTCCGCCTATCGGGCGACGGACCTGACCGCAATGCACATTCTCTCGCTCGACCTCTGCGTCACCTGGGCCGCCGTCCCACCCATCGGCTGGACGCGTCTCACGGCCGACGCGATCACGGGCCCCGCCATCATGGCGACCACCGGCACCGCCCGCGACGAGCACGGCACCGCGTACGCCGTCGCCACCAGCCAGGGACGGGTGCGAGGGAGTGTCTGAAGGCCGCCCGTTCCACATTCTGAGAACCGTCAGAGGAAGGAAGCCGGGAAACCGTCCGGCTGTGGCCTGACAGTGGCTCCCGGAAGGGATGTGACCAGGCTCACGGAGATGGCGTTGGCCGTCCGCCTGACCATGTCCACGATCTCCGCCGAAGGCGCGGTGGGGGAGGGGCCCGCCACGCCCACCGCCATCGAGATCCTGCCGTCGGGGCCGAAGACGGGAGCGGCGGCGCAGACGACGCCCTCGGCGAACTCCTCCCGCGAGTAGGCCACCCCCTGGCGGCGCACCGCGCCCAGCTCCCGGTCGAGGGCCGCCCACCCGGCGAGGGTGCGCCGGGTCATCCTGCGCAGGGCCCCGTGCTCGGACAACGCGTGCTCGGAGAACGCGTGCTCGCGGAACGCCGCGTTGAGCTCGTTGTCGAACGCGAGCAGCACCTTGCCGGTCGCGGTGCAGTGCAGGGGCGCGCGGTCGACCTCGTCGGACGGCGAGCTCACGCGGCTGTGCCCGTAGACCCGCTCGACGTAGGCCACCTCAAGGCCGCGCGGAACGGCCAGGTTCACCGTCTGGCGGGTCAGCTCGTATAAGCGGATCAGGTGCGGCAGGACGAGGCGCCGGGCGCCGGGAACCATGCGCGACCCCGGGCCCGCCAAGGTGGCCAGCTGGCCGCCGATGGCGTAGTCGACGCCGATCCGCTGGGCGAACCCACGCCTGCACAGCACGCCGAGCAGTCGGTAGACCGTCGTCTTCGGCAGCCCGGTGGTCCTGGACAGCTCCGCCAGACTCACCGGCTCCCGGGCCGCGCTCAGCGAGGTGAGGATCGTAATCGCCTTCTCCAGGCTGCTGGGCGGGTGGGCGGGCGCCAGACGTCGTGACGGGGATGGTTCCTCGGGGGCCTCGGGGGCGGCGTTTCGCGGCATTCGTGTCCTGTGCGGCTAGCTGGGGGTGAGAAGGCGCGCCCTTCCTACGGACTCGCAGGGCATGACTACCCAAAGCGATGCCCCGTCACACTCTGCCGTCGGTGGCGTGCGACCTGGTGCGACCCGCGCCGCCGTTCCGCTCTTCGGAATGGGATCTACTGCTTTCGGTAACCGATCAATAGCGTTCCGCTCATCACAGCGTGTCGGAGAGGGGCGGGCGATGACCGTGGAGACCGAGCAGGCGTCGATCATGCAGACCTCCAAGCGGATAAGGGCGCTGATCGACGACCGGCTCGCCGCCTTCCTCGACGAGCACGCCGCGCCCGTCGCCGACCCCGAGGTGGCCACGGCCTACCGGTTCCTGCGCCACTTCATCCTCGGCGGTGGCAAGAGGATCCGGCCCCTCCTGTGTTACTGGGGCTGGCGGGGAGCGGGCGGTGCGGACTGCGACCAGATCATCTCGGCGGGCTCCGCTCTCGAGCTCTGCCACGCGGGACTGCTGATCCACGACGACATCATGGACAGCAGCGACCTGCGCCGCGGCCATCCGACCATGCACCGCCGGCTGGCCGGCCTGCACCGGGGGCCCGCGGCCCGCTCATTCGGGCGGGCAGCGGCCATCCTGCTGGGCGCGCTCACCCTGACCTGGTCCGACGAGCTGCTGTCGAGCAGTGAGGTCGAGCCGGCCCGGCTGCGGGCCGCCCGGGCCCTGTTCGACCGCCTGCGGACCGAGGTGATCACCGGTCAGTATCTCGACATCCTCGCCCAGGTCCGCGACCTGTCCACCGTCGATCAGGCGCTCATGGTGGTCCGGTTCAAAACGGCCAAGTACACGGTCGAGCGCCCCTTGCAGATCGGCGGTGCGCTGGCGGGCGCGGACCAGGCCCTCCTCGACCTCTACTCCGAGCTCGGCGTCCCGCTGGGCGAGGCGTTCCAGCTCCGCGACGACATCCTCGGCATGTTCGGCGACCCGGGTGAGACCGGGAAGTCGGTGCTCGACGACCTGAGGGAGGGCAAGCACACGATCCTCATCGCCCAT
The DNA here is from genome assembly GCF_041262585.1 of Planotetraspora sp. GP83. NCBI lineage: Bacteria > Bacillati > Actinomycetota > Actinomycetes > Streptosporangiales > Streptosporangiaceae > Planotetraspora > Planotetraspora sp. GP83. The sequence goes on along the minus strand of NZ_JBGCBZ010000004.1, from coordinate 117,159 downwards.
GCCCTCCAGCACGCCTCCCGGGCCGAGGCCCTCCACTTGAGGACCTGGCACGGCAACGAGGACCTGACCGAGCAGCGGGCGGCCGAGCTGCGGCAGATCGTCGTCGCCACCGGAGCCCTGTCCCACGTCGAGGCCATGATCGGCGAACGTGCCCGCCACGCGCTCGACGTCCTCCGCACCGCCCCGATCGACCTCGAGGCCAGAAGCGGCCTGGAGGTTCTGGCCGACAGCCTCATCAACCGCACCCGCTGAACCGCATCCACTGAACGGCACCCCGCTGGACCGCATCCACTGAACGGCACCCCGCTGGACCGCACCCGCTGAACCCACCCGCCAACCGGCATCCGTTCACCGCACCCCCCGTTCATCGCACCCCATGACCGGTAGTTCACGTTGACACAGAACAGGTGGTTCCCGTCATGACGGAATCTGCTCCCTCGAACGGCCAGTCGCAGCTCAGCCTCGGTACGGCTGCCGCGCGGAACCTGGCGACCACGACCAAGTCCGCGCCGCAGATGCAGGAGATCACCTCGCGGCACCTGCTGCGGATACTCCCCTGGGTTCAGGTGCTCGGCGGGACGTACCGGGTGAACCGCCGGCTCAGCTACGGCGTGGGGGACGGGCGGATCACGTTCGTCTCGACCGGCGCGGACGTCCGCGTCATCCCGGCCGAGCTGTGCGAGATCGCGGCCCTGCGCCACTTCGACGACAGCGACGTGCTGGCGGCCCTCGCCGGACGGTTCGCCCAGCGGGAGTTCGAGCCGGGGGAGGCCCTGGTGTCCTCCGGCACGCCGAGGGACCAGGTGGTCCTCATCGCCCACGGCAAGGTCGACAAGCTGGGAGTCGGAGCGTACGGCAATGAAACGACGCTGGGAGTGCTGGCCGACGGCGACCACTTCGGCGAGCAGATCCTGACCGAGGACTCCGGCTCGTGGGACTTCACGGCGAGGGCCCTCACCCACTGCACGGCGCTGTTCCTCTCACGGGAGGCGTTCCAGGAGGTCGCCGCCCTGTCGGCGGAGCTCCGGACGCATCTGGAAGGGCAGAGGGCCGGCGCGAACCGGGCGGCGAACGCCCATGGCGAGGCGGCGATCGAGCTGGCCGCGGGGCATGTCGGCGAGGTGACGCTGCCGGGCACGTTCGTGGACTACGAGCTGGAGCCCCGGGAGTACGAGCTGAGCGTGGCGCAGACGATCCTGCGGATCCACACGCGAGTGGCCGACCTCTACAACGAGCCGATGAACCAGACCGAGCAGCAGCTCAGGCTCACGATCGAGGCGCTGCGCGAGCGGCAGGAGCACGAGCTGGTCAACAACCGCGACTTCGGCCTGCTGTACAACGCCGACCTCGGGCAGCGGATCCACACCCGCACCGGGCCGCCCACCCCCGACGACATGGACGCCCTGCTCGCCAAGGTGTGGAAGGACCCCGGCTTCATCCTGGCGCATCCGCGGGCGATCGCCGCCTTCGCGCGGGAGTGCAACAGCAGAGGCATCTACCCGCAGAGCGCCGAGCTGCACGGCAACCGCGTCCCGGCCTGGCGGGGCGTGCCGATTCTGCCGTGCAACAAGATCCCGGTCAGCGAGACCGGGCTGAGCTCGATCATGGTGATGCGGATGGGCGAGGCCGATCAGGGGGTGATCGGCCTGCACCGCACCGGTCTGCCCGACGAGTACCAGCCCGGCCTGTCGGTCCGGTTCATGGGGATCAGCGACAAGGCGATCATCTCCTACCTCGTGACCACGTACTACTCCGCCGCAGTCCTCGTCCCCGACGCGCTCGGCATCCTCGAGAGCGTCGAGGTCGGCTAGCGACGATGGGGACCGATTCCTCGGGACAGCCGTTCACGCTGCCGGACTTCTACGTGCCGTATCCGGCCAGGCTCAACCCCCACCTGGAGACGGCCCGCGCGCACACCAGCGCCTGGGCGTACGACATGGGCATGCTCGACCCCGCGCTCGGCGTCTGGGACCAGCGGCAGCTCGACGCGATGGACTACGGGCTGATGTGCGCCTACACTCACCCCGACGCCTCCGCCGCCGAGCTGGATCTCATCACCGACTGGTACGTGTGGGTGTTCTTCTTCGACGACCACTTCCTGGAGGTCTTCAAGCGCAGCGGGGACATCGCCGGCGCGAAGGAGTACCTCGACAGGCTCCCGGCCTTCATGCCCGTCACCGCGACAGAGGACACGCCGGAGCCGGTCAACCCGGTCGAGCGGGGCCTGGCCGACCTGTGGGGCCGGACGGTGCCGGACATGTCCATGGACTGGCGGGTCAGGTTCGTGGAGAGCACCAAGAACCTGCTCGACGAGTCCCTCTGGGAGCTGTCCAACATCAACGCGGGCCGGGTGGCCAACCCGCTGGAGTACGTCGAGATGCGGCGGCGGGTCGGCGGGGCGCCCTGGTCCGCCAACCTGGTCGAGCACGCCGCCGGGGCCGAGATCCCCGCCCGGATCGCCGGAACCCGGCCGATGCACGTGCTGCGGGACACCTTCGCCGACGCGGTGCACCTGCGCAACGACCTGTTCTCCTACCAGCGGGAGGTCGAGGAGGAGGGCGAGCTCAGCAACGGCGTCCTGGTGTTCGAGCGGTTCCTCGGCTACGACACCCAGCGGGCCGCGGACGCCGTCAACGATCTCCTCACCTCCCGGCTCCACCAGTTCGAGAACACGGCCCTGACCGAGCTGCCCCCGCTCTTCGAGGAGCACGGGCTGGACTCCCGGGAGCGCCTGGCCGTACTGGCCTATGTGAAGGGCCTGCAGGACTGGCAGTCCGGCGGGCACGAGTGGCACATGCGGTCAAGCCGCTACATGAACGGCGGCTCCAGCGAGCGTGCCGGGTCCGCGCTCGGCGGGCCGAGAGGGCTCGGCACCGAGTCCGCGCAGATCGGGCTCATCGCCGGTCTGCTCGGGCCGGGAGGCGTCCGGAGCCACGCCAACGTCCGCTACCGGCACGCCGGGCCGCTGCCGCGGCCCGAGTTCTCCATGCCGCATGCCGTACGGCTCAGCCCGCACCTGGACACCGCGCGGCGGGAGAGCCTGGAATGGTCCGGGCTGATGGGCTTCTACGACCCGCTGCCGGAGCTCGCCGGGTCGCCCCTGTGGACCGCTCGGAAGACCGAGGGCTACGACTTCGCCCTGTGCTCGGCGGGGATCGATCCGGACGCGGCGGCCCACGAGCTGACGCTGTCGGCCGAGTGGCTCACCTGGGGGACCTACGGCGACGACTACTTCCCGGCGGTCTTCGGCCCCACGGGCGACATGGCGGGGGCGAAGGCCCTCAACGAGCGGCTGTCGGCCTTCATGCCGATCGACCTCTCACCAGAGGGGCAGGGCGCCACCCCGGCGCCGGCGAACCCGGCGGAGCGCGGCCTGGGCGACCTGTGGGTCCGCACGGCGACCTCCATGACGGTGGACGGCCGGCGGCTGTTCCGCTCGGCCGTCGAGAGCATGACCGAGAGCTGGCTGTGGGAGCTGGCCAACCACACCCAGAACCGCGTCCCCGATCCGGTCGACTACATGGAGATGCGCCGGAGGACCTTCGGCGCGGACCTCACCAAGGCGCTGGCCCGGCTGGGGGATGGGCGGGTCGTCCCTCCGGAGGTCTACCGAACCCGCACGATGCTCGGGCTGGAGAACTCGACCGCCGACTACGCCGGCCTGCTGAACGACGTCTTCTCCTACCAGAAGGAGATCGAGTTCGAGGGTGAGCTGCACAACTGCGTCCTGGTCGTGCAGAGCTTCTTCAACTGCGACGCCGAGCGGGCCACAGGCATCGTCGCCGACCTGATGGACTCGCGGATGCGGCAGTTCGAGCACCTGGCCGCCGTCGAACTGCCGGTCCTCTTCGACGACTTCGGCCTGGACGCCGAGGCCAGGCGGGCGCTCACCGCCTACGTCGAGGAGCTGCGCGACTGGATGGCGGCGATCCTCCTGTGGCATCAGCGGACGCGCCGCTATGTCGAGTCGGAGCTGGAGCGGCCACCGGCGTTGGCGCGGCCGTTCGGCGGCCCCACGGGCCTCGGCACCTCGGCCGCGCGGATCGCCGCGCTGCTCGGCGTTCGTGGTGGCGTTCGTGGTGACGCGAGGTGACGGCCTTCGACGCCGGGGACTCCCGGGCACAGGGCCTGCCAGCCGTACAGAACCTGAGCCTCGGCACGGCGGCGGCGCGCAATCTGGCGACCACGGCGAAGTCGTTGCCGCAGATGCGGGAGATCACCTCACGCCACCTGCTGCGGGTGCTGCCCTGGGTCGAGGTGACCGGCGGCACCTACCGGCTCAACCGGCGGCTGAACTACCGCTCCGGGTGGGGGCTCCGGCGAGCCGAGGCCGGCGCTCCCGCGCCTCAGAACAAGTACGGCGAGGCGGCGATCGAGCTGGCCGCGGGGCATGTCGGCGAGGTGACGCTGCCGGGCACGTTCGTGGACTACGAGCTGGAGCCCCGGGAGTACGAGCTGAGCGTGGCGCAGACGATCCTGCGCGTACACACGCGGGTCGGCGACGTGTACAGCGAGCCGATGGACCAGACCGAGCAGCAGCTCAGGCTCACGATCGAGGCGCTGCGGGAGCGGCAGGAGCACGAGCTGGTCAACAACCGCGACTTCGGCCTGCTGCACAACGCCGACCCGCGGCAGCGCATCCGCAGCAGAACCGGCTGGCCCACCCCCGACGACCTCGACGAGCTGCTCTGCCGGCGGAGGAAGTCCCATTGCTTCGTGGCGCACCCGCGGGCGATCGCCGCCTTCGCCCGGCAGTGCAACCGGCGGGGCATCTACCCCGACACCGTCGAAGCCGGGGGATCGAGGGTCACCGCCTGGCGCGGCGTGCCGATTCTGCCGTGCGACAAGATCCCGATCAGCGGGCAGGGCCTCAGCTCGGTCATCGTCATGCGGATCGGAGAGGAGGACCAGGGCGTCATCGGGCTGCGGCGCACCGGCCTGCCCGACGAGTGTCAGCCCGGCCTTTCGGTCCGCCTGACGGGCGTGGACGACAAGGCGATCGCGTCCTACCTCCTCACCACGTACTACTCCGCGGCCGTCCTCGTCCCCGACGCCCTCGGCATTCTGGAAGCCGTCGACGTGACCTGAGTGTGCGGGTTCCTCCGTGGCCGGCCGCGGAAACGGCGGACGCCGGGGTGGCGTGGGGGCGGCGGAGGCTGGGGTGACCTGGAGCGGCGGAGGCACTGATTACGTTTCTCCCGGTCAGCTTAGCCGTCCAGGAATCCGTGCATGATCACGGCCAAGGGGGGTCGGCGTGCGGGGCTGAATGATCATGGATTACGGGACAATTCTCGGGTGACCGACACCCCCCATTCCGTCGTTCGTCTCCGGATCGCCACCCCTTCGCTGCGCTTCTTCGCCGCTGTGGTCGACAGCCTCGTGCTCGCTCTGGTCGCCTGGGGGACGGACAACGCGGCGGAGATCTTCACCCGGTCGTGGGACGAGATGATCGCGCCGGTTCCGGATTTCCTGTATTTCTGGCTGCTTCACGCCCGCTACGGCCAGACGTTCGGCAAGTGGCTCTTCGGCATCAAGGTGGTCTCCGTGCACACCGCCGTGCCGCCGTCGGTTCGCTCCTCCGCCATCCGGGCCGGATTCTTCGTGGGGGTCCCGCTGATCCCCCTTGTGGGCGGGTTCATCGGCGTGCTGAATCTGCTGCACATGTTCGGTGACGGGCGGCGCCAGTGCTATCACGACCGCTTCGCGGACACGGTCGTCGTCATCGTGCCGGCCCAGTCCCCGGCCGCGCCGCGGCCCTCCGATCGGTCCGAGCTCACGGCCGCCTGACCTCGTCGGGGGCGACGGCCCGGGCGAGAATGAAGAGTGGGCCGCTGGGTGTTGCACGTCGATCTCGACCAGTTCGTCGCCGCCGTCGAGCTGCTGCGCCGTCCGGAGCTGCGGGGGCTCCCGGTCGTCGTCGGTGGTGACGGTGATCCCACCAAGCGCGGCGTGGTCAGCACGGCCTCCTACGAGGCCAGGGCGTATGGCGTGCACTCCGGCCTTCCGCTGCGCACGGCGGCCCGGCGATGCCCGGACGCGGTGTTCCTGCCGGTCGATCGGGAGACTTACGAAGCGGCTTCGTCGGAGGTGATGGCCGCGCTGCGGGAGCTCGACGCCGTGCTGGAAGTGATCGGCTGGGACGAGGCATTCCTCGCGGTCGACACTGAGGACCCGGAAGAGATGGCGCACCTCGTCCGCCGCCGCGTGCGCGAGTCGACCGACCTCGAATGCACCGTCGGCATCGGCCGCAACAAGCTCCAGGCCAAGCTCGCGACCGGCTTCGGCAAGCCCGGCGGGGTCTTCCGGCTGACCGGTGAGACGTGGTTCGAGGTGCTCGGCGACCGGCCGGCCGACGCGTTGTGGGGCATCGGGCCCAAGACCGCCAAGCGGCTCGCCGCGGTGGGCCTCACCACGGTGGCGGAGCTCGCGGCCGCCGATCCAGCCGCCCTCGCCGCGCACTTCGGCCCGGCGATCGGGCCGTGGCTGGTCCGCCTCGCCCACGGCCGGGACGACTCGCCCGTGACGGCCACGCCGTACCTCGCGCGGTCGCGCAGCCGGGAGACCACGTATCAGCACGACCTCGGCGACTGGGAGGAGGTGCGGCGTGAGGTCGCCCACCTGGCGCGGCGGGTTGCCGAGGACGTCGCCGCCGAGCGGCGGCCCGCGACGCGGGTCGTGGTGAAGGTGCGCTACGCCCCCTTCGTCACCCACACCCACGGCCACGCGCTCCCGGCGCCGACCGCCGACGTCACTGAGATCGAGCGGGCCGCCCTGGCCGCCCTCGACGAGTTCACCGAACGGCGGCCCGTACGGCTGCTCGGCGTCCGGGCCGAGCTCCCCCGGGAGCTGTGAGGCCGCCCTACAGGTCGATTCGGCCCGGCGAGGATCTACGCGGGAGCGTGGAATGGGTGCCGGGCTGACTCTCACGGTTTCAGGGCCGCGGCAGTGGACCGGTCGGCCGCGAGGTGGAGCGCGAGGCCGGCGAGCACCGTGCCCATCACGTAGCGCTGGGCGCTCAACCACCTCGGCCGCCGCGCGAGGAAGGCGGCGACGGTGCCCGCGGTGAGCACGATCAGCGCGTTGACGGTCAGCGCGATGCAGATCTGGGTGAGCCCGAGCATGAGGCTCTGCAGGGCGACCTGGCCGCGCGCCGGATCGACGAACTGCGGAAGCAGCGACACGTACAGGATCGCGATCTTCGGGTTGAGCAGGTTGGTGATCAGCCCCATGGTGAACAGCTTGCGCGGCGGATCGACCGTCAGCTCCTTGGGAGCGAAGGCGGACACGCCGCCGGGCCGTACCGCCTGCCACGCCAGCCAGAGCAGGTACGCCGCGCCGGCGAGCTTGATCACCGTGTACACCGCGGGCACGAGGGCGAAGACGGTCACGATGCCCGCCGCCACGGCGGTGAGGTACACGAAGAACCCGGTCGCCACGCCCATCAGCGAGATCAGTCCCGCGCGCCGTCCCTGCGTGATCGACCGGGAGACCAGATAGATCATGTTCGGTCCTGGCGTCAGGACGAGTCCGAGGGCCACCAGCCCGATACCGACGAGAGCGTCGATGCTCACCATGTCGCCCGTGTCCCCCGAATCCTTGGAAACCCCTCGAAATACCTGTTCCGCAACCGACGATTCGAGGCTATGGCTGGAGCAATTGCGCGTGCAATAGTTATATTGTCCTCGGTGCAATCTCGGTGAATGCGGTGAGGTGCGATGGAGGACTACCGGCTCGTCGCCGATGACGTGGCGGCGGAGATCGCGGCCGGCAGCTTGCGGCCCGGGGACCGGCTGCCTCCGCAGCGGGCGTTCGCCCGGCGGCGCGGCATCGCGAACTCGACGGCGGGCCGCGTCTACGGCGAGCTGGCCCGGCGTGGCCTGGTCGTGGGCGAGGTCGGCCGCGGCACCTTCGTCAGGGCCGCCCAGCCGCCGCCCGGACCTGCGCTCGCCGAGCCCGCCGCCGCCAGGATCGACCTGGAGCTCAACTATCCGGTGGCGCCCGGCCAGCCCGCCCTGCTGGCCCGGGGGCTCGGCCCGATGCTCCGGCCCGACGTGCTCGGCGCCGCGTCGCAGCCGCTCGGGGCGGCGGGCACGCCAGCGGCGCGGGAAGCGGTGGCGCGCCTGCTCGGCCGGGCGGGCTGGCGGCCGGAACCCGCGCGTGTGCTGTTCGCGGGCAACGGACGGCAGGCCATCGCCGCCGCCATCGCCGCGCTCGTTCCTCCGGGCGAGCGTCTCGGCGTGGAGGCGCTCAGCTATCCCGTCGTGAAGGCCCTCGCGCACCGGCTCGGGGTGACGCCGGTTCCACTGGCCGTCGACGACGAGGGACTGTGCCCCGACGCGCTCGCGGCCGCGCATCGCGGCGCCCCGCTCCGCGCCGTCTACCTCCAGCCGACCCTGCACAACCCGCTCGGCATCACCATGGGCGAAGCGCGGCGCGAGGAGGTCGCTCGCACGATCCGCGAGCTGGGGGTGTGCGCGATCGAGGACACCATCTGGGCGTTCCTGCACGACAGCGCGCCGCCGCCGCTCACGGCCCTGGCCCCGGACCACGCGATCCTGATCGACAGCCTCTCCAAGCGGCTGGCCCCCGGCCTGACCGTCGGCTTCGCCGTGGCGCCCGCCCGGCATGCCGAACAGCTCGCCGCCGCCCTGCGCTCAGGCGCGTGGACCGCCGCCCGGTTCGCCCTCGACGCCACCACCCGGTGGATGGCCGACGGCACCGTGGCCGCCATCACCGAGGCCAAGCGGGCGGACGCGGCCGCCCGCCAGCGGATCGCGTCCGAGAAGCTCGCGGGCTTCGCCGTACGTGCCGACCCGCAGGCGTATTACTGCTGGTGGGAGCTGCCGGACCAGTGGCGGGCCGATACCTTCGTCGCTGCCGCGGCCCGCAGGGGGATCGCCGTCACGCCCGCCGCCTCGTTCGTCGTCGGCTCCCGCAGCGCCCCCAGCGCCGTACGGCTCGGCCTCGCGTCCCCGCCCATGGAGACCCTGTCGTACGCGCTGGAAGAGCTGGCCCGCATCGCCCGCGGCACCCCGGAGGACGCGGCGGAAGACTGACCCGGCACCGGAGGGAAGGCAGGGGGGCGCTCAGGTGCGCAGGGATTAGAGCCCCAACCTAATTGAGAGCGATCAGGCTGAGGTCGTTGGAGCCACGCTGATTGTCGGTGGGACACGGCACGATGTGCGCATGACTGACGCACCGCATGCCACGCCGCTTGCCGACCAGGCCGAATACGCCCAGGCCGTCCAGGTGGCCGTCGACGCCGCCGCCGCGTACTACGGGTCGGGCGACTCCGCCCTGGACGACGATGCCTACGACCGGTTGGTGCGCGGCATCGAGGCGTACGAGGCCGCGCATCCTGAGCATGCGCTGCCCGGCTCTCCTGCGGGGAAGGTCGCCGGCGGGGCCGTCGTGGGGGACGTTCCGCACACCGTTCCGATGCTGAGCTTGGACAACGTGTTCTCGGCCGAGGATCTCGCGGGGTGGGTCGCCGGGCTGGAGCGGCGCCTGGGCCGCCCGGTGGAGGCGTGGAGTGTGGAGCCGAAGCTGGACGGGCTTGCGGTGTCGGCCCGTTACCAGGGCGGTCGGCTGGCCCAGCTCGTGACCCGCGGCGACGGTGTGGCGGGGGAGGACGTCTCGCACGCGATCGGCACCGTTGTCGGCCTGCCGGAGAGATTGCCGGAGCCGGTGACGGTGGAGATCCGCGGGGAGGTGCTGATGACCAGTGCCCAGTTCGAAGCGGCGAACGTGGCCCGCACCTCGTTCGACGGGGTGCCGTTCGCCAACCCGCGCAGCGCCGCGGCCGGGACGTTACGCGCGAAGGACCGGAAGTACCGCTGTGAGATGACGTTCTTCGGGTACGGCGCGTTGCCCTTGCCGTTCGAGGACGGTTCCCCTCTAGCCGTGCGGTTGCGGGAGCTGCCGCACAGCCAGATCATGGAGCTGGTCGTCGGGCTCGGTGTGCAGACCACCGGCGCGACCCCGGTCGGTGTGATTGCCGTCGCCACGGTGGATGAGGTGCGGGCACGGGTCGAAGAGATCGCCGGGCTGCGCGCCGAGCTGCCGTTCGGGATCGACGGGATCGTCATCAAGGCTGACCTGGCCGCCGACCAGGAGCTGGCCGGGTTCAGCTCGCGAGCACCCAGGTGGGCGATCGCGTACAAGCTGCCGGCCGTCGAGAAGATCACCAAGCTGGTCGAGGTCGAGTGGAACGTCGGCCGCACCGGGATCATCGCGCCCCGCGCGGTGCTGGAGCCGGTACGGCTCGACGGGAGCGTGGTCACCTACGCCACGCTGCACAACCCCGCCGACATCACCCGCCGCGGCCTCATGCTCGGCGATCATGTGACCGTCTACAAGGCGGGCGATGTGATCCCGCGAGTAGAGGCTCCGGTGGTGCATCTGCGGACCGGTGACGAGCGGGCGGTCGTGTTCCCGCAGGTCTGCCCGCGGTGTGGTGGCGACATCGACACCTCCCAGCAGCGATGGCGGTGCGTCCGCGGCCGGGCCTGTCACGCGGTCGCGTCGGTCAGCTATGCGGTCGGCCGTGACCAGCTCGACATCGAAGGACTCGGGGAGACTCGAATCGTCCAGCTCGTCGACGCCGGGCTGATCGTCGACTTCGCCGACCTGTTCACCCTCACCCGTGAGCAGATCCTGGCCTTGGACCGGATGGGGGAGACCAGCACCGACAACCTGCTGGCCGCCATCGAGCGGGCCAAGGGCAAGCCGCTGAACAAGGTGTTCTGCGCTCTGGGCGTCCGGGGGACCGGCAGGTCGATGTCGCGCCGGATCGCCCGCCACTTCGCCTCGATGGACGCGATCCGCGCCGCCGACATCGACGGCCTTCAAGCCGTAGAGGGGATCGGGCCGGAGAAGGCGGCGATGCTGGTGGAGGAGCTCGCCGAGTTGGCGCCGCTCATCGACAAGCTCGTGGTGGCCGGGGTCACCATGACGGAGCCCGGCGCGACGGGACCTGGCACTGGAGCCGCCGATGAAGCCGAGGCGGACGCGGACCCCGCGGTCTCTCTACCGCTAACGGGCATGGCCGTCGTGGTCACCGGCTCCATGAGCGGTCCGCTGGAGGCGTTGTCGCGCAACCAGATGAACGAGCTCATCGAGCGTGCCGGAGGCAAGGCCTCCTCCAGCATCTCCGCCCGCACGGCTCTGCTCGTCGCGGGAGAGAAGGCCGGCTCGAAGAAGGACAAGGCCGCGGCGCTGGGCGTGCGGATCGCCACCCCCGAGGAGTTCGCCGCCATGGTCCACGACTTCATCTGACGGAAAGATTCGCGACGGGATAGGAGCCGTCGCCCCATCCGCGGATCCTGGCCGGGGCGCAGGGCCATCTCCCAGGTGGCGGCGGGCCGGTGTTGGATGGTGAGCTTGACCGCCGCTACTCGTATGTGTTCGGGGTCATCCGCCCAGCGGACCAGAGCGAGACTGACGTCGTACTCGCCGGGGCGAGTCTCCACGGTGAAGGGTTACGGATCGGTGTCAAGCCACCCCATGTCGGCTGCGGTCAATCGGCCGGTCGGCATCACCAAGGTGCCGCCGGGTCTGACCTCGGTGATGACCTCGCCCGCGTCCGCTGACATCCCACGCTCGCCCGCTGAGGAACGGCCGAGCATCGATTGGGTCTTGCGGACGGTGAGAGTTGTGCCTACGATCACTTCAAATTTTAGGAAAGTTTCTTAACAGAAGCCTAAGGCGGATCCGTCCGAGGTTCAGCCGACCGCACCGCTCGACCCCCCATGTGGTGCTCTCCACCACGTACCCGCCCCGAAGAGGTGTGTGATGCGCCGTACTCCGATAATCGCCGGTGCCCTGGCCGTCCTTCTGTTATTCCTGGGCCTGGGGGCGATGACCGCCTCGGCCGCGACCAATCTGCTGGCCAACCCGGGCTTCGAGAGCGGTCTGTCCTCATGGTCGTGCGCGGCGGGTGACTCGGTCGTCTCCGGCGGCGCGCACGGCGGCACGTCCTCCCTGGCGGGCGCGACCACCGGCTCGGACACGGCGCAGTGCACGCAGACCGTGACCGTGGTGCCCAATTCGCACTACACGCTGACCGCGTGGGTGAAGGGCACCTACGTCTACCTCGGCATAACAGGCGGCGCGAGCATCTGGACGCCGTCGGCGACGTCCTGGTCGCAGCTCTCGACCTCGTTCGACACCGGCGCGTCGACCACCAGCGTGCAGGTGTTCCTGCACGGCTGGTACGCCCAGGGCACCTACGGCGCCGACGACGTCGTGCTGGCCGGGCCGGGATCGGGGCCGACGGGATCGCCGTCGCCGTCACCGACGGTGTCGCCGTCGCCCTCGCCCACGCCGACCGTGTCGCCCTCGCCTTCACCGTCGCCGACGCCGACGATCACCCCGACCCCGCCGCCTCCGGGAGCCTGGCACCCGAACTACCTGGCGATCGGCACCGTCTACACGCCGGGCTCCACGGTGGACACGTTCTTCACGCAGCTCGCCACCCATGGCCCGCTGCCCAACTACGGGTACAAGTACCTGCTCGGCAACGAGATGACGAACTGGGCGAGCGTTGCCGGCACCCAGGTCAGCAGCGCCAAGAAGCTGGGCATGACGCCGGTCCTCGTCGAGTACGGCATGAACGGCAACATCGACGGGGCCGACGCGGCCTGGAACAACATGCGGAACTCCGGCTGGGTCTCGCAGTTCTTCACCGCGCTCAAGGCGGCCGCGCAGTCGGCCGCGTCGAAGGCCGGCGGCACCCCGGTCGGCTGGATCATCGAGCCGGACATGCTGGGCTACATCCAGCAGGGCCACGGATCGGCCTACGGCAACGACGCGACCAGGATGTCGGCGGCCACCTCGGCGGCGTACTCGTCGGGCGTCCTCGGCGCCGGCGACCCGACCTACCCGAACACGCTCACCGGCCTGGTCCAGGCGATCAACCACACCATCAAGAAGTACAACCCCAGCGCGTTCATCGGCTGGCAGGTCAACACCTGGGCGGTGCGCAGCACGATCAAGGACACCGACACCATGGGCGTGACCGCGGGCCACACCTCGGTCGTCAACACGGCCAACCAGGTGGCGGCGTTCCTGGCGACCGCGAAGATCGGCAGTGAGGCCGACCTGGTCGCCTTCGACCAGTGGGGTCAGGACTTCGGGTACTTCCGCGACCCCAACCCGGCCGGCAACATCCGCTACCTCAACGCCACGCACTGGAACAACTACCTGCTCTACGTGAAGACGATCCGGGGAGCGCTCAAGCTGCCCGGCGTGCTGTGGCAGATCGCGGCGGGGCACCTCAACTCGACCCGGACCGCGAGCCCGACGTACTGGAACTCCAGCGGTTCGTTCCCCGACCTCGACGACGTGTCGCCGAACCGCTACCAGGACTCCGCCTCGACCTACTTCTTCGGCGACCGGTTCGCCACCAGCGGCAACTACCTGTCGTTCTTCGGCTCCAACGCCGACGGCGACCCGAAGGTGTCGGTCAGCGGCGGCACGGTGACGTGGGGCTCGCACATCCCGGAGGCGGCGGCCGCGGGCATCGTGGCCATCATGTTCGGCGCCGGCACCGGGACGGGAACCTACAACGTGCCGGAGATGGTCGGCGCGTACCAGAGCACGCCGTCGGACTACTACTACTGGGCCACGCGGACGCAGTCCTACCTGAGGGCGCCCACGCCCCTGTAGACGGCGAGTGCCCCGGCCGGCCGCGAGGCGCGGCCGGCCGGGCGCACGCCTATTTCGCCTGCTTCCAGTCGAGCTCGCCCTTGGCGACGGACGGCCGCCAGCCGCGGAGGGAGCATCTCTTTACGGGCTTCCCTCCGCCGGCTTGGCCGGGACGATCTCGATCTTGAGAAGTTCATGAGGGGTTGGTCGCTTTGCTCGCTGTAGTCGGCTGCCGCGCACAGCGCGTTCATCTCCGGCATGTAACCCATGGCGCAGCCTGGCGGGATGTCGTACCGGATGGCCCGGTAGCCATGGACGGACCTGGTGCTGCCGTCCTTGGCGGTGCTGGTGATGTCCACCAGGCCGAGCTCTTCGATGCCTCGCGCGCGCATGTCGGCGGCGTTTCATAAAGACCAGAGTGCGCAGGTTCTTCACGCCCCGGTAGCGGTCGTCGTTGGAGTAGATGGTGGTGTTCCACTGGTCGTGGGAGCGCACGGTGGCCAGCGTGAGTCTCCCGGGGGCCGGGACGACGTCCGGGAGTGGCGCGGTCGAGAACTCCGCCCGGCCGGACGGCGTGAGAAAGATGAGCTCCCGGGCGGCCTGCCGGATGCGGAAGCCGAGGGGAAGGCGGACGCGTCTGTTGAAGTCCTCGAAACCGTTGAGCACCGCAGACATGGTGTCGCGAATGCGGTCGTAGTCCTCGGCGTACTCCTCCCTGCGTGAGCCGCGGTCGTACTGGCTGCCGCTCACCGTCGCCTTCGTCCTCAGACCCGACCTCGGCTCGGTCTACACGCGAGCGATCCACCGGTCGCTCGGAACGCTGCTCGGCGTCCTGCTGGCCGGAGCCCTGCTCGCCGTGTTCACGTCCCCCTGGGCCCTATCGCCGTCGCCGCCCTGTGCGCGGCACTGCTGCCGATCACCGTCGCACACCACTATGCGTTCTACACCGCGGCCGTCACGCCGCTGGTGCTGCTCCTCGTCCAGCTCGGCGGAGGGCCCGGCATCGACGCCCTGGGCCCGCGGCTGCTCGACACCGTCATCGCGAGCCTGATCGTGCTGCTGCTGGGGTACGCACCGTGGCCCCAGGCGCGCGCGGCACGGATCACCCCTCGGCTCCGGACGCGCGACGTGCCGCGTTCGACTGGCCGGCGACCACGAAAGCCGCTCTGGCGCCAATGGCCGGTCGGCTGATCGCTCGCCCGGTACGGCCACCGGCCGCACCGGGCGCCGCGCTCAATCCCCGACGGCCAGGATCAGGTCGGAGGCCTTGATGACCGCTGTGACCTGGCTGCCCTCGGCCAGCCCCAACTCCCGAGCGGCCTCCACGGTTATCGAGGCAACCAACCGCACTCCGCCCGCGTCGAGTTCGACGTTCGCGATCGCCTCACCGTGGGCGATCGCGGTGACCCGGGCGGGAATCTTGTTACGGGCGCTCAGCCGCATGACGTCCCCTTGCTCGCACCATCAAAAAGGCCGCCCCTGCGTTCGGGGTGGCCTGCCTCGACGGTAGACGATCAAACGCGGAAGAAGAACGACCCCGGTCGGGACGGTGAGGATGTCATCCATGGGGAACCCGCTCTCGTCGCTGACGTCCACGCTTCCACGCTTCCGCGCAGGCGGAACGGACTCCGGGGGTCCTTTCCGCGAGTCGTCGACGCCGGGCTCACCGTGGTGGTGCTCGCGGCCACGTTCTGAGCATTCAGGAAATTAGCCGACTCACCTTTTTGCCAGGCTGCGAGATCATTTGGTGATGCCATGACGACAGGATTCTTCTCACAGGCGTCAGTCTTCTGGGGGATCCGAATGAAACGTCTCGCAGTCATAGTCGCGGTGGCGGCATTAACCGGCGATACTCAGGCTGGTGATCTCGAAGGCCACCAGTCCCAAGCCTGGGGAGTATCGAGGCACCCTCACCGCCAAGGAGCTGTACAAGGACAGTTATGTCTTCTCCGACGTGGCCAAGATCTCCTTCAGGCTCTTCGTCAATCGTGACCAGTTGCCCGTCCGCCTGATCACGGAGCACAGCCAGAAGACCTACATCCCCGATCGGGACGGCAAATTGGCCAAGGGCACCGAGCATGACGTGGTCGACACTCGCTACAACGAATGGGGCGCGAAGGTGCAGATCGTGGCGCCTCCGGCGAATGAGGTCGTTGACTGGATCGATCTGCCGGGCCCTTTCGCTCCGCCGAATCCGCACGGCGGATCGTTGACGTTTCTCGTTGACCGCGCCACCCGGGCGAGCGAACACCGGGCAGCCACGCGCCCTTGACGACTCAGCCGTTCCGCTGAGCCTTCACCAGGACGTCGCCGGCGTCCGTCCGGTAGTAGAGGACGGACCGCCCGGCGCGTCGCCGCCCGACCAGGTGGGCGTCGAGCAGGACTTTGAGGTGGCGGCCCACCGAGCCCAGGCCCTGGCCGGTCAGCGCGACCAGTTGGGTCGTGCTCTTGGGGGTGTCGAGGAGGACGAGGACGCCCGCCCGCGCGGGCCCGAGCAGCCTGCCCAGCGCCTCGGGAGCCGAGGCCGCCCGGTTCGCCTCCGCCAGCGTGCCCGAGCACGGGTAGATCGCGGCATACCGGTGCGGAGCCTCCCATGAGACCCAGCCCTGGCGCGGGGTGACGGGGACGAACATCAATTGCGCCCCGGAGATCTCTCGCGGCGGGTAGTCGTGCGTGTTGATCTGGAGCCGACTCTCGCCGAGCCAGCGCATCCCGGGGCGCATGTCGTTCAGGGCCGCGGCCCAGCCCCCCTGGCTCAGCTGGGCCGTACGCGCGACGACGTCGGCCTCGATGATCCGTTGCCGCCGTGGCCAGTAGGGGAGCACCGATTCCGTCCAGACCCACTCGAGGAGGTCGGCGGCGCGTTCCGGCAGGTCGGGGCGGTCCAGTTGGGCGGGGAGCGGGCCGCCCAACGACACTGCCAGGTCGGCTCGGGCGGCCTCGGGCGGTGTCTCGCGGATGCGCGCCAGTTCCTCCCCGAAGGTGGGCGCACCCTCGCCGGTGGGCGTTGGGGTGAGGAAGTCCGCGTTCCAGATGCGGCACAGACCGGTCCGTACGAGCAGTGCGGTGACCGGGTCGCCCGTCAGCCGCTTCCGATAGGCGGGCAGGTGGATGTCGAGCCACGCGCGCTCGCCCGGGTCCGCCGCCGTCCCCCGCTCCAGGGTCTTCAGGGTCGCGGTCGCTTCGGCGAGGGGAGACACGACGAACCGGCTCCTCGCGAGCGTGTCCGCGTTGACCAGCCACCAGCCCATGCCTCGGGCCCCCTTGTCGTTTCGCGTCCCCGCGAAACAGTAACGGCTCCGCGAGGAGATCTTCGAGACTCCGGCCATGCGCACCTATCGAGAGCTCTTCCGGGCGCCGGAGTTCACGCCCCTCTTCCTGACGGCGTCTATGCAGGTGGCGGCCCAGACGGTGAGCGGGCTGGCCCTCGGCACGCTGATCTACACGGCGACCGGCTCACCCTTGCTCGCCGCCCTCGCCATGTTCGGCCCGGCCCTCGCCCAGGTGGTCGGCGCGACCACGCTGCTGTCGGCGGCCGACCGGCTGCCGCCGCGTGCCGCGCTGAGCGGCCTGGCGCTGCTCTTCGCTCTCGAAACCGCCGCCCAAGCCATTCCCGGCCTGCCCGTTTGGGCGGCTTTCACCATCCTCTTCGTCCTCGGCGTGCTCGCCTCGCTGGGCGGTGGAGTGCGCTACGGCCTGCTCAACGAGATCCTCGCGAGGGACGGTTACCTGCTGGGCCGCTCCGTGCTCAACATGTCCGTCGGCGCCATGCAGATCTGCGGGTTCGCGCTCGGCGGCGTGCTCGTGGCGACGCTGTCACCGCGTGGCACGCTGCTCACCGGCGCCGCCCTGTACCTCGCCGCCGCGCTCGCGGCCCGGTTCGGCCTCAGCGGGCGGCCGTCGCGTGCCGCCGGCCGGCCGTCGGCCGCCGAGACCTGGCGCAACAACGCACGGCTCTGGTCGTCCAAGCCTCGGCGCTACGTCTACCTCGCCCTCTGGGTGCCCAACGGGCTGATCGTCGGCTGCGAGTCCCTCTACGTCTCCTACGCGCCCCGGGATGCGGGGCTCCTGTTCGCCTGCGCCGCTCTCGGCATGCTCGCCGGTGACACCCTGGCCGGCCGGTTCGTCCCCCAGCGGTGGAGGGAACGGCTCGGCGGACCTCTGCGGCTGCTGCTGGCCGCGCCGTACCTCATCTTCGCCCTGAACCCGGCGCTGCCGTTCGCGGTGGCTGCCGTGGTGCTCGCCTCGGTCGGCTACTCGGCGAGCCTGCTGCTCCAGGAGCGGCTCATGTCACTGACACCGGACGAGCTGAGCGGGCACGCTCTCGGGCTGCACATGTCCGGCATGCTCACCATGCAGGGCGTGGGCGCGGCTCTCGCGGGCGTGGTGGCTCAGCGCACCTCGCCCTCGACGGGGATGGCCGTGATGGCGGCGACCTCCGTCGCCGTCACCCTGGCCCTGGCGCGTGGGCTGCGCCCCGAGCGGCGGAAGCCGCACGTCAGACCGTCTGGGGCCACGCGTGAGGTCGGCGCCGATCAGTCGGCAATCGATTGGTGATCGGCGCTTATTACGTTTGCGGCATGACGAAGGGTCGGAGATCCGGGGGCGGCCGGCGAGCGGCGGACGGGGTCCGTTCGCCGGCCGGGATCAATCACTGAAAGACGCCGACCAGCACAAACCGCGGCCACAGAACGGCCACACAGAAAAACGGGGCAAACCATGTTCACGATCCCCCTCACTCTCAAGAAGATCACGGCCACCGTCGCCGCCGGCGCCCTGGCGACCGCCTGCATCCTCGCCGTCGCACCAGGGGCCGCCCAGGCCAGCGGCTTCACCGTCCGGCTCGCGCCCGACTCCAACCAGTTCCTGTTCCTGGACGTCAGCGGCGGATCCACCGGCGACGGCGCCAAGATCATTCAGTGGTCTCTCAGTGGCTCCAACCAGGGCTGGACGTTCAGGGTGACCGGCGATCACTACCAGATCGTCAACGTGAAGAGCGGCAAGTGCATCACCACCAGCGGCGTCGCCGGTGACCAGCTCTACCAGTGGGTGTGCACCACCGACCCCCGGCAGTTGTGGGACACCGGCCTGAACGCGGGCAACGGCTACGGCTACGCGATCAGGAGCGTCGCCAGCGGCCTCTACATGGACGTCTCCGGCGACAGCCGCTCCCAGGGCGCCGCCATCGACACGTGGTACTGGAACGGCGGGCAGAACCAGTACTTCACCGCCCGAATCTACTCCTAGTAGGTCATTCGATTGGAGGGGTCCCGCTTCGTAGCGGGGCCCCTTTCGCTTGTGGAAACGCACACCCGCGGTAGTGGGAGCGCCTCTTCGAGCCGCTCGGCATGAGAGACACCGGGTTCCACGTTCCCGCGGGCAACCTGGACCGGCTGCCCGCCGCCTACCGGTCCGATCGGGAGACGGGAGCGCAGGCGCTGCACCGGGTGGACCTGACCGCCGAGGCGATCCGGCTGGCGCGGCGGCTCTGTCGGCTCCTGCCCGGCGACGGTGAGGCGGCCGGCCTTCTCTTATGCCTGGCCGGGGATCCGGTTATCGCAAACACTTCTTCGCGAAGAACTCTTTGCGAAGGAGTGTTTGCGGTTTAGAGTTCGTGACATGGCTGAGCGTGAGAAGCCGGGCAGGCCGTACGTGCCGAACCCCGAGACAGATGTGGTCCTGGACGCCAAGGGCCTGCGTGCCCTGGCCCATCCGGTGCGGGTGCAGTTGGTCGGGCTGCTGCGGATGTACGGCCCGTCGACGGCCACCCTGCTCGCCGGGCGGATGGGTCTCACGTCCGGGGCGACCAGCTACCACCTGCGGCAACTCGCCGCCGCCGGCTTCGTCGAGGAGGACACGGCGCGGGGAAACGCGCGGGAACGCTGGTGGCGGTCGGTGCACCGGTCGACCTGGTTCAACGACATGGACCTGGCCGACCGAGAGCCCGAAGCCGCGCTGATGTACATGCAGTCCGTGCTGACCGCGCACTCGCGGCGGGCGCATCAGGCGCTCAAAGAGCTCCAGACGATGCCCCGCGCCTGGCGAGACGTCTTCGACCTCAGCGACTGGTCGCTGCGGCTCACCCTCGAAGAGGCGGCGAGCCTGCAGGAGGAGTTGCGGTCGGTGATCGCCCGGTACAGGCGTGAAGCGCCGGAAGAGGCGGCGGCCGCCCCCGAGGGCGCCCAACGTGTCTCACTGATCACGCATCTGCTTCCCGAATTGGACGTGGAGGCCGAGACCGCGACGGGGTCCGGACCAGCGGAGACGACGTGAACAGGGCAGCTGTGAACGCGAGGGAGGAGACACCTGGCGGCACCCCGGGCGGACGGAGCCTGCGGCCGTTGACCGGGTTGCTGGCGGCCGAAGTCGTGTCCTTGACCGGCACCCGGGTCTCGGCCGTCGCGCTGCCGTGGTTCGTGCTCGTCACGACCGGCAGCGCCAGCCAGACCGGGCTGGTGGCTTTCTGTGAGATGGCGCCATATGTGGTGGTCAAGGCGTTCGCCGGACCGATGGTGGACCGAGTCGGTCCGCGAGCCGTGTCCTGGACCGCGGATTCGGTCAGCGCCGTCGCCGCCGGCCTGGTCCCGCTGCTCCACTCCATGGACCTGCTCTCCTTCTGGGTGCTGCTGGTCCTGGTCGCGATCGTCGGGGCGGTGCGGGGTCCGGGAGATCTGGCGAAGCACATCATGGTTCCGGAGGCGGCCGAGCGCAGCCGGGTGCCGTTGGAGCGGGCCACCGGTCTCGCCGGTGTGGCCGAGCGACTCGCCTCCACGGTCGGTCCCGCGGCCGGGGGAGCTCTGGTGGCGCTGCTCGGCTCCATGACGGGCCTGATCGTCAACGCGGTCTGCTTCGCCCTGGGGTCATTGATCATCGCGCTGGCGTTGCCGCGCGGCATGGGGCAGGCGGCCGGCCAGGAGCCGGGGCCGGAGGGTGAGAAGGAGCCGGGCTACTGGCGGCGTTTCGGCGAGGGCCTCGTCTTCCTGCGCGGTGAGCCACTGCTGCTCACCGTCATCATCGTGGTGGGCATCACCAACCTGCTGGACGCGGCGTTCAACGCGCTGCTCGTGCCGGTCTGGGCGAAAGAGTCCGGTGGCGGGCCAGGGGCGATCGGCGTGATCGGCAGTGTGTGGGGCAGCGCGGCGGTCTGCGGAAGTCTGATCGCGTCAGCGATGGCGCACCGCCTGCGGCGCCGGATCGTGTTCTTCGCCGGCTTCCTGCTCGCGGGGGCTCCGCGCTTCCTGATCCTCGCCTTCGGCGCGCCGATGTGGATGGTCCTGGTGGTGTTCGCCGTCGGTGGTTTCGGCGGCGGATTCCTCAACCCGATCCTTGGGGCGATCTCCTTCGAGCGGGTTCCGCGCCGGTTGCTGGGCCGCGTCGGAGCGCTGGGAGACTCGCTGGCCTGGGCGGGAATCCCTCTCGGCGGCCTCATCGCCGGAGTGGCGGTCGCCTCCTTCGGGCTCGTGCCCGTGCTCGTGGCCGGCGGAACGGCGTACTTCCTCACCACCAATCTGGCGGGGCTGCGCCCGGAATGGCGGGAGATGGACCGGCTGCGTGGCAAAGGCCGGGCGAGCGACGCGCCTGCGGCCGAGGTGGTTCGCCCGGCGAGATGACCTTCCGGGCCCTCCACGATCCGGGGAACCCCACGTCCCCGAGCTTCCCGGGAACCCTGCATGATCACGGCGACGGGTTCCTGACCGGCTTCCTAAGGGGCCCTAGCGCTCTTCGATCAGTGTGTGGTCGTCATCCGCCTGGCCGCCCTCCGGGATCGGGATCCACTTGTGCGACCAGGCGATCACGGCCTCCAGCGCCGGCTCCAGATCTCGGCCCTTCTCCGTGAGGTAGTACTCCACCTGAACGGGGGATGCCGGGATGACCCGTCGTTCGACGAGGCCCTCCGTCTCGAGCAGGCGCAACCGCTGGGTCAACATGGTGTCGCTCAGACCCGGCACCGCGGCCTTTATCTGCGCGTAGCGGCTCTGCCCCGTGAACATCGCGCGCAGGATGGCGCCGGACCAGCGAGAGCCGATCAGCTCGATGGCGGCGTGAAACCTTACGCAGACGGTGTGTACATCGCTCATCGATCTCACCTTTTCACATCCCGGATGAGCGCGCTTCCTCCCGAAGAGGGCGCAGGATGTCGCTCGTCCGGACCAACTCGTCGAACATGGCCTTGGCCGACGCGGTCATGACGTCGTTCGGGCTGACCTGGTTCTCCTCGTCGACGAACTGGTGGACGAAGGGGATGGACACCGCCTCGATGAGAGGAGTCATCTTGAGCGCGGTGAGGACCTGCTTGATCATCTGAGCGGCGCGGGTGCCGGCGGCCACCCCGCCGTAGCTCACCAGGCCGACCGGCTTGTACTGCCACTCGTTGTGCAGATAGTCGATGGCGTTCTTCAGCTCGGCGTTGTACCCGTGGTTGTACTCCGGCATCACGAAGATGAAGGCGTCCGCCCCGGCGACCTTGGCGCTCCAGTCACGGGTGTGCTGGTGGGTGTACTGCCCCAGCCGCGGATGGTTGGGCTCGTTCATGAACGGCAGGTTCACCTCGGCCAGATCGACGAGCTCGACCTCCGAGAAGCCGCCATGCGCCCTCGCCTCTCGCTCGATCCACTGCCCGATCGAGAGACCGACCCGGCCGGGGCGGGTGCTGGCGACGATGATTTCCAACTTGGCCATGACGCGTTCTCCTCAGATGTTGTACGGCCTCGCTTGGCGAACGAGCCCCGAAGGAGCCCGTTTCACCACGTCGGATGCTATCAACAAAACTGAGTGACAAATATTTCCTTAGTCCGCCCCTGTATGGGTGCCTACCACACCCGGGGGCGTCCCACAGGAAAGGCCGGCCACACGAGCCCGTGGCCGGCCATCACGTCGGAAGATCACTACAGGTCGGTGGCTATGATCTTCTCGATGTTCCGTTCGGCGAGCGCCGTGATGGTGACGAACGGGTTGACACTGGTGTTGCCGGGGATCAGCGAGCCGTCGATGACGTACAGGCCGGGGTAGCCGGCGAGACGGCCGTAGTTGTCGGTGGCCTTGCTCAGCACCGCGCCGCCGAGCGGGTGGTACGTGAGGTGATCGCCCCAGATCTTGTAGACGCCGAAGAGGTCGGTCCGGTAGATCGTCCCCTCCTTGGCGTTGATCTTGTCGAAGATCGTCTTGGCCATGTCGATGGACGGCTGCTTCCAGGAGGTCTGCCAGCTCAGGTCGACCTGGCCGGTCGCCGCGTTCCAGGTGAACTGGGCGCGGTTCGGGTTCTTGGTGATCGACAGGTAGAAGGAGGCGTAGGTCTCGATTCCGGTGGGGAGCGGCGCGACCTCGGCGAACGCGCCACCGGCGGCCCAGTTGTCGATGCCGCAGCAGGGAATGGCCGACTGGAGCGAGCCGGTCGGGTCCCACAGGTGGTTGGCGCGGCCGCACATGACGTTGCCGTTGTCGCCCCAGCCCTTGCCGACCTCGTCGTTCAGGCCGGGCAGCGCGCCGGTGGCCTTCAGCTTGACCAGCAGCTTGCTCGTTCCTACGCTGCCGGCGGCGAAGAACACCTTGTCCGCGGTCACGGTCTTGGTGGCCGTGGTGTCGCCGGTGGTGTTGATCTGGTCGATGACGACCGTGTAGCCGCCACCGGCCGCCGGGGCTACCGAGGTGACCTTGTGCAGCGGCGAGATGGTGACCCTGCCGGTGGCCCTGGCCTGGGCGATGTAGGTCTTCTGCAGTGATTTCTTGCCGTAGTTGTTGCCGTAGAGGATCTCGCCAGCCAGCGCCGACTGGGGGGCGGTTCCGGCCGCCTCCTGCTTCATGTAGTCCCAGTCGTACACGTCCGGCACGAAGACGAACGGGAAGCCGGATCGCTGTGCCTGCTTACGGCCGACCCGGGCGTACTGGTAGCAGGCCGTGGAATCGAACCAAGCCGGGTCGATGGTGCCGACCCCGAGCCCGGCCCGTGCGCGCGGGTAGTACGTGTCGTACATCTCGTCGGCGTTCACCGTCGGGAGGATGGCGGCGAAGTTCTCGCGCTTGGGGGTGACCGCCATGCCGCCGTTGACCAGTGAGCCGCCGCCGACGCCCCGGCCCTGGTAGACCGTGATGCCGCTGAACTCCTCGGCGTCCAGGATCCCGGTGTGGCGAGGGATGTTCCGGTCGATCGGGAAGCCGAGGAAGTAGTTGAGGGGCGCCTTGGTCCTGGTGCGCAGCCAGTAGGACCGGTAATCCGGCTCTCGCGTGTTGCAGAAGATCTTGCCGTCGGAGCCGGGGGTGTCCCAGGCCATGCCCATCTCGATCATCTGCACGTCGACGCCCGCCTGGGCGAGACGCAGAGCGGCCACGGAGCCGCCGTATCCGGTGCCGATCACCAGGGCCGGGACGCGGGCCCCGTCGGCGATCGGAGCGGCCGCCGGGAGGGTCGCGGCCTGGGCCGCGGTCACGCGACCCGCCAGGGCCGCGGCTCCCAGAATAGAACCGGTTCCAACAATGAATCGACGACGCGAGACTGGGCCGATGTGGGGGTCATTGTCCCTCATGTGACGTTCCTCTTTCTCAACGAAAATGAGAACATGTTCTATATTGCTCGCGCCGTGAGTCCCTACATGCCGATAAGTGGTTCTATGCCTGGTGGAGTCCCAGGTCAGATCGCGTCTGCCCGCCTGACGGAGGGCGATGAACCGCTGGGCAGCACGCAGACCGTGTCGAGGCCCAGCACATGATTGAGCCGGCCGAATGCCAGCCAGGAGCCGATGCTCATGCTCAGCTCCACGATTTCGAGCTGGCTGTAGTGCGCGGTCATCCGAGCCCAGAACTCGTCGTCCAGGCCGTGATGGTCCAGGGCGTACCGCTCGGCGTACTCGGCGGCCAACCGGGTGCGGTCGTCGAAGGCGTCTGTCGTGCGCCACTGGGTCACCGCGGCGGCGAACTCCTCCTCGACCTTCTGCCCGTCCCGTTCGGTTCGCCAGTCGAGGCAGAAGGCGCACCCGTTGATCTGGGCGATCCGCAGCCGCGCGGCCTCGAACTCGCGGAGTCCGAGGGTCGTGTGGGCGTACACCGCGAGCGAGAAGTTCGACGCGGCGAGCCCGATGCCGGGGACCATCTCGCCCCAGACGTACTGGATCGCGTCCTTGCCCTCGGGGATGTCGATGATCACGGGTGTTTCCTTCCAAGTTTGCCGACCGCGGGGCGAAGGGGGACGTCGAGCGCGTCGTAGAGCCCGGGCTCCGCGTCCACGAGCCAGTCGATGGCGCTCACCAACCGGCCGACCGCGGTGGCGTTCCCGCCCGCGGACCGGTTGCCGCCCTCGTCGGTGGCCTCGACCGTGACCTCGATCCGCGGCCGGCCCTCGATGATCACTCGATGTGCCCCCTCGCCGCCGGGCGGCGTCGGCCAGTCCGGAGCGCACGACGGATGGATGCGGGTGACGTGCTCGATGACGATGCGCGGCTCGCCCTCGACGATGCCCTGCACCTCGAACCGCACCGCGCCCTGGGTGCCGGCCTCGAACTCGCCCATCGCCTGAGTGCTCACCGTGGAGTCGAGCGGGCGCCGATCCAGGGTCTCGCGGATCTCGTCGAGCTCGACGCCGAGGGCCCTGGCCATGAGCCGGACCTGTCCTCCCCACACCATGGCCGGAACCGTCGGCGCGATCATCGGCGGCTCGTAGTCCATCGGCTGGCCCATGCCGACCAGGTAACGGACCGAGTCGGGCTGGTCGTAGGTCGAGTAGTCGAAGATCTCCTGGCAGCGGACCACGTCCACGGTGGTGCCGAGGCCGCTGATCAGCAGTGGCAGCACGTCGTTGCCCCAGCCGGGGTCGACGCCGGAGACGAACAGTGAGCCGCCGCCGTCCGCGACGGCCGCCAGCACCGGCTCCCGCAGCTCCGGCGGGGCGTTGCGCTGGTCGTACAGCGCGTAGATCGAAGGGGTGACGACCACGGCCCCGGCTCGGATCGCCCTCACGATGTCGGCGAGGGCCTCGTCGGGGCGGATGTCGCCGGACGCCGCGTACACCACGGCTCGGGGGCCGGCGGCCAGCACCGCGTCGACGTCGCCGGTCGCCGCGACACCCAGCTCGTAGCCGAGCCCGCCGAGGTCGCCCGCGTCGCGGCCGACCTTGTCAGGGTTGTTGACCAGCACGGCGGCGAGCTCCAGCGCCGGGTGGGCCTCGACGGCCCGGATGGCCGCCCGGCCGACGTTGCCGGTGCCCCAGACGATCGTGGGTATCATGGCCGGAGCGTAGCAAGCGCTTGGTACAGCGTATAGTGCCTTCACAAACCTGGACGACCGCATGTGAACTGGCCGCGCCCGGAACCGGAGGGCGCGCGGCCCGGACGGCACGCCCGTGGTGCGGGAGACCAGGCCGTCGGACAGTGCCGGCCACGGCACGGCGTGCGCGGGCCTCCCGTGGAGTTCTTCGCCCACGGTTCCAACGTGGAGGTCGCGTGGCCGGGAGGGAGGCTGAGCCGGTGCACCGGCAACAGCTTCGCCACCCCCCACGTCGCCGGCCTGTGCGCGCTGATCCTGGGCAAGCACCCCGGCTTGACGGCCTTCCAGCTCAAGAACGTCCTCTATCTGACCGCCTTTAACGTGAAGAGTGGCCAATGAGTACCGACACGTACGCCGCCTCCGCCGCGGAGGCCCGGACCGGCGGCGACCACGACCGCCGGCGGCTCCTGCAGTCGATCGTCGAGGTGGCCAGGGCCATCTTCGCGGCGCGGACCAGCTCGATCTTCCTGTGCGGTCGCGGCGCCAGGCGGGCCTTGGCGTCCGGCGCATCTCCGGGATCCGGCACATTTCGGCATCCGGCACGGCGGGGCTCGCTGGACGCGCCCCGCGCGGCCGGACGGGGTCATTTGGGCAGGTAATAGCAGCGCAGGCCGGTGTGGATGGTGGCCTGGAGGGCGTCACCGATGACGGAGTCGGCCTGCGCGACTCGTGCGATGGCACGCCGGATGGCCTTCCCGACGGCGACGCGGGCGCGCTCGTCGTTGCCGGTGAAGGTGCGCCACCGCCCGGCCATGCCCGTCGCGGCGGCCACTTCGTCGAGCAGCCAGCCGCGTTCGGCCCGGAGGGCGGCCGCGCGTTCGAGGTCGTTCAGCGACTCGCTTTCGTCGATCTCGGCCTGCAACTGCGACAGCCGCAGTTTGTACGTGCTGACGGCCCGCTCGTCCAGCACGGGCTGCGCCGAGATCCCCCCGCCAATGACCCCGCCGCTCTCGGGCGTCGCCGTTCCCCGCGATCCGGCGCCGGCGGCCAGTTCGGTGGCGGGGATCTCCTGCCCGGGGTTGGACAGCAGCGTGGCCAGATAGGCCATGCCCACGCTGTGGTCGACGGTCACGCCGCGCGCCCCCATGTCGATCTGCCACCGCCGGCCGCGGCGCCGGCACACCATGACCGGTGACGCCCTTCTGATCACCCTGCCGGAGCCAGAGCCGGAGCCGGCCGTATCGGGCGACTGGAGATCGCCGGGCAGCGCCATGCCCAGCCCGGCGGCCTCCCGGGCGGCCAGCGCCAGCTCATTCCGTGCGGCTCGGTCGCCCGGTCCGTCGCGTAACGCCAGCACCTGTCCGAGACGCCAACGGGACAGAGCGACGGCGGGCCAGTGTCCCAGCGCCAGGTTGTCGTGCACGGCCGACCGCAGGTGCCGCACCGCTCTGTCCAGATCACCGTTCGCCAGCGACGCCACTCCCAGGGGATGATGCGCCGATCCGAGGCAGGTGACGCCCAGGCTGGCGATCACCGGCAGATGCGCGAAAGGTTCGAGAAGGGCGTACGCTTCCGCCGCGGCGTCGGTTTCCCCGAGCAGACAGGCCGCCTCGGCCACGCCGTACATCGAGATCAGCCAGCTGCTCGACCGGGGAAGCCGAGCGAGGTCGCGGCCTCGCAGCCGGGCCAGCGTGCTCTCCGCCAGGCGCCGGTCGCCCGTGGTGGCGGCGGCCACGGCGAGGACGGCGAAATAGGAATTGTCCGTCGCGCTGAGCGTCGGAGAGTTCACCAGCTCGGCGAGGAACGGGATGAGCTCGCCGATGCGTCCCTGGAACCAGCGGATCGTCGCGAGCTGGCCTCCGTACCAGGCGGTGGCGTCCAGATCGTCGGCCGCCGCGCCGCTCTCGGCGCAGGCGGCGGCCAGCGCTTCGGCCTCCGCGAACTGGCCCTTCCTGATGGTCAGCATGACGTCGATCGCGTCGACGACGAAGCCGGTCGCGAGGTGGCCTTGGCGCGTCAGCATGCCACGCAGCTCCCCGAGGGAGCGCTCGGCGTGCGGATTCGCGTCAAGGAACAGGTCGACCGTGCGCCAGAGCAGTCCCATCAGCAGATCGCTGCGGCGGCCGGTTCTGGACGCCTCTCCGATCAGCTCTTGGGCCAGCTCCAGCCGGAGCGACCCGTGCTCGGGACCCAGGACGCAGTGGTGGGCCAGGCTGAGCGCCTCGGCCAGGGACACCGGATCTCCCGAGGCTCTGGCCTCGGCCACCGCCGCCAGGACCGCGGCGTGCGTGCCGCCGCGGTAATCCTCCTCAGCGGCCAGCCGCGTCCGCAGTCGTAGCGCCGGCGCCGACCGCGGATCGATCAGCGACAGGGCGTGGCGCTGACGCGCCCACACCTTCGCCGCGTCGGCAGCCGTGCGATGTTCGTGCACCCACAGCCCGCCCAGCCCCAGCGCGGCGCGCGCCATCGCCATACCGTCGCCCGCGCGTTCGGCCTCCCGGTAGGCCGCGTCGAACCAGCATCGGCCGACCCGCAGATCGCCGTCCACCGTAAGCGCGTGATCCCCCGCGAGCAGCGCCAGCTCGCAATCGTCCCCGCAGGCCGTGAGCTGTTCCATCCCCCATCCCCCATCCCCTTGCCACTGACCGCCCCTCCCCCGAGCGCCTGTGGGCGTGCGGAACCCCCGATCCGCGACGGCTGATCTAGGTCGTGGCCTTTGGATCTTCTTGGCCTACTGCGGTCGCCCAGATGGCACCTCGCGGCGTTGTCGCCCCACCCACGAAATTCCTCGCAAGCTCCGAGTTTCCGCGGGGCCCGGGAATGTCGTCCAGGCTCCGCTCCGGCCTCCTCCGCCTTGCGATGCGTCCATCTGGCCGATCCTCGCTACGGCAAAGATCCAAAGCACACTCCCTAAGACAGCGAACATCATTCGGAACGTGAGCGCCCGCACTTTGGTTCAATTGCGTACTAATTGGGTCTGGAACGCAATTGATCAAGCAACGGCACCGCCGGTCGCGTGTACGGCTCAGCCGTCGCGACCTTGCGGTTGTCGCCTTCAGGCCAGATGTGGGCGCGTCCGTCCGATCTAGCGTCTCCAGTTGTCGCCTGTCGCGCACGACCTGCGCGATATGCGATCGGCATGGTCGCCTGGACCGCTGAACTCGGCCCGACGCCGTTTCCGTGCGCCTTCCGAGAGGAGAAAGGCCACATGTCGCTGACCGTTCCGAACCGGTGACCGTTGTCACGGGGCGGCGGGAGCCTCCTGCTGGACACGGGCGCCCAGCAGCGCCAGGCAGTTCGCCCAAAGGACGTCGAGGTGGCTGGTGTTGTTGAAGAGCTTGGCGAACAGCACCTGGCCCTCCAGCTGAGCCACCACGGACCGTGCGGCTTCGCGCGTGTCCGCGACGTCGACCTCGCCGCGATCCCGGGCTTCCGCGACGACCGCCTCGACCATGCCGACCTGCGCGTCGAAGATCTCCTGCAGACGGACGCGGATCGCCTCGGCCTGGTTGCTCAGCTCCAGAGTGAGGTTGCCGAACAGGCAGCCGGACACGGTGCCGCAGCTCTGCTGGCCGGCGCGCTGTGCGGCCTCGGTGATCTCGAACAGCCGGCGCAGCCGCTCAAGCGGCTTCCCTTCCCCTGCCAGAACGCCGGTCCAGTCGCGGCGCTGGGCGGCCCAGTGCTCGTCGATGACGGCCAGCGCGAGGGCCTCCTTGGACTCGAAGAAGTAGTAGAAGCTGCCCTTCGGCACCCCGGCGGCCTTGCAGATCTCGGCCACGCCCAAAGCGGAGTAGCCGCGCAGCTCGATGAGCGACTGCGCGGCCGCGAGAATCTTGTTCCTGGCGTCACTGCTGCGTCCCATATTGCAAGTGTACGACCGGTCGTCTAGTTTGTAGTAGACCAGTTGACTATTTGCTCTCGCGACGTGAGGTCGCGGGTGGCCGCCGCAGACACGGAGCGGGGGAAAGACTCCGGGTGCGTGGCTTTCCGATCCGGCCGGTGCCCGGCTTCAGCAGCCGGGTCCCCGCATCGCCTGCACACATAGACGAGGAGCCAAAATGACGAGCAACCCGATGGAAGACGTGCTGGACCGCTGGAAGGCCGCGTTCGACGGCCATCAGGTGGACGCCATGGCCGACCTGTTCACCCCGGGCGCCCTCTTCCAGGGCTTCGGGCCCGAGGTCGTGTCGGGCCGCGACGCGGTGCGCGCCTATTACGAGGCGGTGCCCGACGACCGCAGCGCCGACGTGACCCTCCTGCACACCTACACGATCGGCCAGGAGGCAGCCGGGGGGTTCGCGGACGTCACCTTCCGGGATCCCGCGGGCTGGGAGGCCGCGGTGCACCTGTCGCTGGTCCTCCAGCTCCGCGAGGGCGCCTGGCGGATCCGGCAGTACCACGTGTCCCGGGTCCTCAAGGAGCATCAGTGACCTGATCGGCCTGGGTCACCGGCCTGCTCGTCCTCGGCACCGCGCGCCGGCGACGACTTGCGGCGCTCGCCGGTCGCGGTGTCTCCTTGGGCCGGAAGTGTTCCCCCACGTCGAGGGCGCGGGGCGGGCACCCGGCCAAGATCTGACCGTAAAGCCTCGGAGGAATGAAGCGATGGAGCCCACCATGATCGATCATCTGTCCGACCCGTCGAGGCCGGTGCGCGGCTTCGACGTGGTGGTGGTCGGCGCCGGGCCCGGAGGCGAGGTGGCGGCCGGGCGGCTCGCCGAAGCCGGTCTCGAGGTCGCGATCGTGGAGGACCGGAAGGTCGGCGGCGAGTGCTCCTACTGGGCGTGCATGCCGTCGAAGGCGCTCCTGCGCCCCGGCGAGCTGCTCGCCGAGGCACGCCGCGTGCCGGGGACGGCGGAGGCTGTGACGGGCCCGCTCGACCGGGCCGCCGTGCTGCGGCGCCGGGACGAAATCGTCAACGGTCTCGACGACAGCGCCCAGTTGCCGTGGCTTGAGGAGCGGGGCATCACGCTGTTCCGCGGCTGGGGCAGGCTGGCCGGCGAGAAGCGCGTGGTCGTCGGCGACGAGACGCTCGAAGCCCGCCGTGCCGTGATCCTCGCAGGCGGCACCGCGCCGGCGTTGCCGCCCATCGACGGGCTCGCCGACGCCCGTCCGTGGACGAACCGGGAGGCGACGACCGCGCCTGCCGTTCCGGCGACCCTGGTCGTGATCGGCGGAGGTGTGGTCGGCGCCGAGATGAGCCAGGCCTACTGCTCGCTGGGCACGCGGGTCATCCTGATCGAGGGCGAGCGGCGGCTGCTCCCGCGCGAGGAGGTGTTCGCCTGCGAGCAGGTGACCGACGCCCTGGTCGAGCAGGGCGTCGACGTTCGCACCGGCCAGAAGGCGACGTCGGTCCACCGGGACGGCGACTCGGTCGTCGTGACGCTCGGCGACGGCAGCACCGTGTCGGGCGACGAGTTGCTCGTCGCGGCCGGCCGTACCCCGCAGACGTCGGGGCTCGGACTGGAGAGCGTGGGCATCGAGCCGGACGGGTACGTCGAGGTCGACGCGCACGGCCGTGTCCCCGGCCTGGACTGGCTCTACGTGGTCGGCGACCTCAACGGGCGCGCGGCGTTCACCCACATGGCGAAGTACCAGGCGGCGATCGCCGCCGACCATCTGCTGGGCAAGGACATGGCGGCGCGGCATCTCGCCGACGCCGCTGGCTCGCCGCGGGTGATATTCACGGACCCGCAGGTGGCGGCCGTCGGCCATACGACGGCGACCGCGCGGGAGGCGGGGCTGCGTGTGCGCGTCGTCGACCTCCCCACGTCGGGCAACGCGGGCGGCTCGTTCTACGGCCGCGGCGCCCGCGGGACGAGTCGCTTCCTGATCGACGAGGAACGCGGCGTTATCGTCGGCGCCACCATCACCGGCTCCGAGGTCGCCGACTTCCTCCACGCCGCGACGATCGCCATCGTCGGAGAGGTCCCGCTCACGCGGCTGCGGCACGCGATCCCTGCGTTCCCGACCCGCAGCGAGATCTGGCTCTACCTGTTCAATGAGCTGGGCATGTAGCCCGGATCGCCTCAGCTGACCGCGTCTCGTACTGGGACGCGCCTGCCGTTGCGCCCCTGGATGACGCCCGTCGTCACGGCCAGTCGCACCTCAAGAGCATAGGGTCCCGCACGCGCTGTCACCGGGCTCCCAGCGCGTCCGACGCGTTCGGCCAGGTGCGGATGCGCAGCGGGCCCAGGTGGTCCGAGACGACGCCGACAACGACCTGCCCCGTGAGCCGCGAGTAGCCAGCTACCGCGCGGGCGCGAGTGCCACACCCGCCCCGCGCGGGGCCGCCGCGCCGACCCCTGCCAGGACGGCGCCGAGCGCCAGCCAGCCCAGCGCGCCCGCCGGGAAGACGACCGCGGTGAGGACGAGCGGCATCACGAGCATCTGGACGGTCGTGCCGAGGCTGAACCTGGCGAGGTAGACCGCCCGGCCGTGCTCGGGTGCGAGATCGAAGGAGAGCTTCCAGCCGCCCGCCGACTGCACCAGCTCCGCCGCGGTGAGGAACAGCACGGCGACGACCGCGAGCGCGATGCCGGGCACCCCGGACACGGACGGCAGCAGCACGGCCGTCACGCAGCAGGCGGCCAGCAGCGCGCCGGCGACGGCCAGCGACCGCGCGGCCGACAGGGTCGTGTCGACGCGGGCGCTCACCGGCACCTGGAGCAGGACCGCGAGCACCGTGTTGACCCCGAAGAGCAGCGGGACCGTCAGCTCGGGGAGATCGGTCGCACTGATGATCCACAACGGCAGCCCGACGGAGAGCAGGGTCATGTGGGTGGTGAGCACGCCGTTCACGACGGTCATGGCCAGGTAGCGGCGATCCTCCAGCAGGCCGGCCAGCTTGCGGGGCGCGGCGGTCCTCGCCGCGGAGGGCGCCTCGGGCCGGGACAGCCTCGTCGCGAGCGCGGCGGCGACGACGAAGCTCACCGCGTTGACGAGCACGACGCTCCGGTAGCCGCCCAGCACCGGAGCGACCGACACCAGCGCGGCGACCCCGGATCCCAGGGCGAAGCCGACGTTGCGGGTCGACCGGATCCAGGCGAGCGCCCGCTGCCGGTCGGCGTCTCCGACCACCACGCCGACCAGCTCCTGCTGGATCGGGGCGGTCGGCTTGTCCACGAGCCCGAGAAGGCAGACCACGAACAGGTAGGCGGGAAAGCTGCCGACGAGCGCGTAGGCCGCGAAACAGGCGGCCCTCGCGAGCAGCAGCCCGAGGTAGACCGGCCGCGCGCCCACGCGGTGAGCCACATGGCCCCACGGCACGGTCGCGGCCAGGCCGACCAGCGCCGAGACGGTGACCCCGACGCCGATCTGGCTGGACGACAGGCCCACCGTCCGGGTGAAGTACAGCGCCGAGCCCGCGAGGAACGTGCCGGTGCCCACGGCGTCGATGAGCGCGGCGACGCCGAAGATGGTGATGTCGCGGTTGCGAGGAGCCATCCAGGCAGCCATCCGGCCAGCCATCAGGGCTCGCTCGGTTCGATCACGATGCCGGCGTTGAACCACGCCGCCAGCTCTCTCAGCCGCCGCTCGCACTCCGCTCTGGTGGGGGCGGAGCCCACGAAGGTGGCCATGAAGTCCCCGGCGAAGAGGGCCCCTGGCGTGACCTGGCCGGGCCGCACGAGGAGCCGGTAGTGCTCCACCCAGTCGAACGGCGGCTGCCCCTCCGGAACGCTGATCACCTTGCCGGCGCGTTTGAGCAGCAGAAGCTGGCCCGCCATCTGCGTCGGCTCCAGCCGTGTGTCGCTCTCGGGCAGCGGCATCGGCAGCCCGAGCTGCGCCCGCACCCAGCACTCGCTCGGGTCGGCGGAGAACATCGTCCGCACGGTGTCCCGGATCGCCGCGCCGGCCGTACGGCAGGCGATCTCGCACAGCACCAGCCGGTCGTCCGGCGTGTGGAAGATCTCGGCGTGGAAGGTGAAGGTCTCGGGGGAGGGCAGCGCGCCGAGGATGCGGTCCACCAGGTCGATGAGCCGCAGGGAGAGCGGGTCGTCCGCGTCGAGCGTGAGGTCGAGCCGCGGGCTGTGGTCGCCCCTGAAGACGGCCAGCGCGTACTGGTACTGCGACGGCCAGGAGAACACGACCCGGCCGCCGACCACCAGCCCGTCGACGTGGCACATCAGCCCGGGGACGTACGACTCGACCATCAGGTTGGGCAGGCTCGGCCCGCCCAGGTCGAGGCCGTTGAGGAACGCGTCCAGGTCGGGCTCGGTGCGGATGATGGTGACGTCGATGGACCCGCCGCCGTCACGCGGCTTGACGACGACGGGAAGCCCCTGCTCGCGCACGAAGGCGATGATGTCGGTCGCGCACTCCACCTCGGTGTACGGCGCGACCTCCACGCCGGCGGCCTGGACCAGCTCCTTCGTGAGGATCTTGCTCCGGAACGGGGTGACGCTGGCCAGGTCCTGGCCGGGCAGGCCGAGGATCCCCCGGAGCTGGGCCGCCCGCTCCAGGTCCCGCTCCTGGGTGGCGACGATGTGGCGGACCCCGTGCTCTCGGGCGAGCTCCAGCGCGCGCACCTCGACCTGCCCGCCGAGGTCGTAGTCGTCGATCGCCTCCGCATGACGGTAACCGTCCCGGGGGAGCTCCTCGCCGAACTGGTCAAGCTGCTCCCGCGACGCGAGGAGCAGCAGGTCGCCGCCGTATTCCGCCAGCCACTGGTCGTACGCGCTGCCCGCGAGCGAGCCGCGATGCAGGATCAGAACGCTCATGAGACTTCCTCTAGCTGGGGGGCCAGGCCGGCCTGGGCGCGGACCGCGTCGCGCGCCCGCGCTTCGCCGAAATCGCAGGCCACCGAGCCGACGACCCACGCCCCGCCGGCCGTACGGCATGCCTCCACGGCGTAGGGGTAGGGGCCGGCCGGTGGCGGCAGGGCCGCGAACGCGGCGCGGGCGACGGCGGGCACGTCCGTGGAGTCGCCCGTGGAGTCGCCCGCGTCCGGTCGCCAGGAATCGAGGTCCGTCACGACCAGGCTCCGCTCGATTTGCGGCTCCGCCATGAGGTCCGGCAGGGATTCGAGCTTGCCGGAGATCCCGCCGAGCGTGAACTCGCGCACCTCGGCCTCGTCCCGGAGCGTCGCGACGGTGGGCCACCCGCTCGTACGGCGCCGCCGGACCGTCAGGGGGAAGCCCCATTCGTGGGCGAACCAGTAGAGGTCCGACACCCGGCGCACCGCCGCGAAGGGCACGGTGGGGACCGCCTCTCCGGCCAGCCTCTGCCGCATGGCCACCAGGTCCCGGAACAGGATCGCACTCTCCCGGCCCTGTCCCGGAAGGCCGAGATGGTCGCGCAGGGCTCCCGCCCGGATCGCGTCCACCGCGGCGGTCGCGACGATCGCCGCGACCGTCCGGACCTCCGCGAGCGCGAGCACGGCCCGCTCGACCTGGGCCGACGCCTCGTAACGGGCGAACGGGCGCACCTCGGCGTAGCCGTCCGTGTCCCGGATCTCCGCCGGGGAGCGCCCCGTGAAGAGCACCACGTCGGCCCCGGCCAGCCACGACGGGTAGGGCAGGAGCGGGCCGGACGGCGCGTCAAGCACCACTACGGTCATCGGGTCCCTCCTCATCCGGCCGCGTGCGCCAGGGCGGGGGCCGCCGTCCGGACGGTCACCGAGTCGATCAGCCGCTCGCAGAGCTCGACGGCGGCGTCGGTGTCGGGCCCGGAAACGGCGACCAGGCCGATACGGTCCCAGTTGTCCTGGAGGGACCGGATGTTGTCACCGGCCTTCACGCTGACCTCGGTGGCCAGCACGGCCGGGTTGGCGTGGACCTCCTCGACGCCCTCGATCGCCGCCACCTGGCCGGTCTCGCCGTGCAGGAAGCGCACGCAGGCCCCGCCCAGCGCCGGCGGCCGGTCCGGCAGCTCGTCGACCAGCCGGAACGGCCAGCCGACCGTGTAGGTCAGCAGGTCGATGCCGTAGGCCGACGTCACGAGGTCCCTGATCCGGTCGCCGCCGATGCGGTTGTGCCCCTCGATCACGATCGGCCCGCGCTCGCTGAGCCGCACCTCGGTGTGGGTGGGCCCGTCCTTGACGCCGATCGTGTCGAGGAAGGTGGTGACCGCCGCGACGATCGCGTCCTCGTCCTCCCGGCCGAGGCGGGCGGGCAGCGCGTGGCCCAGCTCCGCGAAGTGCGCCTCGTCCACCAGCTTCTCGGTGACCGCCAGCACGACGTGGCGCCCGGCGAAGCTGAACGCCTCGACGCTGAACTCCGGCCCGCTGACGTACTCCTCCATGATGAATTCCTGGATCGTGAACAGCGTGGTCCCGCGGGTGACGCCGACCTCCCGCAGGTGCAGCACCTCGGCGTAAACGCCGTCGATGTCCTGCGGGCCGGTGACGCGGTGCACGCCGTAGCCCGCCGTCATGTCGGTGGGCTTGACGATGAACGGATACCCGTGGCGCGCGCCGAACGACGCGAGGCTGTCCCGGCCGTCGACCAGCTCCGCGCCGATCGTCACGGCGCCGGACGCGGCCAGGTGCCGCCGCATCGCCCACTTGTCGCGCAGCCGGTGGGTCACCTCGTAGCCCGTGCCGCCCAGGCCGAGCAGGTCGTTGACCCTGCCCGCGATCTCCAGTCCGGGCTCGGTGAGCGACAGGGCGACGGGGAAGCGCCAGATCTCGTGGGCGGCCTGGGCCAGCGGCCCGGCCACCGACCAGTCGGTGTAGTCCACGTAGAAGGTGGCGTCGGCGAGCTTCGCCTGCACCGGGTCGATCTTCGTCGGGTGCTGGAAGAGCACCACGTCGAGGCCGAACGCCTTCGCGGTCCGAATGGTCTCCGTCTTGTGCCCGATGAGCAGGACGGTCTTCTCAGGTGTCATCAAAACTCCTTGAGCGTGGAGACCCCCGCCTTCAGGCGGGGGAGGAAACGCGGCACAGCGCCGCAAAGAAAATCGAACATAACCGCGATACTCGACCGATCTTTCGCTACCCCGTGTGGTCGCGCCCACTGCCCGAGGGTGCCGAGCCGTCCACGGTGACGGTGAGCAGGGACGCCGCTGGACGCTGGTTCGTGTCGATTCTGTGCCAGGACGCCATTAGCCTGCTGCCGGCATCGGCCGGGCGAGTGGGTGTGGATGCGGGTATCACCGCGCTGGTGACGCTGTCGACCGGGGAGAAGGTCGTCAACCCCGCCCATGAGCGGGCCGGCCAACGGAAACTGGCCAAGGCGCAGAAGGCGTTGGCTCGCAACGAGAAAGGCTCGGCCAACCGGGACAAGGCCAGACGGAAAGTCGCCCGGGTCTATGCGCGGATCGCCGACCGGCGCCGCGACTTCTTGCACAAACTGACCACACGGCTGGTTCGCGAGAATCAAGTGATCGCCGTGGAGGATCTGACCGCGCGGAACATGGTCAAGAACCACTCGCTGGCGCGTGCGATCTCGGACGCGTCGTGGCGGGAGTTGCGGACCATGCTGGAGTACAAGGCCGGGTGGTACGGGCGGGAACTGGTAGTGGTCGACCGGTGGTTTCCCTCCCCCATACTGTGCTCGGCCTGCGGGCATCTGCACGAGGCGATGCCGTTGCACGTCCGAGCTTGGCAGTGCGTCTGCGGCGTCACCCATGACCGGGACGTGAATGCCGCCGCCAACATCCTCGCCGCCGGGCTGGCGGAGAGGTGAAACGCCTGTGGAGCTGGTGTAAGACCTCAAAGGAGCCCTCCTGGCGGGCGACCGGCGACGAAGCAGGAATCCCCCTCCTTTAGGAGGGGGAGGAGTCAACTCAGTGCTCCTTCACGCTCGCGCTCATGGCCCGCGGGCCGTTGATGGTCGGCTTCGGCGGGCCGTACGACCGCCCGGAGCAGGCTCAGCGCGGCCGCGCAGCGCTCGGCCGCCTGGCCGGGCGAGTCGGCGTCGACGACGACATAGCCGTGCCTGGTCCTCGAATCCGTGACCGGGGGCAGCACGTCGCCCGGCTGGAACTTCACCTTGAGCGCGTGCACGTACGGCAGGGCCTCGATCTCGTCGAGACCGTCGAGGGACTCCAGCAGCCCCGGCCCGAGGTCGAAGAACTCGACGCAGCCCATCCGCTCGGCGGCGGGTGGCCGGGCCGGCTCGCCCCGGAGCGCCCGGTAGACCGCCGCCTCGACGTCGAAGCCGGTGGCCAGCTCGATCAGCAGAGGGATCCGATCGCCGCCGACCCTGGTCTGCGACTCGACGATCCTCGGGCCGCCGGCCGTCAGGATGACCTCCGTGTGCGCCGGCCCGAACCGGTAGCCCGCCGCGTCGAGGAACGCGGTGACCAGACCGGTCATCGAGGCCCATACGGCCTCCGTGAGCGGCGCCGGGTGCAGGTGGCCCGCCTCCACGAAGCCCGGCGGCGGCCCCAGCCTCTTGGCCGTCACGCCGAGGACGTGGTGCGTGCCGTCCGCGGTGAGGGTCTCCACGCTGAACTCCGGCCCTCGCAGCCGCTCCTCGACCAGGACCGGGCCTGTGTAGCCGTACGCGTCGAGGCTTTGGGCCCACTCGTCCAGGTCCGCCCGGTCACGGACGAGCCGTACGGCACGGCTGCCGTCGAGGCCGGTCGGCTTGACGACGACGGGCAGGTCGAAGGCGCCGAGCACGCGTGGCACCTCGGCGGGGGAGTCCACGGCGGCGAACCGCACCGGTGAGAGCCCGTGCTCCCGCAGCAGCCCCCTCATCGCGGCCTTGTCGTTGATCTGCCGGATGGCGGACGGCGGGTTCGGCGCGAGCCCCAGCGAGCCGGCCTCGTCGCAGACGGCCCACTGGGTGTCCTCCTTGCCGAGGTGCAGGACGTGGGCGACGTCGTGCCGCCTGGCCGTCTCCGCGACGAGGCGGCGCAGGGCCGCCACGTCGGAGAAGTCGGCCAGGATCAGCTCCTCGGCATGCGCCGCCACCGCGTCCAGGTAGGCGGGCGACTCGTACGAGGGATCCCAGATCGCGTAGACCTGGAAGCCCTCCGCCACCGCCTTACGGACGTACTGCTGGTACGGCATGAGCATGAGAATTCTCGTCAAAGAGACCTCCGTTCCGGTCCAGGTCGCCGGGCCGCCCGGCGGGAAGGAAGACGCCGCCGGGCGAGCCGAACCGGTCCCGTCCGGCGTCCCAGACGACCTCGCCCCGGCGGACGGTCAGCGTGGGACGGCCCACGAAAGTCCAGCCGTCGTAGGCTGACCAGCCACACTTGCTGCGCGGCTCGACCGGGCCGAAGGTCCATCGTTCCTGCGCGTCGAACACTACGAGATCCGCGTCCAGTCCCGGGGCGATTCGCCCCTTTCGGGCGGACAGGCCGAAGAGCCGTGCCGGGTTGTCCGCACACAGCCGGGCGATCAGCCGGAGCAGGACGCCGGGATCGGCGTCCGGACGGCGGGCCGCCATGCCGGTGAACACCGCGGGCAGCAGCTCCTGGACACCGGGAAGCCCCGGCGGGGCGTCGGCCGGAGCGCGTAGCTTCTCGTCGAGGCCGTGCGGGGCGTGGTCGCTCCCGATGGTGGCGACCTGGCCCTGCCACACGGCCTCCCAGAGCCGCTCCCGGTCGTGCATGGACCGGATGGCCGGGCTGAGCCGGGCCCGCGCGCCGAGCCGCGCCACGTCGGCGGCGGTGAACGACAGGTGGTGCGGGGTGACCTCGAACGTCACCGGCAGCCCCTGGGCCGCCGCCGCGGCGAGCAGGTCCGCCTCCTCCGCCGTGGACACGTGGACGATGTGGACGGCCGTGCCGTACCGCTGGACGAGCTCGATCACCTTGGCGACCGCCACGATGGCCCCGCTGCGGGGCCGGTGGGGCTCGTAGTCGCTGTAGGCCTCCGGGGCGCCGCGCCAGCCGTCGAGGAGCTGGAACACCGCGTCGTCCTCGGCGTGCAGCAGCAGCCGCAGCCCCGCTCCGGCCGCGGTGGCGAACACGTCGCGCAGCACCTCGGGGTCGCGGATGACGTTGGGTGCGGTGTGGTGGCCGGCGAGGAACGCCTTGGCGCTGACCGCGGCCGCCGGGTCCGCGCCGGCCAGCAGGTCCACGCGATCGGGCCGGACGCCCAGATGGAACCGGAAGTCGACCAGCGAATCGCCGCTGATCAGCTCCACCTTGCCCGCCACCTCGGCGGGATCGGCCAGCGGCGGCACCGTGTTGGGCATGTCGATCACGGTGGTGACGCCCCCGGCCACCGCGGCGCGGCTTCCGTGCCGCCAGTCCTCCTTGTGCGTCAGCCCGGGGGTGCGGAAGTGCACGTGGGAGTCGATCAGGCCGGGCATGACGTAACGCCCCCGGGCGTCGATCACGCTCCGCGCGGGCGGCTCTGCCGAGGGCGGCACGATCTCCGCGATGCGGCCGTCCCTGACCGTCACGCCGCCGGGCGTCACGCCGTCCGGGGTGACCAGCAGCGCGTTGCGCACGAGCAGATCGGCGGCCTCGCCGCGCGTGGTCAGCTCAGCCACTGGGCGCTCACCAGCTCCCGGCAAAGGTCGTTGGTCGGCCCCATGAGCGCCACGGCGCGGGCGTCCCGCTGGAGGCGGTTCACCAGGTGCGACCGGAGGAAGCCGGCGCTGCCGAGCATCCGCGCGACGTCGGCCATGACGTCCTCGCACACGGCCGAGGCGAACAGCTTGCTGTGCAGCGTGGTCAGCCCAGGGTTCTCGGCGTCCCTGCGACCGGCCTGCTCGACGATGGCCCTGGCCGCCTCGATCCGGGTGGCCAGGTCGACGAGCTGGTGGCGCACCGCCTGGTTCTCGAGCTGGCCGCGTTTGCCCAGCCCGGCCACCAGGTGGGCGTATCCGGCCTCGGCGACTCCCACGCTGACCGCGCCCAGCGACGCGCCGGAGTCCCGCACCCGCGCGATGATGCTCGCGGCCTGGCCGGGCTCGCCCAGCCGGTCCCTGTCGGGCACCAGGCAGCGGTGCAGGGTGATGCCGCCCGTCGCCGAGCTCCGCATGCCGACGAGGTCCATCGCCGGGTTGTTGACCAGCCCCGGGTTGGTAGCCTCCACCAGGAAGAACGTCTGGCCCGCCGCACCGTAGGCCACCTCCTGCACGCCCTTGTCCCCGGACTGGGTGAGCACGAGGTAGACGTCGGCGATCCCGGCGCCGGTCACGAAGGCCTTCACGCCGTTGATCTCCCAGGTCCCGTCGTCGTGGGCAACGGCGACGGTCGACAGGTCGCGCTTGTTCGCCCCGGCCCCGGTTTCGCTCCAGGCGGAGGCCGCCAGCCACCTCCCCGAGGCCAGCTCGGGCAGGATGCGCTCCCGCTGCTCGTGGGTCCCGTGCTCAACCAGCCGCGCCGTGACGGCGAAGTGCTGGAACAGCACGATCGCCATCGAGGCGTCCGCGCGGGCCACCCGTATCACCAGCCGGTTGGTGTCAGTGGCGTCGCCGCCCCACCCGCCGTGCGACACCGGGACGGCCGCGCCCAGCACCCCCGAGCCGCGAAGGGCCTCCAGCGCGTCATCGGCCGGCCTGCCGTGCTCGTCGGCGGTGGGCGCGGTGCTCTCCAGGACCGATAAGAGGTCCGATAACGATCGCGTCTTCAACATGGTCAAGCCAGCAGAGACAGGCATTCGGCACTCTCCTTGCCAACAAAGCGATGTAGTGGCTCGACGGCGACGGAACCGAGGAAGCGGACGGTCTTGCCGCTGATGCTCACCCAGTGCAGCGCGCTCTCCGGCGAGTTGCCGCTGATCGCGGTGGAGACGTTCGTGCTCCCTCCGGGAGTGTCGATCTCGACGGAACCAGGCGTGCAGCCCGCCCTGGTGGCCAGGCGGAAGGGGATGGTGCCCTCGATCGCGGAGGCCGCGCCGAGGCAGGTCGCCCCGGTGAGCGCCAGCGTCGGGTGCCAGCTCGGCACCGAGATGGCCCGTACGGCGAGCCGTCCGGGCGTGAACTGCCCGACCATCGCCACCTTCGGGAACGTCCCGGTGACCGGCCAGCGCAGCAGCGACGCGGCGGCGGCCCGCACCTCCGACATCCGTGAGAACAGCACGGGATCGTTCGCGAACAGCTCCCGCCGGCTTCCGACGCGGAGGTCCGCGGCGTCGATGAAGACGTACGGGTTGCCCATCGAGACCAGGGAGACGGGGATCCGGGTGCCGACGGCCTCGACCGAGGTGACCGGCTCACCGGTCAGCAGCAGGTCGCCGAGCCGGTTCGACGGCTGGTGGAAGAGGTGGACGGTGAACCGGTTGCGGTGCCGGTCGGCCTCGTCGACCTCGCAGACCATGTTGTCGCCGTTGTTCAGCACCTGCACCCGCACCCGGTCGCCGGGGGCCAGTGGCCGGAGCCAGCCCAGGCGGGTGGCCGCGACGACCGACGCCAGAATGGAGTGCCCGCAACTCCCGCCCAGGTCGAACCCGGAGCCGTCGCCAGGGAGGGCCTGGACGAACCGGTAGTCCAGGTCGAAGGCGGGATGCGGCGACCGGCCGATGAGTGCGATCTTGAGCACCGAGCCGACCCCTCGGGAGATCAGCCACTGCCGGACGGCGGTGAGCACGCCCAGCAGTTCCCCCTCCTCCTCGGGGAGCGGGGTCCTGTCCAGCACGAGCGTGGGGCAGGGACTCCCCTCGGCGTAGGCGAAGTACCCGATCACCTGACCGCCCCCTGGCCCGTGGCGGCCCATCTGCGCACGCCGAACTGGTCGATCCATAACTGGTAGATCAGCAGTGCCCAGATCGCCGACGCCGCTGTGGCTGACGGCCGCTGGAGCTGGTGCTCGAACAGCCCCGTCACGGCGGCCGGATCGAGCAGCCCGTCCCGCCGCAGCCGGGACGGCGACAGGACGCTCCTGGCGAAGTCGAGCAGCGGCTCCCCCGAGCGGAGCATGGCCTGGATGGGCAGGGTGAACGGCTGCTTGGGCCGGTCGAGCACCGAGCGGGGCAGGGACGTCCCGGCCGCCGCGTAGAGCACCCTCTTGCGCCGGTCCCCGAGCACCTTGTGGTCCACCGGCAGCCGGCCGGCCAGCCTTACGACCGCGGGCTGGCAGAAGGGCAGCCGCACCTCCACGGCGTGCGCCATGCTCAGGTGGTCGACCCGGCGGAGATGGTAGGCGGGGAGCCGGAGCCCGATCTCGATCTCCGACAGCCGCGCCATCCGGTCCAGCCGCGAGGTGCGGAGCTGCTCGGCCAGCCGGGAGGACACCGATCCCTCGCGCTCGATGTAGTCCCGGTACTCGCCGGTGTAGAGCCTGGTCCGCATGGCCGACGGCACGGCGGCAAGCGCCTCGACGTAGGGATCGACCCAGTCGTCGCCCGCCGTGGCGAGCGCCTGCGTGATCCGGTCGTATCCGCCGAACAGTTCGTCCGCCGCGTCGCCGGTCAGGGCGACCTTGAACCCGGCCTGGCTGACCTCCCGGAACAGCAGGTAGGTGCTCAGCGTGATCGGGTCGGCGTTCGGCTGCCCGAGATGCCAGACCACGTCGGGCAGCAGGTCGGGGAACGACCGCGGGTCGGCGAGCACCTGGTGGTGGACGGTTCCGCAGCGCTC
Source organism: Planotetraspora sp. GP83 (assembly GCF_041262585.1). Classification (NCBI taxonomy): domain Bacteria; kingdom Bacillati; phylum Actinomycetota; class Actinomycetes; order Streptosporangiales; family Streptosporangiaceae; genus Planotetraspora; species Planotetraspora sp. GP83. Next base: position 73,894 of record NZ_JBGCBZ010000004.1, on the reverse strand, counting down.
GGCCACCTCGCGGGCGTAGTGGCGCTCGTCCGCGGGCCAGTCGCCCTGGTAGGCGATGTTGAAGCTGTGCAGCGCCGGCGCGGCCTCCGCCGCGAAGGCCGTGACCAGGCTGGAGTCCAGCCCGCCGCTGGTGATGGTGGAGACCGGGACGTCGGCGACCAGCAGGCGCTGCACCTCGCCGCGCAGCACCTCGCGCGTCTCCCGGACCGAGACATCAAAGCTGGCGCCGGTCGCCGCGCGCCGCGTTGTGTCCCGCGTTGTGTCCCGCGTCGTGTCATGCGTAGGGTCCTGGGGCGTGTCCCCACCGCGCCGCCAGATCCGTAACTCGCCGTTCGGGCGGACCACCGCCGTCGAGGCGGGTGGCATGACACGGATGTGGCTGAAGGCGGTCTGCTCGCCGAACGGCGTTTTCGTGGCCAGATAGGAGTCCAGGCTCCACTGCGCCGGCTCCGGATCCACGCCCGGCACGGCGAGCAGCGCCGGTATCTCCGAGGCGAAGTAGAACCGGCTCTCATGCGGTTTGCGGTGGTAGTACAGCGGCTTCATGCCGATGTCGTCGACCGCGAGGACCAGCGTGGGCCCGTCGCCCCGCAGGTCCAGCACGGCCACCGCGTACATCCCGTCCAGCCGCTCGGGGAAGTCGGCGCCGTGCTCCAGGTAGAGGGCCGGGATGACGGACCCGTCGCACTCGTCCGGGATGGCGTAGCCCTTGCCGCGCAGCTCGCTCCTGAGCCGCGCGTGGTTGTAGATCTCCCCGTTGAAGACGACCTGGATCCGGCCGCCCAGCTCGGTGTACGGCTGGTCCCCGCCGTCGACGTCCATGATGGCCAGGCGGTTGTTGCCGACAGCGGAGTCGCCCAGGAGGCGGCTGACCTGCGCGTCCGGCCCACCGTGCCGCTGGAGCGCCGACAGGGTCCGCAGATGGTGAGGGGTCACCTCCTGGTCGAGGCAACCGAAGATCCGGCACATCACCGGACCTCGGCGGACACGCCGGCGAAGTCGTACAGCGCCGGGTCGAACGGGGTCGGCCCGCCGAACGCGACGAAGCGGCGCGCCTCCTCGCCGGACTGCGGGTTACGGGCCCCGTGGAGGACGTTCGGCGGCGCGAAGACCCCGTCGCCGGGGCCCAGGTCGATCCAGCGGTCCTCGAGGTAGAACTGCCCGGTGCCCTCGAAGACGAAGTAGGCCTCGTCGCTCGCGGGGTGGAGGTGAACGTTGAAGGTCTCCTCAGGCATCATGATCCCGCAGTGCAGGCACAGGCGCGCGCTGCCGGTGCCCGGCCAGAACAGGAAGTTCATCGTGGCCGTACGGCTCGCCGACGCGACCTGCCCGGTGCCGGGGAAGCCGGCGAGCCGGGTCTCGGCGTTCCACAGCGAGCGGAACCTGGCCGGCCTGCTGCCCCGGGGGCTGCCCTCGGGCAGGACGCTGCCCCACACGTAGACCGTCATCTCCGTGTCGCCGGCCGACACGGAGTAGGCGCTGCCGGTCGGCGAGTACAGAGCGGAGGCCGCGCCCATCGGCGAGGACTCGGAGTCGACGGTGCCGGCCCCCGACCCGGCCAGCACCACCGCGACGTTCTCTTCGCCCGCGGCCTCCGGCGGCGCCCACCGGCCGCCAGGCGGGATCTTGACGGCGTCGACGGTGACGAACTGCGCACCGATCTCGGGGCCGACCATCGGGCTCACCCAGCACTCGCCGTGCGGCCGATACTCCAGCTCGGCACCGCGCAGCACCACGCCCGTCGCCCGCCTGATCAGGTTGCTCATGGGCACCAGCTCCCTATCTTCCGGCGGCCACGCGGCTGCGCCGACTGGTCCTCCCGGGCCGTCACTGGCCCGGCTTGGTCGCCCATACGACCCGGTTGAACAGCTCCACGGGCTCGGTCGCGACGATCCGCGGGTCCGCGAAACCGGCGTCGGAAAGCGCCTCGACCCAGAACTCGGCGGTGGCCAGGATCTCGCCGTCCTCGCGGATGAACAGCGGCAGCAGGTCGAGCTGGAGCAGCATGCGCTCAAGGCTGGCGTGCAGGAGGTAGTAGCGCGCCTTGGCGGTCAGCAGCTCGAAGACGTCGAGCACCCGGTCGCGATCGCCGGGCTCGCCCATCACCCGGCAGTACTGGTCGGCGTTGATGAACCGCCCACCGGGCTTGAGCACCCGGAACGCCTCGGCCGCCGAGACCCGCTTGTCCTCGTGGCTGAGGTGGTGGAGGGCGAAGCTGGAGATGATGACGTCGAAGGACTCGTCGGCGAACTGGGAGAGGTCCTCGGCCGCGCCCTCCACGAACCGGGTCTTCGGGTCGCCGGCGAACTTCACGCGGGCGTCGGCCACCATGTTCGGCGCAGGGTCCAGGCCGACGAACTCGGCGTCGGGGAGGATCTCCCGGCACATCGCGGTGAGGCGGCCGGTGCCGCTGCCCAGGTCCAGCAGGCTCTTGGCGTCGCGTGGCAGCAGGTCGAGCACGCCGGCCAGCAGCGCGACGTTCGACGGGTCGGTGGCCAGCACCACGTCGTAGTCGGTGTTCAGTTCGTTCCAGTGGGTGTCGGTGGACACAGCGGTCGTCATCGGATCCCTACTTTCGGTAATCGCCGGCTCATGCCGTTTTGATGGGGTGCCGCCGCCGGGGCGCCCATGTGGGTCCCCGGGGCGACGTCGTGCAGCACCAGTGACTGGGCGCCGATCACCGCGTCGTCGCCCACGTCGATCGGGCCGAGCACGGTGGCGTTCGCGCCGACGACCACGCGGTCGCCGATTCGCGGATGGCGGCGCTCTCCGGGGGGCCTCAGACTGTCGCGCCACCAGCCGACCGCACCCAGCGTGACCTGCTGGTAGATCGTCACGTCGTCGCCGACGATCGCGGTCTCGCCGATCACCACGGCGGCCCCGTGGTCGATGAAGACGCGGCGTCCCACCACGGCTCCGGGATGGATCTCGATGCCGCCGGAGACGACGCGCGCGACGTTGCTCACCAACCGTGCCAGCACGCGGTGCCGGCGCCGGATCAACGCGTGGGCCAGGCGGTGAGCCCAGATCGCGGGGATCATCGGATGGAGGAGCGCCTCTCCGACGCTGTGGATCGAGGGGTCCCGGACCATAACCGTGTGGAGATCCTCCTCGGCGCGAGCCAGAATTTGCGGCAGGCCAGCCATGATCAGTCTCCTAAGAGGAAACGGCGCGTTCCCATTCCTCTGGTGGTCCCGCGTCGGCGAACACGGTGAGGACGAGGGCGTCCGGCGGCAGCGTCTCGGCCAGCCGCCACGCCGCGAGCCAGTTGGCGGCCGAGGAGCTCCCGATGCGGATGCCGGTGAGGTCGAGGAACCGGCGCATCGCCGAGAACGCCTCGGGGGCGGTCAGCGTGATGTGCGTGGTGTCCGGGACGAACGACTCGACGAAGGGATGAAGGAGCCCGTAGCCGAGCCCGCCACCACCGGAGAACTTGGGTTGCGTGTTGGGAAGGGCGGGCGTGCCGTACGGCATCTCGGCGGGGGTGATGCCGGCGACCGCCAGATCGGGGAACTTCGCGCGCAGGGCGAGCGCGACACCGGCGAGCGTGCCCGCTGAGCCGATCCCGGCCATCCAGTGCGTGGGCTTCCTGTCGCCGAGCTGGCGCAGGATCTCGTGGCCGGTGCCGTAGAGGTGGACGGCGACGTTCGCCAGGTTCCGGTGCTGGTAGAGGAGCGTCCAGCTCGGGTCCTTCGCGGCGATGTCCAGGGCCAGGTCGACGATGCCCATGATCCCCTTGGCGCCGTCCACCAGGTCGGCCTGCACGCCGTACGCCTCGATGGCGCGCAGCCAGCTCGCGGGGATGAAGGCCGGCAGCGTGAACCGCATCGGGATGCCGGTGAACTGCGCCAGGTAGCCGAACGCCCTGGCCAGACTGCCGCCGGAGTAGTCGAGGATCTTGAGTGGCGGTCCGCTCTCGTCGTGGCCGCGGATCGCCTCGCACAGCAGCGCGTAGGCCACCCGGTCCTTCACCGAGCCGGCCGGGTTCTCGAACTCGCACTTGGCCGCGATCCGCGCGCCGCCCTCGGGGGACGGCACGTCAAGCAGAGTGGTGTTACCGATCAGGTCGCGGCATGCCGCGAGGCCCGGGTACCGGCGCAGGGCCGGACCGTCGTCGATGGGGGTGAGCCGGAGGCTGGGCAGCGGGTCGTCCAGCCGGCAGAAGGTTCCGCTGATCATTCGAGTCCTCTCCGGGGGTCGGACTTCGGCGTACGCGAGGCTGGGAGCCCTGTGCACGATCACGCTGCGACGCGGACTTATCGTCACAACCAGCCGGACAGGGGTGCATCTTCTCAATTGCGCGATTCGATTTGCTTGCGTGAGGGATGTAAATCGACAGCAGGGCTGTTATAATGCGCGCCATTTTCCGTGTCAGGCGAGGCGCTCAGATTCGGCGGTTTTTCCGCACGATTGCGATTGAGGACGTGAAACGGTTCGCGGAAACTATGACGATGACCGCCACCAAGAGGTCCGCTACCGAGAAGACCGCCACCAAGAACAGGGCCACCGTGTGGGCGACGTTCCGTGAGTCGCCGCTGGCGGTGAAGATACTTCTGGCCGGCATATTCGTGAACCGCCTGAGCGGGTTCCTCAACATCTTCCTGGTGCTGTTCCTGACCTCCAGGGGTTATTCGGCAGGCCAGGCCGTGATCGCGCTCGGTGTCCACGGCGCGGGCGCGATCGTCGGCGTCCTCATAGGCGGGGCGCTGGCCGACCGGCTCGGGGCGCGGAACGCGACCGTGATCAGCATGGGCAGCTCGAGCGCGCTGATCGCCTCGCTGCTGTTCCTCCCGAACTACGCGCTGCTGCTGTGCGCGGTGGCTCTGGTCAGCCTCATGGGCCAGATGTACCGGCCCGCCTCCGCCACGCTCCTTTCGGAGCTGACGCCCGAGGGCCGGCAGATCATGATCTTCGCGATGTACCGGTTCGGGCTGAACGTCGGCGCCACGGCCGCGCCGCTGATCGGGTTCGCGCTGTACAACCTCAACCACCAGCGCTACGACCTGCTGTTCCTGGGTCAGGCCCTGATCGCGCTCGTCTACGCCGCGCTCGCCCGGGTCGCGCTGCCGCCCGGCCGGGCCGCCGGCACGAGCACCGGGACCGGCGAGTCCGGACCGCGCCACCTGGCGGTGCTCCGCGACCGGCGCTTCGTCCTCTACCTCGCCGCCATGTTCCTCCACTCGATCGTCTACGTGCAGTACCTGTCCACGCTGCCGCTCGACGTGAAGGCGGCCGGGCTGAAGATCTTCTGGTACACGCTGGCGGTGTCCCTCAACGGCTTCATCGTGATCGCGTTCGAGCTGCTGGTGACGAAGCTCTCGCAGAGCTGGCCGTTCAGGGTGACGGTCGTGTCGGGCTTCGCCCTGGTCGGGGCCGGGGTCGCCTTCTACGGCCTGCCGATGGGCCCCGCCGTCGTCATCACCGGCACGCTGATCTGGTCGCTCGGCGAGATCGTCAGCGGCCCGGCGATCTACGCGTACCCCGGCATCGCGGCCCCGCCGGGTCTCAAGGGCAGGTACATCGGCGCCTTCCAGTTCGTCGTCGGGCTCGGCACGGCCGCCGGTCCGCTGGTGGGCGGCTGGCTGTTCATCCAGCTCGGGCACCAGGTCTGGCCGGTGCTCGCCGTCTGCTCGCTCACCGCCATCGCGCTCGGCCTCGTCGCCGTCCGTACGCCACCCGCGCCGGCGCCCGCCGAGACCTCGGGGGACAGCGCGGCGTCGGGGGAGGGCGCGGCGTCGGGGGAGGGCGCGGCCGAGCTCTCCCCCGCGAGCACCTGACCGAGCGAACCGGTCAGCCGTCGATGCGGTGAGTGGTCCAGAACGACGACAGGTCGACCGAGGTCGCGGCCTGGGCGGCGGCCTTGAAGTCCGCGGTGGTCGAGATCCCGTACCAGTGGGCGGTGGCGTAGCTCTTCAGCAGGTTCTGCATCGCCGTCGTGCCGATCGTGCGCCGCAGGTCGTGTAGCGCGCACTTGCCGTAGTTGTAGACCACGGTTCCGTACCGGCTCGAATGGGCGTCCCAGTAGGCCATCGAATTGCTGATCTTCTCGGCCGGCGACTGCCAGGAGACGCTGTTCCAGCAGTTGGTGCCCGAGATGTTGTTGTACAGGTCGGTCGCGTAGTCGGTGAACGACTCGTCCAGCCACGGGCTGTTGTACTCGTCGTCGCCGACGATGCCGTACCACCACTGATGGGCCAGTTCGTGGGCGAGGGCCGTGGAGCTGACCACGTCGAGCACGAAGCCGGGATACTCCATGCCGCCGAACCAGAAGTTGTTGTCCAGCACCACGTCCGTCTCGCCGTACGGATAGGCCCCGAACCGCCCGGCGTGGGCGACGAGCGCGTTCTTCGCGGTGGTCATCATCGAGCCGGCGCTGCCCGCACTGACCGAACTCACCCGGTAGACGTTCACCACGACGCCCGTGGTGGTGGTGCCGGTGGTCCTGACGAACGGCCCGGCCGCCCACGCGAACTCGCGGACGTTCTTGGCGGTGGCCTTGGTGATCGTACGGCCGGACGTCCCCGGCGTGTCGACGGAGGTGCCGGTGGCGGGCACGAGCAGCGAGGCCGGGTGGTCCAGCGTGACCGAGTAGTCACTGATGAGCGCGTAGAAGGACTCACCGTTGTTGGTATACGGGTCGAGGTGCCAGCCGCTCGCGTCGCGGACTGCCAGCACCGGCAGCGCGTTGCCGATGAAGTTGTAGGACCCGTCGTGGCCGAACCGGTCCGCGCCGGTGGGCACCACGATGCTCAGGTCGAACCCGACCGAGGTGCTCTGGTTCTGGTTGAGCGGGGTGGGCAGTGTGATCTTCAGCGCGGTACAGGCGACGGACAGCGGGGACGGCGTGCCCCCGGTCACGTTGGTCACGGTGACCGGTGTGGAGGGGCAGGTCCCGTGGTAGTTGTCCCACAACCGGAGGTAGACCTCGGCCAACGGGTCCGCGGACGGGTTGGTGAAGGTGACGCTCTCGTGTCCTGTCCATGTGCTGCCCGACGCGTTGCTGGTCAGGGCGACCGTGTAGGAGGGCGATGATGGAGTTCGCGTGCCGTCCACCGCGAAGGCGGCTGATGGAACACCCCAAACCAGGAAGAGTACGGCTGCCGCAGTGGAGATCAGGACTCGTCGCACCATGAGGAACGGTTCTCCCTTCGAGGACCCCCCCGATCTGCCGACGTAATGTAACTTCTTGTCAACTGCCGGTCAATGATCGCTCGTAGCGAGCGAATGACATTACTGTGCCGTCGAGCAGGCTTCAAGAGTTCGCCTTACGCGTGCGCGGCGAGGTCGGTGAGCAAATCGGGGAGGACGAGCTCCTCCTCGACCCGTACGGCGCGCCGCGTCATCGCGTGGGCCAGCTCCGGATCCCAGGGCGTCGCGCAGGCGCGGCCGGTCAGTGGCGCCGATGAGGGCACCGCCTCGTAGGAGGAGGCGTCGAAGCGCCACGGCAGGAAGCGGAGCCGTTCGTGGACTGCGGAGGCGATGGCGACCCCGCCCCAGTCGAAGTCCCCGTGGTAGGCGAACGCGGCGCCTCCGCACGCGAGAAGCTCCAGCAGCCGCCAGACGGCCGCCGACGGCCGGCCACCGGTGCAGACGAGCGGCGGGCAGGAGGGCCCGAGCTCGTCGGCCGCGGCGGCGACCACGACGGGGTTCTCGCAGATCCTGACCAGGCCGGCGCTGAGCGGAGTCTCGTGGCGGCGTAGCTGGCGAAGGGTCAGCACGCACGGCTCGCCCGCGGCCGTGGCCGCCTTGAGCATGCGCCCGGTGGGAGTGCGGTCGTCGCCGGGCAGGCCCAGGCAGAGCACGAGGGAGGACAGGTCGTCGAGGTGGACGCCGACCGCGGCCCAGGCCGCGCGGCGGGCGTCCGCTCCGCCTTCGCTCGCGTACGGCCTGCCGCCCAGCGCTCGCGCCGCCGACAGCGCGAATGTGGCCAGGGGGCGTCCCTCGTCCAGCGCATGCGCGTCGCCGCAGGTTTCGGAGGCCAGGCGGCTGAGAGGAACGCCCGGTGAGGGCAGCCGGTCCAGCGCCGCGGTGAGGTGGTCGAGCAACGGGCGCGCTTCGTCGGGGGTGGGAGCCAGCCTTCTGACCAGCCCGGTGGTCTCCAGCCATGAACGCCAGCCGGACAGCTCCGGACGACCGGCGACGAGAGCGTCGAGCCGCGCGAACGCCTGCCGCCAGGCCGCCGCATGGGCCGCGCTCTCTCCGGCCAGATCGCGAACCGGGCCGCGCAGCCGTACGACGGCCTCGTGCAGCCCTTCGGGCGCGACTCCGCTGGTTCGCAGCACCCGGTCCACCTCTCCGAGGGAGACCGACAGCGAGGCGCCCGCTCCCGCGCGGCGGCCGAGCAGCAGCTCGACCGCGCGGCGCTGGGCCGCCGACGCCCGGGGTAGCGTGACCGCGCCGGTCGCAGCCGAGCACACGGCGGGCTGACAGCGGGGCATGCCCTGCGGGCATCGGCGTGGAAGGCGTCTCCCCGATGGTGATCGCGGCGGAAAGCCGATCGGGCCCGCCTGGTGTCAGGTGATGGGGTCCGTGCCGGGACGCTCGTCCTTCTTCCTCCCGCCGAGCAGGGCCACCGCGCCGATGATCACCAGCAGGGCCAGACCCGCCCAGACCCAACCGGGAACGCCTGACGTCTGGTCGGCGGTTGACGCCGGAGTGGCGGGATTCGCCGAGGCCGCCGAGGTGGCCGGGGCCGCCACGCCCGCCGATGGATCAGCCGAGGACCGCACCGTGAAGGGGATCTCGCCTTCGACCGGGTGGCCGTCGGAGGAGACGACCCGCCACGCGATGACATAGCTCCCCGAGGGAAGCGGCCCGGCGACGCTTTCGAGGACCTTCGGGCCATCGGTGCGGGGAGCGCCGGACTCGAAGCGGCGCCCCGCCGCATCGTGGAGGATCACCACGGGATAGCTGACGTGCGCGCTGAACTCCAGCTCGATCTGGTCGACCCCGGACACGACGGCGTTGTTCGCGGGGGAACTGCTCTTCAGGCTGTCGTGAGCCAGCGCGGGGGCAGTCGAGACCGTCAGGAGCGCGCAGGAAAGGCAGAGCAGAAACAGGGCTCTGAGGCTCAGGAACTTCATATTTCCGACTCCGAGCGATTGGAGAAGAAATGCACGCCAAGGGGCGGCGATGATCACGCTGGATGGGGGCCAAGCGCCCACTGCCGGCGCTTGGCCCCTTTTCCTCTGCTGGAGTCGCTAAGCGCGGGAGCGCCGCAGTCCGGCGACACCGACGGCCGCCCCGGCGATGCCGGCGACGATGCCGATCCCGCCCAGCAGCCTGGCCGTATTGTCGGAGCTTCCATCCGTGGCGTGCGAGTCGTTCTTGATCGCGACGACTGCCGGAGCGGCGGACGGCGTCTGGCCCATGGACCCGTGGCCTCCGGCCTCGTCATCCGAGGGCGCGACCAGCTTGAGGGACGGAACGGGGTGCTCCGCCTCCGACCCGTCGGCCTTGGCAGGGTCGGCCCAGTTGACGACCTCGCCGTTGGAGTAGGTCTGGGCGGTCGGGAACTGCAACTGGTCGACGTCCTTGGGCAGCGGGCCCACCGACGCCTCGAACTCCTGGAACTGGCCCGGCTCGACCTTCCCGCCGGTCCAGGTGATCTTCAGGACGGACTCGGTGACCTTGTCTCCGTCGTCGGAGACCACAGGCTTGGGCAGCTTGCCCCGCGTCAGCTTCACCTCCCAGCCCGGAATCGGCCGGACCGAGACGAAGGGCAGCGGGTGATCGGTCGGGAATTGCACTTCCACCTTCGTGGTGGAGGCGTTGTCACGCTCGTTGGGAACGCGGAACGCGATCTTCGTCCAGCCGCCCTTCTCGGCGGTGCCCGGGTTGATCGTGACGTGGGCCAGAGCGGGCATGGCCAGGCCCAGGGTGAGCGCGAGGGCACCGGCTGTGATGGCCGCGGCGCGACGCGTGATGGCGGTCAGTGCCATGAGGGATTCTCCAGTCGTCTACGTGAATGCCGAAAATGCGCGAGCCGTACAGCTGACACGGCCGGCGCGAAAGCCGGCCCGACCGCGGATACGCATCCGCTCGCGCGAGAGCTCAGAAGACGGTGAGAACCGGCGGCCCGCGCCTGATGACCGAGTGCCGCAGGACCCGGCCCTGCCGCGGCCTTTCGACACGTTCGAACCCCACGACGAGCGGGCCCGACGCTCCGGCCAGATCGGCCTGAAGGACGGCGAGCAGGAGACCCAGCCATCGGATCGCGCCCGCCCCGAGCCTGTGGAGGATGCCCCACAGCGCCGCTTCGCCCCGGGCCAGCCACCAGCCGGTGATCAGAGCGGCGGTGAGGTGGGCGATGAGCATGCCCAGGCTCACGCTCAAGCGGTGCCCGTGCGGTCCTCCCACAGGGGTGACGGCCGGTCCGAACAGTTCGTGCAGGAACACCTGCGCCGCGAGGAGCAGACCGATGACGGTCGAAGGCGACCGCTCGCGTCCGGCCAGTGACGCCGAGACCGCCATGACGACCAGCCCACCCCACAGGATGATCTGCGGTGCCGGGCCGGCGCCTCCGGCGAACCTGTGCGCGCCGACGGCAAGGAGCACGCAGACGACAGCGAAGGCAGCCGACCGCGCGAGCCGTAAGGGCAGATTGGCGCGCATGACGCCAGAAGATTATCCGATAAAGCCCTCGATATCTCCGGCGAGGCTGGAACAGCGACCCGCCGCTCGTGATTGCGCGCGGATATCAGGCGACCTCCGCGCTTTGCGTATTCGCTGTTTCGAGCAACATGCGGTCGTTGTCTTCCGCGTTTGCCTCGTCCCCGGCGCGGCTTGCGGACATACTCGGGAAAACAGGTGGATCACCGCGGCGGGTCGGTCCTGATACGAGGAATCCGACGATGAGATATCCGAACCGACGTCAGGGCGCGCTCGCCGTCGCCGGCATCCTCGCTGCGGCATTGGCCGTACTGCTGCTCGCGCTGTGGTTCGGCGGCGGCCGGCCGAGGCCGACCATCGAAGGGCTGCCCTCGCCGGGCACACTGACGACCTTCGGCCTTCCCCTCATCCGGCTCGTCCACGACATCTGCGCGGTGGGCACCGCCGGAACATTGCTGGCGGCCGTGGCGCTCGCACGCGGCACCGGCTCACCGGCGGCGATCACCCGGTCCGCCGGGCGCTGGGCGCTCGGCTGGGCGGTGAGCGCGGCCCTCACGCTGATCTTGACCCTGTCGGACTTCCTCGGGCTGCCCATAGGTGAGGCACTGCGATCCGGGGTGCTGCCCACCTTCCTCTTCTACATCCCGCAGGGCCAGGCGTTCGTGCTGGTCACCCTGCTGGCCCTGATCATCGCGATCGGAGCATTCCTGCCGCTCGGAGCCTGGGGGCGCGCGCTCCTGCTCGGCGTGGCGATCTTCGCTGTGCTGCCGCCCGCATACGTCGGGCATTCGGCATCGGCCGCGGACCACAACCTCGCGATCTCCAGCCTGATGCTGCACATCGCGGCCGTCACGGTCTGGGTCGGCGGGCTGTTCGGGCTCGTGACCGTCCTGCGCGGATCCGCCGATCTCGTCTTGGCGGTGCGACGGTTCAGCACCCTCGCGCTGTGCTGCTTCGTCGCCGTCGGCGTCTCGGGCACGATCAACGCGTGGATCCGCGTCGGTTCTGTGGCCCAGGCCTGGCAATCACGGTACGGAATCCTCGTGCTGGCCAAGGTCATCGCCTTGATCGCCTTGGGCTGGTTCGGCCGGCGGCATCGCCGTACGACGATCGCGGCTTTGGAGACCCGCGCCACCCGCACGCCGTTCCTCCGGCTCGCCACCGGCGAGATCGCGGTGATGCTCGCCACGATCGGGCTGGCGGTCGCGCTGTCGCGCACCGCCCCGCCTCAGCCAGGAGAGGGCCTACTGCACGAACACGAGGTGCTCGGCTACGCCGTCCCCCCGCTCACCCCGAGCGCCCTGGTCTTCCAGACACGCCCCGATCCGATCGTGCTGCTGGCCTTTGCCGGCGCGGCGGTCGCCTACCTCGCGGGAGCACGGCGACTCGCCCGGCGGGGACAGGCCTGGCCCATCGGCAGGACCGCCTCCTGGCTGGCGGGCCTCCTCGTCCTCCTGTACGGCCTGGCCGGCGGGGTCGGCGCCTACGGGCCGGCCGTCTTCTCCGTCCACGCGGTGCAGTACGCGCTGCTGGGCGCCGTCGGCCCCGCCCTCCTGGTGCTCGGCGCTCCGCTGACCCTCTACCAGGAGGCCAACCCGCTCGCGCGGGATCGGGTCAACAGCGCCGCCGGACGCGCGCTCTCCCATCCCGGGGTCGCGCTGGGCCTCTACGCCGCGCCGTACCTGGCCCTGTATCTCACCGGCCTGTTCGAGCTCGCCCAGTCCAGCCTCGCCGTACGGCTCGCCCTCCAGACCCTCGTGGTGGCATCCGCCGCCGTCTTCCTCGCTGTCGCCATGGGCGTCGACCCACTCCCACGGGCCATCGGGCCGGTGATCCGCACCAGGATGCTCGTGGCCGCCATCGCCGTGCAGGCCTGGATCGCGCTCCTTCTGATGGCAGGACCACTGCAGGGACCAGGGTGGTACGCCTGGCTCGCTCTGCCATGGGCTCCGGAACGTGAGCATGATCAACGACTCGGGGCGCTGCTCGGCGCCGGCCTGGCCATGACCACGATCGCGATCCTCGCGATGCTCCTGCTCGGCCGGTGGCGCAGCGCCCTCCGGCGCGTCTCGTCGCCGGCGTCGGCGGCGACGTGACGAGCGGCCCGCCCGCCTCGGCCTCCCGGTAGTGGATCAGGTGGTCGCTCAGTCCGCGAAACGCGCTCCCGTCGTCAGCCCGCGAGGACGCCCAAGAGGTGGGTGACCTCGCGGGCGACGGCGTCTCGGCCGTGTCTGACGTAGGTCCGTGAGTCCACCGCGGAGGGGTTCACCGCGAGGTAGTCGCGGACGGCGTCGGTGAAGGCCTTGTTGAGGTGGGTGGCGATGTTGATCTTCTTCATGCCGTGCCGTACGGCGGCGCGGATGGTCTCGTCCGGGACGCCGGAGGAGCCGTGGAGCACGAGCGGCACGGGAACGGCGGCGTGGATTTCGGCGATCAGGGCGAGGTCGAGGGCGGCGTCTCTGGTGGTCATGGCGTGGGAGCTGCCGACGGCCACCGCGAGGGCGTCGACGCCCGTCCGCGTGACGTAGCCGGCGGCCTCGTGCGGTCTGGTCCGGACGCCGGGCGCGTGCACTCCGTCCTTGCCGCCGATCTCGCCCAGCTCGGCCTCCACCCAGACGCCGCGTTCGTGGCACCAGGCGGCCACGTCGGCGGTCGCCGCCACGTTGGCCGCGTCGTCGAGGGCGGAGGCGTCGAACATCACCGAGCCCAGCCCCAGCCGTACGGCCTCCTCGACCAGCGCGCGGTCGGTGGCGTGGTCGAGGTGCACGGCCACGGGCACGGCCGCGGCCTGGGCGACCGCGAGTGAGGCCGCCGCGATCGGCGCCAGCGCGCCGTGGTACCTGACGGCGTTCTCGCTGATCTGCAGGACCACGGGAGCCCCGGCGGCCTCCGCCCCCGAGACGATGGCCTCCGCGTGCTCCAGCAGGATGACGTTGAACGCGCCGACACCCGCGGGCGCGTTCCGGGTGATGTCGTCGATGCCGACGAGGGGCATGGGCGGTTTCTCCGTTCGGGGGATGGGGCGTTCGCGCCGGCCGTACCGCCCGGCGCCGGTGCGGCGGGGCCGGTTCCGGGGTTGGAGACCACGAGCGTGGTGCGGGACTCGGCGGCGATCGGCGCGAAGGCGGCGGCGATGCCCGCCAGGGCGAGATCGGCGAGCACGGCGTCGCCGGTAGGTCCTCCGGCGAGGCCCGTGGTGAGGACCTCGTGGCCGAGAGCGGCGAGCACGCGGGCGACGTTGACGCCCTTGCCGCCCGCGCGGCGGTGGACGGCGCGGACGCGGTTAACCCCGTCCCAGTCGACGCCGTCTACCAGGTACGTCACGTCGAGGGCGATGTTGAGTGTGACGGTGAGGATCATGTCAGCGGGCGTGGAGGGCTACGGGGGGTGCGTCCATCATCGGGGTTCCTTCGTGTCGCGCCGGTTCGGAGGACGGCGAGGTGTGCTGTCTCGTGCGGGTCCGCCGCGCGGGTCACGCGGGTGGGCGTCAGGCAGGTCGTCAGGCAGGTCGTCACGCGGGCTGTCACGCGGACTGTCACGCGGGGAGGATGACGGATCTGGTCAGGTGAAGAGGCTGGTCCGGGTCGAGGCCGCCGGCGTGGGCGCGGGCGACCGCCAGGCGTTGGATCCGGATGAGCTCGGCCATCGGGTCGAGGGTGGTTTCCAGGAGCGTGCCGCCGGTGGCTTCGACCTGGTCGCGCAGCCCGTCGGGGGCGGTGCCGAGCATCCAGGTGATTCGGTTGGGCCCGGCGATGCTGATCGGGCCGTGGCGGTACTCCATCGCGAGGTACGCCTCGGTCCAGGAGCGTGACGCTTCGCGCATCTTCAGCGCGGCCTCGCGGGCCAGGCCGTACGTCCAGCCGGTGCCGAGGAAGGAGAGCTGTTCGGCGGCGACCAGTTCTGCGGGGATGGGAACGGTGAGCGCGTGCTCGGCGTCAGTGATGGCCTGGGTGAGGTCTTCGCCCAGGTGGGCGCGCAGGAGGGCGAGCTGGGTCGTGGCGAACCGGGTCTGCACGACCGACTTCTCGTCGGCGAAGTCGAGGACGACGACCTCGTCGGCGAGGCCGGTGACGGGGGTGTCCGGGTCCGCGGTGATGGCGGTCGTCCTTGGCGCGGCGGCCGCGGCGGGTCGCGCCTTGGCGCGGCGGAGGACGTCGAGGACCTCCGTGGTGGTGCCGGATCTGGTCAGGGCGAGAACGCGGTCGTAGGGACGGTGGAGGGGGGTCTCCGAGGCGGGGAAGGCGTCGGTCTCGCCGTGGCCGGCCTGCTCGCGGAGCGTCGCGTAAGCCTGGGCGATGAACCACGAGGTGCCGCAGCCGATCACGGCGACGCGTTCGCCGGGGGAGGGGAGCGCCTGCGTGGAGAGGGCGAGGGCCATGCGCCAGCAATCGGGCTGGGAGGCGATCTCAGCCTCGGTGTGGGTCGTCATTGCCGCCTCCAGGAGGGAGAGTTCATTTCTGCATCTTTAATAGCAGTATTGAACAGTTTTGTGCAGGGGGAGGGGCAGGGGACGGGTCCGACCCTTGACGCCCCTCCATGGCGCGCCTACGCTGCCAAAAATATGTAAGGAAGGTTTACTAACAATCAGTGGGGGTTCCATGGGTGCCGCGGTTTCCCGGTCCTTGGCGACGGTGTGCGCCGCGGCCATCGCCATGGCCGGCATTGTGACCACCGCCTCGACCGCGGCGGGAGCCCCCGTCAAGGAGCACGGGGATGTGCGTGTCGACCAGGTTGGATACGGCACCCAAGAAGCCAAGCGCGCCTACGTGATGTCCGATGTCGACCTCTCCCAGGCGTCCTTTTCGGTGATCGGGAAGTCCGGGAAGTCCGCTTTCACCGGTACGGTCGGCCCCAACCTCGGCCGGTGGAACGCCACCTTCCCGTACGTGCACGAGCTGGACTTCACCGCCTTCCGGCAGTCGGGTGAGTTCCGCGTCCAGGTGAACACCGGTGCAGTACGGCCCGTCTCGCCCGCCTTCCGGATCGGTGACTCCGCGGATCTGTTCGGCGGCCTCGTCGGGGACGTGGCCACTTTCTTCCAGACGCAGCGAGACGGCGCGGACACAGTCAACGGGAAACTGCACCGCAGGCCTTCGCATCTGACCGACGCCAAGGCGACGGTGTACGAGAGCGCCGGGCTGTACAGCGATGACAGCATGAATCACGCTCCGGTGGCGATCCCGGGGGCGCCCACGGTCGACGTCGCAGGAGGCTGGTTCGACGCCGGCGACTTCCTGAAGTTCGTCGAGACCACCAGCTACGCGCTGCCGATGATGATGGCGGCGCAGAGCAACCTGAACCGACCCGACAAGACGCTGGCCGGCGAGATCGACCACGGGCTCTCCTGGCTGGACAAGATGTGGGACGGGAAGTCCAAGACCCTCTACATCCAGGTGGGCATCGGCGACGGGCTCGAGGGTGTGGCCACCGGCGACCACGACGTGTGGCGCCTGCCGGAGCGGGACGACGCGCTGCAGGTCAAGCCCGGCGACGCCGGCTACTTCCTGAAGTACCGGCCCGTCTTCCGCGCCGCGCCGCCTGGCGAGCCCATCAGCCCGAACCTCGCCGGACGGGTCGCGGCGACGTTCGCGATGGCGGCCCAGGCCGAGGCCGCGCACGACGAGGCCAAGGCGCGGCAGTGGCTGGGCAAGGCCGCGGACGTGCTCGCACTGGCCAAGACCACCAGCCCGGGAACGCTGGTCACCACCGTTCCGCACGACTACTACGGCGAGAGCAGCTGGCGTGACGACATGACGCTCGGCGCCACGGAGCTGGCCGTCGCGGGGCGGATGCTCGGCGACGCCAGGGCCGGCGACTGGTTGCGGGCCGCGGCGGGGTACGCCAAGGACCACATCGACGCCGGGGGCGGCGGCGTCCTCAACCTCTATGAGACGTCATCGTTCGCCGACGCCGAGCTGGTCAAGGCAGTCCGAGCGTACGGCCCGATCGACGGGTTGCGCGTCTCCCAGGCCGAGTTGCTGAACCACATCAAGACGAAGGGCCTGGACCCGGCGTTCAAAAGGTCGAACGCCGACCCGTTCCGGGCCGCGGGCAACTACTCCAACTACGACGTGGTGTCCAACACTTTCGGCGTCGCGGCGACGGCGCGGCTGTACTCCTCGCTGAGCGGCGACCGCGGCTATGACGCGCTCGCGACCGCCGCCCGCGACTGGAACCTCGGCGCCAACGCCTGGGGCCTCTCGTTCGTCATCGGGGCTGGGAGCGAGTTCCCGCGCTGCCCGCACCACCAGGTCGCCAACCTCGCCGGGGACGGCTACAAGAAGATCCTGCGCGGCGCCGTCGTGAACGGGCCCAACAGCTACAACGCGTCCCGGGAGCAGAATCTCGACTGGTATGAGGGCCAGGCCAACCCGTGCCCGGCCGACAAGATCGACAGGTTCGAGAAGTACCAGGCCCCGAGCGGAACCGGAAACCGGAACTCGCGATTCGTCGACTTCAGCGGTGCGTGGATGACAGTCGAGCCGGCGAACGACTTCGCTGCCAGTGCGATCCTCGCCTTCGCACTAGCCGCCAGGTCGTAACACCGGGTTCCTTCCAAGGTCCCGCTGGTAGCGCAGCCGGGTGTGGCGGCGTTGCCGGTCGGCCTGCCAGAACTCGACGTCGTCGGCGGTGAGCGCGTACAGGGTCCAGCCGGGGGCGACCAGGTCGGGGTGGGCGGCGAGGCGGGCCTGGGCTTCAGTTCCAGGCGTTCGACCCGGGCGCCATGCACGCTTATCGATCCGGAGTTCGGCAACGCGGAGGTGCTGGTGGGTGTCTGGATGGACGGTGTCCACCTGGAGGAGCAGGGGCCTCATCTGGTGGTGCCGGGTGACCGATGCGGGGGACGGCACATCAGCCGGATCGTGGAGATCCGGATCTGCGCTGACGCGCGTCTGTGGGGTGCCCGCGGCTAGCGTCCGCAAAGGCAGCTCTCGGCGGGCGGGTCGGCCCAGTGCAGGGCGATGAACGGCTCGGCGCAGGACGGGTGATGTACGCGTTCGCGGGTGACGCGGTAGCGGGCGGTCGCGTCGGCGTCTTCGGGATCTTCGGGATGTTCGGGTGAGTGGCTTGGGACCGGCACGGTGACGATGCCGATGTCCTGATCGATGTGGGTGAGCATGCCGTGGCAGGGGCCGCCCAGGCAGATGGCGTTGTGGGGCGGTGGGCTGTTCATGCGGGGTAGGCGTGGGTTTCGGTCGCCTTGACCGAGGCCCAGATCTGCTGGCCCGGGGTCAGGTCGAGATCGGCGACGGCGGCGGGGGTGATGTCGGCTGAGGCGATGATCGGCCCGTCCAGGTGGACGCGGACGTTGTCGCCGTGCCGTTCGATGCCTTCGATGCGGGCCTGCCAGAGGTTGCGCGGGGTTCCGTCGGGGCGGGTCCGGTACAGGGCCACCGCGGCGGGGGAGAAGGCGACGAACGCGGGCCCTTCGAGGTGCTCGGCGACGCTGAAGAGCATCTGGCCGACCATGACTTGCTGACCGGCGGCGACGCCGCGATGGAGGTTGAGGCCCACCAGGCGGGCCACGTAGTCGGTGCGCGGGCGGCGGGCGACCTCCGCGGGGGTGCCCTGCTGGACGACGGCGCCGTTTTCGATGACCACCAACCGATCGGCCAGGACCATGGCGTCCAGCGGGTCGTGGGTGACCAGGACGGTCGCGCCGTCGAAGTCGGCCAGGTGACGGCGCAGTTGACCGCGGATGTCCAGCCGGGTGTGGGCGTCCAGGGCGGCCAGCGGCTCATCGAGCAGCAGCAGGCGGGGGTCTGCGGCCAGGGCCCGGGCCAGGGCGACGCGCTGGGCTTGGCCACCGGACAGTTGCCGGGGTTTCGCCGCGGCGAAGTCGGCAAGGCCGACGCGCTCCAGCCAGCGCGCTGCCTCGCGGCGCGCGTCGGCTTTGGACGCGCCGTGGCAGCGGGGGGCGAAGGCCACGTTGTCCAGGGCGGACAGGTGCGGAAAGAGCAGGTAGTCCTGGAAGACCATCCCGATGGGGCGGTGCTCGGTCGCGAGGGTGTGCAGCGGGATCCCGTCCAAGTCGATGCGGCCACCGGACAGGCCGATGAGTCCGGCCAGGGCGCGCAGGGCGGTGGTCTTGCCGGCGCCGTTGGGCCCGAGCAGGGCGACGACCTCGCCGGGTGCGACCGCGAGGTCGATGTCCAGGCGGAAACGCGGCCGCTCGACGACCAGGTGGGCGCGCAGGGTCATGGGCTGGTCACCCACCTGTCGCGCAGGCTGGCCAGGATGACGACCGAGACGGCGAACAGCAGGAGGCTGAGCACGATCGCGGCCTCGGGTTCGGTCTCCAGGGCCAGGTAGACGGCCAGCGGCATGGTCTGGGTCCGGCCGGGGAAGTTGCCGGCGAAGGTGATGGTGGCGCCGAACTCGCCCAGAGCGCGGGCCCAGCACAGGACGGCTCCGGCCATGACGCCCGGGGCGACCAGAGGCAGGGTGACGCGCCGGAAGATGGTCCAGCGGGAGGCGCCGAGTGTCGCGGCTGCCTCCTCCAGGCGCAGGTCAGCGGCGCGTAGCGCCCCTTCGACGCTGATGACCAGGAACGGCATGGCGACGAACGCCTCGGCGATCACGACCCCGGCGGTGGTGAAGGGCAGGGTTATGCCGAAGGCGGCTTCCAGCCACCGGCCGATCAGGCCGCGCCGTCCCAGCACGAGGAGCAGTGCGACGCCGCCCACCACCGGAGGTAGCACGAGGGGCACGGTGATCAACGCACGTACGACCCGGCGTCCGGGAAAGGCGGCCCGCGCCAGCAGCCAGGCCAGCGGCACGCCGAGCAGCAGGCAGACCAGCGTCGCGATGGTCGCCGTCACCAGCGACAGGCGCAGCGCCTCCAGCACCTGCGGCTCGGCGAGCCGTCGGCCCAGGGTGGGCCAGGGAGCGCGGATCAGCAGTCCGGCCAGCGGCAGCACCAGAAAGGCCATGCCGAAGACAGCGGGCAGGAGCAGCGCCCAAGGGGTACGGCCCGCCACGCCGCCCGCCCGGCCGTTGCCACGGGGCCGGCCGGGGCGGCGCTGTGCGTCGTCCCGGCCGGGTGATGCCGTGGAAGGTGTCATACCGGTCAGGGACCTTCGAACCCGGCCTTGGTCAGGACGTCCTTGCCCTGCTGCGACAGCACGAGGTCGACGAACTGCTTGGCCAGATCCGGCGCGGAAGCCTTGGACAGGGCCGCGATCGGGTAGTCGTTGATCGCCTTGTCGGCCTCGGGAAAGACGATGCCGGTCACCTTGCCGGCGGCGGCCAGCACGTCGGTCTTGTAGACCAGGGCGGCGTCCACCTCGCCGAGTTCGACCTTGGTGAGGGTGGCCTTGACGTCTTGTTCGTAGGTGACCGGGGTGACTTTGAGCCCGGCGGCGTCCAAGGCTTTGACCGCCGCCGCGCCGCACGGCACCTGCGCCGCGCACAGGGCGACCTTGACCTTGGGGTCGGCCAGGTCCTTCAACTCATCCACCTTGGCCGGGTTGTCGGGCGGCACGGCGATCTGGAGCTTGTTGCGTACGAACGTCGTCGGCGCGGCTGCCAGGGAGGCGTCGGTGACGGTCTTCATCGTGGCGGGGCTGGCTGCGGCGAACACGTCGGCCGGGGCGCCCTGGGTGATCTGCTGGGCCAGCGTGGCGCTGGAGCCGAAGTTGAACTTCACGCTCGTGCCGGGGTGAGCGGCTTCGAAGGTCTTGCCCAGATCGGTGAACGTGCCGGTCAGCGACGCTGCGGCGAAGACCGTCAGCGTCTTCGCCTGGGCGGCGGGGGAACCTGAGCCGGGCGCGGCCGACGTAGATTCGGGGGAGCCGCAGGCCGCCGCGCCCAGCACTAAGATCAGGGCGGCGGGGGCTGCGACAGCCCATCGGGTAAGACGACTGAGCATCGATGTACTCCTTAATGACTCGCGACTTAATGACTCGCGACGCGAGCGTGATCGAGGGACTCCACGACGACGTTGGTGGACTTGATCACGGCGATCGCCACCACCCCCGCCTCCAGGCCCAGCTCATCGGCCGCCTGGCGGCTCATCAGCGACACCACCCGGAACGGTCCCGCGGCGATCTCCACCTGGGCCATCACCGCGTCTTTGACCACCTCGGTCACGATCCCGCGGAAGCGGTTGCGAGCCGAGGAACTCCCGTAACCACTGTCGGTCTCGATCTGGGATCGGGCGAACGCGGCCAGGTCCGCTCCGGCCAGAATCCGGTGACCGTTGCCGTCCCGCTGCGCCGGCAGGCGGCCCGTATCCACCCACCGGCGTACGGTGTCGGCGCTGACCCCGAGCAGCGCGGCGGCTTCGCTGATTCGAAACATCGTCACAGTTCGCCACTTTACAGCCGCAGATGCTGGCCTCAAATGCCCTATCCCATCGCAAGAACGGCACCGTCTACTCTTATGTCATCGCATGTGCGAGATTTGAGACACCGTAACCCGCTCGCGTCCAGTTCGACGTTCGCGATCGCCTCGCCATGGGCGTCGCGCAAATCAGGGGGCAAGTCGGTTGGTCACCCGGCGCGCTCGCGCATACGTGTTTTGGTCGTTCTCCACAACTGCGGAGCCGTGGCATGCTCCCTGTGCGACGTTCCCCTACCGGCCAGTAGAGGTAAGGCTGTACAGACGCGAGGGTGGCGCCGCAAGGGAAGGGCGCGCACAGTCAACAGAAGGGGCTCGGCCGGGTGTTCAGTCGTATAGTCATCGTCAACCGTGGTGAGGCCGCGATGCGGCTCATCCACGCCGTCCGGGAGCTGGCCGCGGAGACCGCGACACCCATCGAAACCGTCGCCCTGTACACCGACGTCGACCGCACCGCCACGTTCGTGCGCGAGGCCGACATCGCCTACGATCTCGGTCCCGCGTCCGCGCGCCCGTACCTCGACCTGAAGGTGCTGGAGCGCGCGCTGGTGGAGACCAGGGCCGACGCCGCGTGGGTCGGGTGGGGCTTCGTCGCAGAGGACCCGGCGTTCGCGGAGCTGTGCGAGAAGGTCGGAGTCACCTTCGTCGGGCCGAGCGCGGAGGCCATGCGCAAGCTCGGCGACAAGATCGGTGCGAAGCTGATCGCCGAGGAGGCCGGCGTGCCGGTCGCGCCGTGGAGCCGCGGTGCGGTCGAGACCCTGGACGCCGCCTTGGCGGCGGCGGCCGAGATCGGCTACCCGCTGATGCTGAAGGCGACCGCGGGCGGCGGCGGGCGCGGCATCCGCGTGATCATGAACGAGGCCGAGCTCGCCGACGCCTACGAGCGCACCAGCCAGGAGGCCGCGAGGGCGTTCGGCAGCGGTATCGTGTTCCTGGAGCGCCTGGTCACCGGTGCCCGGCACGTCGAGGTCCAGGTGATCGCGGACGGTGAGGGCACCGCGTGGGCGCTCGGCGTCCGCGACTGCTCGGTGCAGCGGCGCAACCAGAAGGTCATCGAGGAGTCGGCGTCGCCGGTGCTCAGCCCTGTGCAGACAGCCGAGCTCAAGGCGTCGGCCGAACGGCTGGCCGTCGCGGTCGGTTACCGCGGCGCGGCGACCGTCGAGTTCCTCTACCACCCCGTCGACAAGCTGTTCGCGTTCCTCGAGGTCAACACCCGCCTGCAGGTCGAGCACCCGATCACCGAGTCCACCACCGGGTTCGACCTGGTCAAGGCGCAGCTGCGGGTGGCATCCGGCGGCAGGCTCGAAGGCGAGCCGCCGGTGGAGCGCGGGCACGCCATCGAGGCCCGGCTGAACGCCGAAGACCCCGACCGCGACTTCGCGCCCTCTCCGGGCCGCATCGCGCGGCTGGACCTGCCCGCCGGGCCGGGCATCCGCGTGGACACCGGCGTCAGCGAGGGCGACACCATCCCCGCGGACTTCGACTCGATGATCGCGAAGATCATCGCCTACGGCCGCGACCGCGACGAGGCGCTCGGCAGGCTGCGCCGGGCGATGGCGCAGACCACGGTGATCATCGAGGGTGGCGCGACGAACAAGAGCTTCGTGCTCGACCTGCTCGACCAGCCCGAGGTGATCGACGCCAGCGCGGACACCGGCTGGATCGACCGCGTCCGCGGCGAGGGCAGGCTCGTCTCGCAGCGACACTCCGCCGTCGCGCTGGCGGCCGCCGCCATCGAGGCGTACGAGGAGGAGGAACGCGTCGAGCGGGAGCGGCTGCTGTCGACGGCGTTCGGCGGACGCCCGCAGGTGCAGCATGAGAGCGGCCGGCCGCTGGACCTCAAGCTGCGTGGCGTCGGCTACCGCGTGCGCGTCGCGCGGGTCGGCGCGCATCGGTTCCGCGTCGGCGTCGAAGCGGGTGACGACGTCCGCACCGCCGACGTCGAACTCGACCGCTTCGACCGGCATACCGGGCAGATCATCGTCAACGGCGCCCGGTACCGCCTGCTCACCGGCACGCACGGGCCGGTCCACCTGGTGGAGGTGGACGGCGTGACGCACCGGGTCAGCCGCGACGAGGGCGGCGTCGTCCGCTCGCCCGCGCCGGCGCTGGTCGTCGCCACGCCGCTGGAGGTCGGTGCCGAGGTCGAGGCCGGCGCTCCGGTGCTGGTGCTGGAGAGCATGAAGATGGAGACGGTGCTGCGGGCGCCGTTCAAGGCACGGCTGAAGGAATGTGTCGTGTCCGTGGGCAGCCAGGTGGAGACCGGTGCACCGCTGCTGCGACTGGAGGCGCTCGCCGGCGCCGAAGCCGAGGACACCTCGGCCGCCGAGTCCGTCGAGCTGGACCTGCCCGCCGCGCCCGGGACGATCCCGGCGGGGGAGCGCACTACGCGCGGCCAGGAGGACCTGCGCAGCCTGCTGCTGGGCTTCGACGTCGACCCGCACGACGAACGCCGGGTGCTCGACGACTACCTCGCCGCGCGGCGGGCGGCCACCGAGGACGGCCACCCGCCGCTGGCCGGGGAGCTCGAACTCGTCGAGGTGTTCGCCGACCTCGCCGAGCTGAGCCGCAACCGGCCGACGGGCGAGGACGGCGGCGGTGACGGCCACGTGTACAGCGCCCGCGAGTACTTCCACACCTACCTGCAGAGCCTCGACGTCGAGCGGGCCGGGCTGCCGGAGGCGTTCCGGGCCAAGCTGGCCAAGGCGCTCCGGAACTACGGTGTCACCGAGCTGGAGCGCTCCCCCGAGCTCGAAGCCGCGGTGTTCCGGATCTTCCTCGCCCAGCAACGCGCGTCCGCCGACGCCACGGTCGTCGCGACGTTGCTGCGCGCGTGGCTGCGGGAGCCGCTGCCGGACGAGACGCTGCGCGAGCCCGCCGGGCTCGCGCTGGAGCGGCTGGTGGCCGCGACGCAGGTCCGCTTCCCCGTGGTCTCCGACCTCGCGCGCGGCGTGGTGTTCGCCTGGTTCGGCCAGCCGCTGCTGCGTCGCAACCGCGCCCGCGTCTACGCCGACGTCCGCAAGCACCTGCGCCACCTGGACGCGCACCCGGACGCGCCGGACCGCGCCGAGCGTATCGCCGAGATGGTGCGCAGCACCGAGCCGCTGGTGCGGCTGCTCGGCCAGCGGCTTGTTCGCGGCGACCTGGACAACGTGGTCATGCTGGAAGTGCTGACCCGGCGGTACTACGGCAACAAGGGTCTCACCGGCGTCCGCACCAGCGAGGTCGCGGGCTGCACTTTCGTGGTCGCCGAGCGCGCGGGCTCGTGCGTGGTCTCCTCCGCGGTGAGCTTCAAAGCGCTGGGCAGCGCGCTGCGCGGGCTCGCGGAGCTGACGGGCGGCGAGGATGCCATCGACGCCGACATCTATCTCGCGTGGGAGAGGCAGCCGGAGGACTCCGACGCGATGGCGGCCGCGCTGCAGGAGGTCGTCAGCGCGCACCCGCTGCCGAACCAGGTGCGCAGACTCACCGTCGCCGTCGCGGGCAGCGGTGGCGCGGTGATGCACCACCACTTCACGTTCCGCCCGTCGACCATTGGAATGACCGAGGAGCGGCTGATCCGCGGCCTGCACCCGTACATCGCGCAGCGGATGCAACTGGAGCGGCTGAGCAAGTTCGACCTCACCCGGCTGCCGTCGTCGGACGAGGAGGTCTACCTCTTCCAGTGCGTGGCGCGGGAGAACCCGTCGGACGACCGCCTCGTCGCGTTCGCACAGGTGCGCGACCTGACCGAGCTGCGCGAGCACGACGGCAGGCTGGTCGCGCTGCCGACGGCCGAGGACACCATCGCCATCTGCCTCGACTCGATCCGCCGCGCGCAGTCGCGGCGACCGTCGAACAAACGCCTCAACACCAACCGGATCGTGGTCTACATCTGGCCGCCGAGCGACATCACCCGCGCGGAGCTGAAGATGATCGCCGGGCGCGTGCTGCCGACGACCGCGGGCGCCGGGCTGGAGGAGATCCTGTTCATCGCGCGGCAGCGCAACCGGAAGACCGGCGAGCTGACCAAGATCGCCGTGCGCTTCTCCTTCGACGCCACCGGCGGCACCGAGCTGACCATCGGCGAGCCGTCGGTCGAGCCGGTCGAGCCGCTCGACGACTACCGGCAGAAGGTGCTGCGCGCGAGCAGCCGCAACACGGTGTACCCGTATGAGCTGACCGGCCTGCTCGGCGACTTCGTCGAGCACGACCTCGACGACGACCACGCGCTGGTGCCGGTCGACCGGCCGAAGGGGCGCAACACCGCGGCGATCGTCGCGGGCGTGGTCACCACGCGAACCCGGCGGCACCCACAGGGCGTCACCAGGGTCGTGCTGCTCGGCGACCCGACGAAGTCGCTCGGCGCGGTGTCGGAGCCGGAGTGCCGCCGTGTGATCGCCGCGCTGGACCTGGCCGAGCGGATGCGGGTGCCGCTGGAGTGGTACGCGCTGTCCGCCGGCGCCCGGATCTCCATGGAGTCGGGCACGGAGAACATGGACTGGGTGGCCTCGGCGCTCAAGCGGATCGTCGAGTTCACCCAGGACGGCGGCGAGATCAACGTCGTCGTCGCGGGCATCAACGTCGGCGCGCAGCCGTACTGGAACGCCGAGGCGACGATGCTCATGCACACCAAGGGCATCCTGGTGATGACGCCGGACTCGGCGATGGTGCTCACCGGCAAGCAGTCGCTCGACTTCTCCGGTGGCGTGTCGGCCGAGGACAACTTCGGCATCGGCGGCTACGACCGGGTGATGGGCCCGAACGGGCAGGCGCAGTACTGGGCACCGAACCTGGCCGCCGCGCGGAACGTGCTGATGTCGTACTACGACCACACGTACGTCGCACCCGGCGAAGAGGCGCCGCGGCGGGCGAAGACGACCGACCCCGTCGACCGTGACATCTCCGACTTTCCGCATGTCGTGGTGGGCAGCGACTTCACCACCGTCGGCGAGATCTTCTCCGCCGAGGCCAACCCCGACCGCAAGAAGCCGTTCGACATCCGGACCGTGATGCGGGCGCTCTCCGACCAGGACCACCCGGTGCTGGAACGCTGGGCGGGCATGGCCGACGCGGAGACCGCGGTGGTTCAGGACGTGCATCTCGGTGGCATGCCGGTGTGCCTGCTCGGCATCGAGTCACGGGCGGTGCCGCGGCGCGGCTTCCCGCCCACTGACGGCCCGGACACCTACACCGCGGGCACGCTGTTCCCGCGGTCGTCGAAGAAGGTCGCGCGGGCGATCAACGCGGCCAGCGGCAACCGGCCGCTGGTGGTGCTGGCGAACCTGTCGGGCTTCGACGGCTCGCCGGAGTCGATGCGGAAGCTGCAGCTGGAGTACGGCGCCGAGATCGGCCGCGCGATCGTGAACTTCCGCGGGCCCATTGTGTTCTGCGTGATCTCGCGATATCACGGCGGCGCGTTCGTGGTGTTCTCGAAGGCGTTGACCCCGAACATGACCGTGCTCGCGCTGGAGGGCTCATTCGCCTCGGTGCTCGGCGGCGCCCCCGCCGCCGCGGTGGTGTTCTCCGGCGACGTCAACGCCCGCACCGCGGCGGACCCGCGCGTGCGAGACCTGGAGGCCCACGTCACGGCCGCCTCCGGCGCCGACCGCGCCGCGTTGATCGCGGAGCTCGACGAGCTCCGCTCGTCGGTCCGTGCGGAGAAGCTCGGCGAGGTGGCCGCGGAGTTCGACCGCGTGCACAACATCCAGCGCGCGGTCGAGGTCGGCTCCGTCGACGCCGTCATCCGCGCCGCTGAACTCCGCCCGCGCATCATCGAGGCCATCGAGTCCCGTCTGCGTTAGCCCCAAACCCACCCGACGCCCAAGCCCCGCCCACGACAGGCCCCGAGTAGGGTCGGGGTTTGGCGCGGTAGCGTAACGGCTCTGGCAGTAGCGCGCACCCGGCTCAACGCGGCACGCGACGGCCTGGCCGGCCCTTGGGTGGTCACTTGATGCCGAAGACGTTCACGATGTGCGCGGTGTCCGCGAGGGTGTGCGGAGCGAACGCATGGTAGGCCCAGACGTGAACCCAGGCGTTGCCGGTGCGGAGGGTGAGGACCGTCTTCATCATGCCGGGGATGAAGTAGGTCAGGAGAAGAGCATGTGCCGCAGGCCTACGGACTCGCCGGCCTGGTCCAGGCTGAGCGCGAGGACCCGCTGCGGGGTCAGCGGGATCCGTGCCACGGGCTTGCCGAGAAGGAATCCACCCCGACTGGCGATTCCGCGTGATGACCAAGCCCTTGGCGCCGGAAACGTCCGTTGATCATTTCGAGCCGAAGTACTCCGTGACGATCCGGGTATGCAGAGGGAACGCGAGCTCCTGTGGCCCGTCGATCAGCGACCACTCCGATGTTTCGGCCGTGGATGCGATCGGAGGGAGGATGGCCGAGCTGGTCCGCGGGCCCAAGGCGAAGATCAGCACAGTGCCGTCAGGAGCGCTGAGGACGTTGAAGAGCCGTAGATCGTCTGCGTCGACGACGATCCCTGTCTCTTCGTGGAGTTCCCGGACGGCCGCCTGCTGCCAGGACTCGCCGATGTCGATGAAGCCGCCGGGCAGGGCGAGCCCGCCACGGTGCGGTTCGATGTCGCGGCGGATCACCAGCAGGTCGTCGTCCACCGGTAGCACCATCACCGCGACGGGCAGCGGGTTCAGGTAGCTGGTGTTCGCGCAGCCGGAGCAGGTGCGCGGCCAGGTCTGGCCGGGCGCGAAGGCCGTACCGCAGAAGGAGCAGTGCGAGTTCCTGATCGTCACGACCGTGAGACTAACGAGGGGTTCGTGACTGGGCCTACTCAACCTGATGGCGTATTGATCGTTTGATGGTTCGTCGTTCCTTCCTGCGAGAGGAAGGTCATGGCGATGGGTGAGAGCCATTAGGTGGTCTACGGGTCTCGTACACGCGAGCGACCACCGAGCAAGCGCGTACCCATGACCATCGGCGTAATGCCCCGTGTGTCGAGATGGCGGTGTGGGCAGCAGGGCTCGCACTAGTTGACCCGCCCCGGCGACCAGGAGACACCAGTGGGCCCGTGAAACCCCACACGCCCGGCGCGACAGCCGGGCCTACGCGCTGACCACGGCGGCGAAATCGACTCCCAGCCAACGGCTCAACCGACCACGTGAAGATCGCGAAAGAGCGAGGCCGGCGCCATAGTACTTTCCCCGGCGGCTCCCTCAGGCCGCCGGGGAAAGGCCTCGAGTGTGTCTTTCGGCCATCGATCGCTGTTCTTGTGGCCATATATTAAGAAATATTGACAAGAGTCGATCACGAACGGATATGGTTGTGTCGTCCTTCCGGGGGCGGGTCAGTTTCCTTGTCTTTCATGGCGAGTTGCGGGGCTTGCGGTACCGCGCCGTCCGGGGGGTGACTTGGAGGGGCGCCGCTCGTCCGACCGGATTGCCCGAAGATTTCTGTGCGGTCTGCCAGAAGCCTCTGGCCGGGCCGTGACGGCGAGGGAGCGGCGGTGAATGCGGATCACCGGCATGGGGAATGCTTTTCGCGGCCCGCGAGTGCGAGCGTGACATATGAGCGGATCGAATCCTGTGCCTGTCTCAATGACCGGCCCGTGCCCGCGAGCGCCACGGCCGATGACGCGCCGTTCGATCTCGGTGCGGTGCTGGCCCAAAGCCGGCTGCTCGCCGATGCGACGGACTGCTTGGGCCTGTGCTTCGTTTCCGCCTACGAGCATCTGACCGCTTCGCTGACGGAAGAGTCGCACCTCACTCCCCTGGGGGCCGAGATGGCGCACCGGCGCCTTGTCGCGGCGACGGCCAACCAGTTGGCGGTACGCCGACTGGTGGAGAACGGGGCTTTGGAATGGCAGTTATACGGTGACAACGCGGTCTTCATCACAGGTCTGCCTTTCTCTGGCGTGTCCCGCTTGCAGCGGCTGTTGAACGAGCACCTCTTGTTCAACATACCGTCGATATGGGAGCAGATTAGGCCTGTTTCGCACGGTGCCATACTGAATGTCAAGGAGGAACTGGAGCGGGCGAGTGACCTGTTTCCCTGGCACGTGCGCTCCGGCTTCGGTGATCACCTTTTGTTGGCCTACGCCTTCCACAGCCCGGGAGCGGCGCTGGAATATCGGATCCCCGCCTACGTCGAATGGCTATGGACGTACGACTCTGCCACTGCCTATGCTTTCCACCGTTTCGCCCTGGCGGCGATTCTCGAACGGATCGGTGGCGGAACCCCGATCCTGGCCAGTCCGTTCCACGCCTGGCGCTTGGATGGGCTGATCGCCGGCTATCCGACCGCTCGCGTCATCCGGTTGCACGGCGACCCGGTCCATTCCCTGGCGGCGCTCTCGGCCGTGACTGTGGCACGCCGACGCGTTTGGTCGAACGTGGTGCGGCCACGCGACGTGGTGTTCGAGTGGGCTCGTCAACTGGGGGCCGTCCTGCTTGCCGAGGAGTGGCGCGCCGCATCCCCCGGAGGCGTGCGGGTCCTGGACATCGATCATGCGGATCTGGTGGAGACCCCGATGCTGGTGGTCAGGCGGGTGTGCCGCTTCCTGGAGGCGCCGCTGCCCGCCGGAATCGAGCGGCGGATCCTGCAGGTCTGCGAGGATTTCGGGGCCGGCTCGCCGCCGGTCGGGATCGCCGATTTCGGCGTCTCCCTCCGCGAGCTCCCGGAGATTTTCCGCGAGGGTGTCGAGACGGATCGGCGCGGTCGCGCGCAGGTCCGTGGCTGAACGAGGCTGTGCCTCCGACGCCCGCGGCTGGTACAGATCAAACGCGGTCGTCGCGACCCGCCTGCCGTCCGCCCTCCCGTCTGGGCCGCGGTGCACGAGGATGAGGTTCCGCACTCAATGCTTGCGCGAGCACATACATGTCATACAGTAATGGTGGGTCGCGCACCGGCGCGCGGGCGGCCGCTGGACTCGAAGGGCGGAAGCATGGAGAGGGTGTCCGGGCGGCAGGACGAAGATGTGCGGCTGTGGTTCCAGATTTCCCGGCTCTCCAATCACGTGTCGCAGATTCTGGATCGCCGGCTCACGCGTCAACTCGGTGTCTGCCTCTCCGACTTCGTCGCCATCATGACATTGGAGCAGTCGGGGCTCGGCAGCATGCGGATGCAGGAGTTGTCCGAGGCGGTCGGGGTGGGCCAGTCGACGCTGAGCCGGATCGCTCTGAGACTCGAACGCAGTGGACTGGTGACCCGCCGCACCAGCGAGCACGATCGGCGCGGCACCCAGATCGAACTCACCGACCAGGGCCGGGCACTGGTCGCCGAAGGCGGCGCGGTCCTGGCGGACAGTCTCAACAGCGCCTTCGAACTCGCCGCTCATCTTCCGGACATGGCGCAATTGCTCGTGCGCATCCGGCCGGCCGACGGCCTGCCGGCCGAGCGCAATCCGTCGGCCTGACGAGAACGGGACCACGAGAGGCGTTCGTCGAGCAGTGCGACGCCTTGGAGCTGACCGCCCCCCGCTACAAGCGCCGAGAGGCGCGACGCGCGGGAGACCGCGGTGGCCCCATGCCCCTCCGCGCTCCCGTGGTCGGGCGGAACTAGCTGGGAACCGTTCCGACGGCCAGGACGCTGCCTTCGCTGACGTATCCCTCCGGTCGGCGCAGGGGGTGATCCGCATTGTGCGGATCGGTGAACGGCTCCCACGCGGCGCCGATCCCCAGCGCGGCGGCCTGCCCAGCCATGCCGGCGCAGGCTCGGGTGTAGAAGTCGAGCGCGGCCGGGGACAACGGGGCGTGGTGTTCGATCAGGACGGTCTCCTGCCACACCTGCTCGAGTCCGGCGTCGACCAGCCGGCGATGCAGGTCACGGGCGCGCAGCAGTTGAGCCGGGTATCCGCCGGACCGGCCGGCCAGGCGGAAGAGGTCGACCGCCAGGAAGGGGTCTCCGGGGCGCACGGAGACGAGGTCGGCGGCCAAATCCTTGATGGCGACCAGGCCGCCTGGCCGCACCACTCGGCCGAGTTCCTTGAGCGCCAGGGCGAGGTCCGCGTCATTCAGATACTGGGTCGTGTTGGAGCACCAAACGGCGTCGAAGGTGTCGTCTGCGAACGGCAGGGCCAGCAGGTCGGCCTGCTGGACGTCTACGCGTCCGCCGAGGCCCAGGGCCTGTGCCCGGTCCGCGGCTCGCGCCGCGTTCTCCGGCGCGAGGTCGATCGCGGAAATCCGGCCCGGCTCACCGACCAGCTCGGCGAGCCAGGGGAGGAACGGGCCACTGCCGCAGCCGGCGTCCAGCACGTGCCAGCCCGGCTGGATGCCCACCTTGCCAAGAGCGGCCCGGTAATGCGGAGCACAGGCAGCGAAGTGCGACGCCACGATGTCGTCGCTGGTGAAGGCGAGACCGGTGGAGGCAGTGTGGCCCCAGACCCGGTGCTCGTCACCCGGAGCGGCCGCGCCGCCCCCGCCCGCACCGGACATTCCGGCGACCTCCGCGAGCAGATCGAGGAGGGCTTCGGTGACCGCCCCCGGCGTCTCCAGGGGCTGCAGGTGACCCGAGCGGGGGATGGTCACCAGCCGCCCCCTCGGGGGCAGGGCGGCCAGCGCGGCAGTCTCTTCCCGCGACACCAGCTCGTCCTGCTCGCCTGCGACGACCACCACCGGCGCATCGAGATCGGCCAGTTCGCCGCTGCTGTCAGGGCGGTCCGCGATGGCGTGCTGGGCCCAGGCGACCGTAGCGGGCGACGCGCAGGCAACCTGCTCGGCGACGGCCGCCAGGACCTCAGGCCGCTCGTCCCTGGTGGCGGCGCCCACCAGGCGTGGCGTGCTCTCAGAGACGACCATGTCCCGTGAGGCGTCGTCCAGCATCATGGCGGCGAACGCCCTGCGCGCCTTGGCGGCGGCCGGCGTGTCCGCTTGCGCGCGGGTGCCCAGCAGCGCCAAACCCCGGACTCGGGAGCGGTGCCGGCGCAGGAAGGCGAGGGCCACGTAGCCGCCCATCGAACTGCCGGCCAGAACCGCGTCCTCCAGGTCATGCTCGTCCAGGAGGCGGGCGAGGTCGTCGGCGAGCAATTCGAGGGAGGGCGGGGCGGCGTGCGGCGGGGCCGCCCCGAATCCAGCCAGGTCGGGGACCAGGACCTGGTACCCCCGAGCGCGCAGCGCCCCGGCCTGCTCCGCCCACATCCACGAGGACAGCGGTAGCGCGTGTAGCAGGACGACGGCGGTGCCGGGAAGCGGGTTCACCGGGCGCCCTCCAGCTCGGCGGCCGCGATCAGCCGGGCGGTGGCCGCCGGCAACGGTCGATCGTGCAGCCAGGCGACCGAGACAGGGGCGGGCGGCAGGTCGTGCACCGGCACCGCGACCGTGCCGGCCGGCAGCGACCTGGCGAGGGACAGGAAGGACAGGTGCACCGAGCGCCCGTCGGAGAGGATGGCGGCCATCGCCTCCAGCGTGGTCATGGGGTGCACCCGGCGGATCGTCCGACCGGCCGGGGTCACTCTGGGCACCACCAGATCCCACACGTATGGGGGGAACGCTCCCGGCCTTTCGAACGCCTCATAATCGGCGACCTCCTCGACCGACACCGCCCGTCGCTTCGCCAGCGGGTGTCCGGCACCGGCGATCAGGGCCCGGGCGTCCAGTGCCACCGGACGGCTGAAGGCGATGTCCGGTTCTCGGAGCGCGTACTTGACGAGCATGGCGTCCGCCTGGCCGGACCTCAAAGGACCGAAGGGGTCGCGGACGTCGTACTGAACGAACTCGACTTCGCCGGGCCGCAGCCCGGCCCGGTTGAGGATCGACTCCGCGGGTCCGGACGAGCCGTGGATGCCGAGGCGGAGCGGGCGGTCCACGGGTACGGGGGAGTTCACGGGATCTGGCATCGTGGGGTCCTCTTCTCGGTGTTCGCGCCGCGGCGGGCCGGCCCGGTTCACCGGTGCGGCATCGGCTCGGTCAGCGCGGCGTATGCCCGCAGCCTGTCGGGACGGTCGTGGTCGATGTCGACGCGCATGGCCGCGACCGGTGCTCGGAGACCGTTCAGCTGAGGCACCCGGCGCAGCGTCAGCCGGTCACCGCTTGTGATCAGCCCGTCCTGGACGGCCTCGACGAGTAGATGGTTGAGCTGGACGAGGGTCCCGCCGACCGTGTGGCCGGACACCGCCAGGTACAGGTCGCGGTGGACGGCGGGACGCGCGGCCCCGTCTGGTGCCGGCAGCTCGACGGTGACCGACGGTGAGGCGGTGACCGGCCGATCGGCGACGAAGGTCTTGAGCAGCCGGCGAAGGGTCCGGGTGGCCGCGGCGGGCGCCGGGCCCAGCCAGGCGACCGAACCGTCGGTCGCTACCCGGGTGAAGGTGAAGCGTTCGCGGAGGTTGCCGGGCTGCCCCGCGAGGAAGACCGTCCTGGTGAAGGAGCGGCGCCAGGCGCGGGCCGTCGCCTCGTCCAGCGAGAGCGCGAACAAGCAGGTTTCACGGACCCATTCGGGCAGGTCGACGGAACGTACCACGCACACCGCGGCCACCTCGTCGGCGCCGTTCAGTGAGTCCCGGACGGCGGCCAGACCAGCGGGAGAGGAGAGGTCATACTCGGCCACCAGCTCCGGCCGTGACGCCAGCACTCGCCGCACCGCGGTGTCGAGCAGGAGATCGGGAGTGAGGGTCACAGCAGCACCTCAGAGAGCAGTCCGGGTTCCGGAGCCGGCCGGTGCCGGCCCAACAGCGAGGACACCAGGCGGTAGGGGTCGATGTAGAAGTGGTCGCTCCGGTGCCGCTCCAGCAGCGCCGTGTCTGTCCGGGCCGCGACAGTTCGAGAGCGGTCCAGCAGCCGCTGCGCGCGGGCCGTCCAGTGCGCGAGCCGTTCCAGCCGGAACGACTCCTGCTGTCCCGGCCCGAGCGAGGCCACGAAGTAGAGCCGCATGCCCAGGCGGAAGGACTCCGGCTCGCAGCGGCCGTCCATCGCGCGGAGCAAGGCGCCGAAGGAGTGATCCTGCCAGCCGCCGTACCGGGCCGAGGTGATCCGCCCGTCGACGGGCACCCTGCTCAGGGAGACCCGCCGGACCGCTGGGCCGCTCCGCGCCAGCAGCCGTGCCAGGAGCTGGTAGTCGCGCTCGAGGCCGCTGTCGTGGAGCAGGACGACCTCGTCGTACGCGGGGGCCAGCGGCAGGAGCTCGCGCAGGGCGCAGGCCAGGTAATTGGGGCGTCCGTCGGCCGCGACGATCTGACGCAGCGGCAACCCGTAGCGCGTGGCGTCCAGGTAGACGGGGCCGCCATCGGCCCGCTGGTCGAGCACCACCCCGGCCTGCTTCAGTTGGTCGAGGGCTTCTTCCAGGCTGAGTCCCGGCGGCTGGTGGACCTCCAGCCCGGGATCGCGCAGCCCCAGCCGCGCGTAGTGCCCGGTCCACAGCCGCAACACCCGTGCTCCGGCGGGGTGGACCCAGCCGGTGTGCTCGACGGCGTCGGCGTACGGCCGCAGTGCGGCGGCTGAGACGGTCTGCGCGCAGGCCCGGTAACCGACATACAGTTCACCGATCTCCTCCTCGGACATCTGCGAGTAGTCCACGTCCAGGTGGAACTGATCCAGGTAGTACCAGAAACCGAGCGTCTGCTCGGTGGGGTGGTAGGTGGTTGGGCTGTACCGATAGGTCGCGTCCGCCACCAGTGCGGTCGCTCGATACAACACGTCCGTCCAGAGCAGGCCCTTCAGATGGCTCGGTGTCAGTGGCTTGGACGGAGTCACCGTGACGGGCGCTACCAGCACCCGAGGGCGTGCGCTCATACTCTGGCTCCCTGCTCGGCGGCGGTTATGGTCTGCAGGAGCTCCTCCCTGGTCGGTGGCGCGGGCATGCCCACGGGCCTGCGAGCGGCGCCGCGAACCCTGTCGCGGAAGCCCTGATCGTCGAAGACCGCGTCCGGAGTACTCAGGCTCATCAGCACTCGCGTCAATCCTCGCCAGACCGTCGCATCGTGGTGCGCCGCCGCGGCGATTTCCGCGAGGGCGGGGCGTCCCGTGGGCAGGACGGTCGGGGGAACCGCCTCCGGTGAGCCGGCCGTACCTGAGCCGCCGGCCGTAGCTGAGCCGCCGGCCGTACCTGAGCCGGCCGCGGCGCGCCATGAGCGGATCCGGGCCGCACTGTCCTGCTCGGCCTGCTGGTACCACGGGCGGAGCAACTCCTCGGCGAGGTCGGCCGCTCGCGCGCGCTGGGCGGCGTCGGGCACCGGGTGGGCGGCCAGCAGGTCCGCGACGTGGAAGGCATGTGCCAGGGCGAGTGACATGCCCCGCCCGTACAGCGGGTCCGTGATGCAGGCCGCGTCACCGACGGCGTAGACCCCATAGGGCCGGCCGTCCTGTTCCGGGCTGGTGTGCAGGGTGTTGGGCGGTGAGGTGATAGCGCGGACCGCTGTCAGTGGTTCGGACACCCCGGACGCCAGCCAGGGGGCGATGCCGGGGGACAACCGGGCTGCCGCGGTGAAGGCGCGGGCCCCGCGCAGCGGCCCGGTTGCCCGATCGCCGGTCAGAGTGCCCAACGAGACGGCGAACACGCCCCGGTCGGCGGGGTGCACCACTGCGGCGTAGTGGTCCCAGATGCCGCCGGCGGCGTTACCTCGGTTGAGGGGTCCCGGTCGGGCGGAGGGATCGGTCAGCCGGTAGAAACGAGTGAAAACGCGGACGGCCGTCGGCCCGGTGCGGGTGCCGCCGGTCGTCCCCGTCCACGTGCGGGAGAGCGCCCGGCGACCGGTCGCGTCCAGGACGATCGCGGCGGGCACCAGCTCACCGGTGTCGGTGACCACCCCGACGGGTCGGCGTCCGGAGCCGTCCAGCCGCACTCCTCGTACGGCGGTGCCGTAGGAGAGGGTGATGCCGGGCCGGGATGCGGCCGCCCGGTGCAGCACCTCGTCGAGCACGATGCGGCGGACGGCGAGGGTGGCCAGTTCGACATCGGCCTCTTCCCGGACGAAGGCCCCGGGGGCTGAGGGAGCCGATAGTGTCAGGTCGAGAACCTCCGCTCCGGCCTCCAACGCCGCCTCCAGCAAGTCCGGCGCGCGCTTCCGCAGCAGGCGAAGGCCCAGAGAGGTGAGGACGTGTGAGTGGCCGGTCTGCGGGGCAGACGAACGGACCGGCCAGTCGGCCGTTCCCACCGGTGCCGGTGCCGGAGCCGGTGCCCGCTCCAGCACACGGACCGTGAAGCCATGATCGGCGAGGGCGAGTGCGGCGGCGAGCCCGCTCAGGCCACCTCCGACCACGGCGACGGTAGTGCAGTTCAACGCCGATGCCCGTGGACGAAGAACACCCGCCGTACGTCGGGCACCGACCGGTCGGGCACCGGGTCAGGCCAGCGGCCGAAGTCCGCCCCGGGCTCGCCGGGTTGCACCGCGCGGACATCGAAGCCCACCTCGGCGAACAGCTGCTCCGGCGTGTCGCTGCCGAAGACCCACGGGCAGCCCCAACCAGCGAATACCTCCAGCAACTCGCGCATGTGAGGCAGGGTCAGCGCCGCCGCGTTGACGAGATCCGCGGCGATCAGGCTGCCGGGGCGGCTCAGTGCCGCGACCCGTGCCAGCATGCGCCGGGTGTCCTCCTCGGGAATGTAGTAGAGGAGGCCCTCGAGAAGCCAGACGGACGGTTCGTCCGGTGCGTAGCCGGCGGCGATCAGGCGCTCTTCCCAGTCGGGGGAGGTGAGGTCGGCCGCGACGGCGCGGGGCGCCACCCGTGGGGCGGCGCCCCGCAACCGCTCGTCCTTGAACGCCAGGACGCTCGGCCGGTCGACCTCGAAGAACCGGGTGTCTCGTGGCCAGTCGAGGCGGTAGGCGCGGGAGTCCATCCCGGCCGGGGCCAGCACGACCTGCCGGACCGCCGGATTCCGGACGGCCTCCTGGAGGTAGTCGTCGAAGAAGCGAGTGCGGATGGCGTTGTAGTCCGGGGTGCTGGGCAGGCTCCTGGGCGCGTTCGGAGGGAAGGTCGCCGCCCGGATCTCGGCCAGCAGCCCGAGGCCGGCCTCACCGGCCAACCGGGCGGCGTACGGGTCCTCGTACAACCGGTCTTCCCGGAGTGTCTCGGCCGCCCGCAACGCGGCGGTCAGCAGCGCTGTACGTTCGACGGGGTTGAGCAGGTCGGGCAAGATGACTCCTTCGTCAGGAGGGTTCGGATCGGAGCAGGCGTTCCCAGAGCGCCTCGTCCTGCCGGAACAGGCGGTCCTTGACCTGTGTGGGTCGCACGCCCTCCGCCACCACCCGCAGCCATTCACGCCGGAAGGCATCCGGGGCCAGCAGGCGCAGCCGGACGGGGCCCAGGCGCCCGTCAGCACGAACCCGCCGGTAATCGGCGGACTCCACTGTCAAAGCGGCATCCAGCAGGGCACGCAGGCGTGCGGACTCGTCGGGGTGCCATGGCGTTCGGGGGGAGATCGCAAAGGTGTAGGCGGGGCCTTCGCCCGGCTCGTTCTCGACGCGGCAGGCGGCGTTGTGCAGTTGGAGGCCGGTGGCGTCGAGCGCTGCCCGCAGGGCACGGATGACCTGGGCCTCGCGCAGCCGCTCGCCGGCCGTGTCGGAGCGGTTGGCGCGTCCGGCGTACTCCATCCTCGGGAGGCCCCCGACCTGGTCCACGACCCGTACCACGTCGCCCACCGCGTACCGGTAGAGCCCGCCGACGTGGCTGAACACCACGTGGTAGTCGCGGCCCGGTTCGATCTCCTGAGGGAGCAGCGTCGCGGTGTCCGGGGCCAGGTCGGCGTCCGCGTCGACGAACTCGTACAGCGCGGCCGAGGCCACCAGGCTGCCGGCCGTCGGATGGCGGTCCAGCGGCACGGCCACCGGTCCCTCGGACGACGCGGTCGGGGCCGGGAGGGCGGTGACGCCGGCGCCGAACTCCTCACGCAACGCGGGCAGGTAGAGCGAGGCCATCCCAGTGGTCCAGCAGAACAGTGCCCTCATTC
Source organism: Planotetraspora sp. GP83 (assembly GCF_041262585.1). Classification (NCBI taxonomy): domain Bacteria; kingdom Bacillati; phylum Actinomycetota; class Actinomycetes; order Streptosporangiales; family Streptosporangiaceae; genus Planotetraspora; species Planotetraspora sp. GP83. The sequence continues at coordinate 36,129 of NZ_JBGCBZ010000004.1, read as the reverse complement.
GCGGCCATACCAGCGAGGGACGCACCGCGCCGTGGTAATCGGCCAGCGCCTCCAGCTGAGCGGCCCGGCCGGGATCGGGAGCGTTGTAGGGCATCCCGCCGAGCGTGCCGTCGCGGACCTCCTTCACGATCCGGGACCACCACAGATCGAGCTGGTAGGGAAGCGCCCCGATCATCGCCGGGTTGATACCGATCAGGCACCGCACGTCGCTCTGTACGGCAAGCCGCAGTCGTAGATATGTCTTCTCCAGGTGATCGCCGGGGTCGACATCAGAAGGGAGCGCTGCCCATGGCGCCGCCGTCCCCGGCTCGGCCGACAGCGGTTCGCCGAACTTCTGCCCGAAGTCGACCTGGCTGGCACCCACATGGGGTTTCCCCGCCGCCGTGGTAGGCGGAGCCGTCAGCGGATCGTGCTTGAGATTCAGCACGGCATCCGTCCGTGCCAGTACGTCGGGGAAGTGCTGGGCCAGCGGTGCCCACGCCGCGTAGTAGAAGGGGAGAAAGGTGGTGTGCATGAAGCGAGGGGTGATCGGGATCTTCTTGTGCGCCCCGGTGCTCCCGCTGCTCGTGAAGTAAACCACCGGGTCGTCGGCCGACAGCACGCCGGACTCGCCCGCGGCTGCCCGCTCGATCCATGGCGCGAGTGCCGCATAGTCGTTGATCGGCACCGCCCGGCGGAACTCGTCGATCGTCCGGATCCGGCCGAACCCGTGCCGCCGGCCGAAGTCCGTGCCGGCGTTGAACCGCAGGAAGTCCGCCAGCACCTCCCGCTGCCGGCCGGCCAGGTCCGCGCCCTCCGCGGCCAGCCGAGCGCGCTCGGAGAAGACCCGATCGCGGTAGAGACCCTCGTGTCCGGGACTGCCCCAGCCCCCGCTGTCGGCGGTCACGGCGCGAGCGCCCGGAGTACGGCATCGGCCGTGCGCGCCGTGCCCGCCTGTTCCTCGACGAACGTGACCGGCAATCGGTCCACCTCTTCCAACATGAGTTTGCGGAGGTTCCTCTGGTACTGCTCGAAGCCGGCCCGCTCGGGTTCGGTTCCGTAGTACTCCATCGGGTTGAGGGACATTCCGGAGCGGCTACGGCACCATGCGGACTCCGGCGTGACATCCAGGTAGACGACCCGCTCGGGCTGTGGGAAGGAGCGCCACCAGTCGTACATCGGGTTGTGGTCGATACCGGCGAGCCGGCACTTCGCGAGAATCTTGTAGTAGTAGGAGTCCACCAACACCGGCCCGGCCTGGCCGGTGGCCGTGGCCTGGTCCCGCAGGTGCACCACGGCGGTCTGCAGCAGGGAAGCCAGGAATTCGGGGGAGTACGTGCGCCCGAGGCCCGGCAGCACCTCCTCGACGACACTGCGGCGCAGCCGCGCGATGAGGGCATGCTCGCTCCGGACGAGGCCCGCGTCTGTCGACACCAGGCGAACGGAGGGCAGCCGCCGGGCGATCTCCTTCATCGCAGTCGTCTTCCCGGCGCCATCCGGGCCGAGCAGGACGAAGAATCCGGCGTCAGCCATCCGCCGGCACCTCCCAAGACTCGACCTGCGGGCTGTAGGTGAACAGGCCGTCGCCGCCGGGGTCGCCTTCGGCGATGCGAGCGGAGTCGGAGCGGAGATGGCGGAGTGGAGTGGCCATGAACGCACCTCTATTCACGAGGAGCTGGTGTCCGTGCGGCGGCATGGGCCGCACGTGAATTCACCATCCAACCAACTTCAAGAACTTGTCAAGCACTTCTAAATGCATGCAACTGCAAATATCTGCCGCTGATGGTGGCCCAACGAGTGCGCCCGCGACGGCGAGGCGGTGCGCCCTCGGGCAACTCCCGGCCGCCGGGCGGCGAGTGTGGCGAAGCAGGCGACCAGCGGACCGTCTACGCACGTGATCATGGATTTGGCGGCCGGCGGCATGCTCTTTTCGGCACATTGCCGAAGTCAGCCCACCGGGCGGTCAGTGCCGGCCCCGTACGGCTTGCGCAACTCTCTCTTGAGGATTTTGCCTGATCCGGAGACGGGCAACGCGTCGAGGAACTCGCAAGATCGCGGCGCTTTGTAGCCGGCGATGTGGTTCTTGACGTGGGTCCTGATGTCCTCGGCGGTGGTGGTCGCGCCGGGGCGCAGGACGATGACGGCGTGTACTCGCTCTCCCCATTGTGCGTCCGGTACGCCGATGACGGCGCAGGAGGCCACCGCGGGATGCTGAGCGATGGTGTTTTCGACCTCGGCGGAGTAGACGTTCTCGCCGCCGGTGACGATCATGTCTTTGATCCGGTCGACGATGTAGAGGTAGCCGTGCTCGTCGAGGTAGCCGCCGTCGCCGGTGTGCATCCAGCCCTCGCGCACCGCGGCGGCGCTGTCGTCGGGCCTGTCCCAGTAGCCGAGCATCACGTTGGCGCCCCGGACGGTGACTTCGCCGACCGTGCCTGCCGGGGCGGGTTGACCGTCGGAGGTGATGACGCGGACCTCGCAGTGGGGTGCGGCTCGCCCTGCCGAGCGCAGCGGCGTGCCACCCGCCAGGTGCTCCCGCGCGGTGAGCAGTGTGGCCACCGGGGCCAGCTCCGTCATGCCGTAGGCCTGGGTGAAGCCGGCTTTGGGGAATGCCTTCATGGCCCGGGTCAGCAGCGCCTCAGAGATCGGGGCGGCGCCATAGGTGACGGTACTCAGGCTGGACAGGTCGTGGTCCTGCCGCTGGGGGTGGTCGACCAGGAGCTGGATCATCGTCGGGACCAGGAATGTGGAGGTGACGCGGTGCTCTTGGATGGTGGCCAGAACGCGAACCGGGTCGAAGGTGGGCACCATGATGTGGGTGCCGCCGACCATGCTCTGCGCTGTCCAGGAAGCCAGGTCGGCCAGATGGAACATGGGAGCGACGTGAAGGAAGCGCCCGCCGGGTTGGGCCAGGGCGCCCAGCGAGAGGGTGCCGAGCGCTGAGGTGATCAGGTTGGTGTGGCTGAGCATGACCCCTTTGGGGTGGCCGGTGGTGCCGCCGGTGTAGAACACCCCGGCAAGGGCGTCGCCACCTCGGCGTACGTCTGGCACTGGTGGTGCGGCGGCCACGAGTTCCTCGTAGGAGAGTGTCTCGTCGGGGGTGGGGCCGTCGCCGCAGTGGATCACGGTGGTCACCGTGGGAGCGGCGGCGCGCAGGGCAGGGAGCTGGGCGGCGAAGGCGTCGTCCACCAGCAGCACCGCGGTCTGCGAGTCCCGAAGCGCATAGCCGATCTCGGCGGGGGTCCAGCGGGTGTTGATCGGGTTCACCACGGCGCCCCGCCACCAGGTGGCCAGCAGGTATTCGTGGTAGCGGTCGGAGTTGAGGGCCGCGATGGCGACGCGGTCGCCTTCGCTGACGCCCAGCTCGCGTAGCGCTCCGGCCAGTCGCGCGACGCGGGCGGCGGCGTCGTGGTGGGTTCGGATCCGGTCGCCGTGGATGGTGGCGGGCAGGTCGGGGGTCTGCTGCAGCGCGCGGTGCAGCACCTGGGTCAAGTACATGTGATCCTCCTCCCTCAGCCCGTTGCCGCCTGGCCGGCTTCGCGCGTGAATCTGGTGATCGCGGAGGCGAAGGTGTCAGGCTGTTCGATGTGTCCCATGTGCCCACTGTCTCGCAGGAGGACGAACTGGGAGTGGGGGATGCCTTCGCGCAGCATCTGCCCCCAGTGGGGTCCGCAGATGAAGTCGTGAGCGCCGCTGATGATCAGGGTCGGCGTGGTTATGCCGCCCAGCATGTCGCGGACGTCGAAGGGTGGCTCGGCGGCGCGCATGGGATCGATCCAGGCGCGCAGGGACGCCCGGAGAGAGGCGAGTTCGTCCTCGTTGGCCCAGTAGTCGGCGAAGTAGGCGGGCAGGATGTCGCGCACGCCCTGGGTGCAGGCCTCGTCGTCGGTGGCGGCCAGCGTCCGCCGGAAGGCGTCCGGGATGCCGGACGCCTCGGGCTGGCCGGGGTGGAGTCGAGGGAACTGCTCGAGGTTGCCGATCGCCCGGTTCCAGAACTCCTCACCGGTGAGCGGTGAGGTCTCGAACAGGATCAGGCCCGCCAGGCCGGTGGGGTGGTTCAGCGCATAGTGCTGAGCCACGAACCCGCCGTGGGAGTGTCCGAGCAGGAACACGCTCGGCGCGGCCAGGTGTTCGACGAGGCCGTGCAGGAACCGGGCGTAGGTGTCGATGCGGTAGTCCTGCGGGTGGGCCAGCCGGCCGGACGAGCCGGTTCCGATCGGCTCCACGTAGACCAACGTCAGGTGCCGCTCCAGCTCCGGCATCCGCAGGTATTCCCAGCCAAGTCCGGGACCGCCCGAGTGGACGAGGCACAAAGGACCAGCGCCGGCGACGTGGTAGCGCTGAAGGACTCCCCGGATGCTCACGGTGTGGGTGCCGGGCAGCAGCGGGTCGGCGGTGATGCTCACCTGTGCTCCTTGATGTAGAGGACGGCCGGCTGACCCCGGGGTGCCCCGGTCAGCGCCTAGCCCGCTGTGCCCGGCGCTCAGCTTGCGCCGTTCAGGTGGACAGGCCCGAGCGCCGGGACGGTTGTCACCGGGCGACTACCGCGGCGGCAGCCTGGGTGATGATGGCGGCCACCACGGCCGGGTTGGACACATAGACGGCGTGACTGCCGGGAGTCTCGGCCACGGTGGAGCCTGCTCGCTCGGCCATGGCGCGCTGCGCGGGCGGGGGGATCATCCGGTCCTCGGTCGCGACCAGATACCAGCTGGGCTTGATCCGCCAGGCAGGCTCGGTGACCGCTCCACCCAGCGCGTCCACACCCCAGGGGACCTGGGAGTCGGCCATGAACGCGGCCTGCTCGGCCGGCAGGTCCCCGGCGAACGAGGCGGGGAACTTCTCGCGGTCCAGGAACAGGAATCCGCCTGTGGGCGGCAGGATCGGCGGGACCGGCGCCCCAGGCGGCGGGTCGGCGATCAGCGAGTTCACCGACTCACCCTTGTCGGGTGCGAAGGCCGCGATGTAGACCAGGGCCGCCACGTCGTCGTGGCTGCCCGCCTCGGTGACGACCACCCCGCCATAGGAGTGGCCCACCAGGACGACCGGACCGTCCTGGGCGTCAATGACCTGCCGGGTCGCGGCCACGTCGCCCTCCAGCGACAGGGTCGGGTTCTGCACGACGGCGACGTTGTAGCCGTCCTCCTTCAGCAGGTTGTAGACGCCCTGCCAGCCGGACCCGTCCACGAACCCGCCGTGGACCAGGACGACGCGCGGGGTCGCTGAGTCTGTACTCATGCTGTGCTCCTTCGCCGATGAGACGCCTTGGACATGGCACTCACGCTAGGTCGCACTGCGAAAGGCTCGATTGAGTCATTTGACTTGGATCCACCGGTGGCCCAGCGCAACACAGCAGGGCAGCCTCCACCTGCGGCCCCACCGTGCGGCGGCGACCCGTGCGGCGAGGTTACTTACCTGGAGGCCCGCTCCTCGTCGTCTCCTCGGGACGATTCAACGGGAGCGGTCGTCAGCGCATCGCGAAGCGCGGCCCGGGAGGCGACACCGAGCTTCGGAAACAGCTGGTACAGGTGATTCGCGACGGTGCGCGGAGACAAGAACAGCCGCTCGCCGATCTGCTTGTTGGTCAGCCCCGCGGCCGCGAGCATGGCGATCTCCTGCTGCTGGGGAGTGAGCGAGGCCATCCCCGTAGCCTCGCCCTGCCCGATGGACAGGCCTGTTGCCCGCAGTTCAGTGCTTGCTCTGACCACCCACGGCCGGGCACCGAGGCTGCGGAAGGTGTCGAGCGCGGCAGCCAGATGGGCGCGGGCCTCGGTGGTGACTTTGTCGCGGCGCAGGCGCTCACCATAGATGAGCTGCACGCGGGCCCGCTCGAACGGCCAGCGCTCCGCGCCGGCAGTGGTGAGTGCGGTCTCGAACAACCGGTTGTACTGCCCGTCGGGGGCGACCATGGCCGCCGAGGCGCTGGTGACCATCGCCAGTCGCAGCGAGATCCCGGCCAGCCCGGCCTGGCCCGCGGCGACGGCATGAGCGGCCGCTTCGGCGCGGCGGCCGGTTCGCACGGCGGCCTCGACCAGGTCCGTGATGCTCCACAGCGCGTGCGGGACGTGCGAGGCCAGCACACCCGCCGGGCTGATGGCGGCGGACTGCTGGTAGGCATCCTCGAAGTCGCACCTGCCCAGCGCCGTCAGCGCTCTGACCTGCCAGGCGTAGGCTTGGATCGCGCGGGCCCTTCGCGGTGTCGCCCATCGGGTCATTTGGTCGGCCAGCGCCGTGGCGGTCTCCCGCCCGCGCGCGGCGGCCAGCATTGCCCGCAGGTAGATCCCGGACCAGGACAACAGCCGGTAGCCGTGCTCGTCGCACAGCATCAGGCCCTCTTCGACGACCTGCTCCATCTCCTCCCACTGACCCACGAGGAAGGCGTCGTTGCCCAGCAGGAACAGCGCCTCGATTGCCGAGGTGACGGCTCCGCCGTCGCGGCCGTGGCCGATGACCCGCCACAACCCTTCGCGGCACTGTCCCAACCGGTCGACGTAGGAGCCGGCGATGCCGATGCGGGAGATACGCGCTGGGATGATCTCCTGGTTCAGGCCCGCGATGGCGGCATCCAGCCGATCAAGCACCGGCGGCGCCAGGCGAGCCGGATCGGAGAAGGTCTTGCCAAGGATGTCCAACAGCTCGGGAGGCCCTGGCTTGAGCCGGCCGATCGCCACGTGGAAGGGTTCCCACAACTCGGCACGCCCGCCGAAGAAGCACACCATGAGCAGGGTGTACAGCCCCTCGATGAGGGGTTTGTTGTGGGCGTCACCCGGATCGGCCAGCTTCTCGATCGCGCCGACCATCAGGCGGTGCGCGCTGTCTACATCACCGTCGCCGTTGAGTAGGTGGTAGGCGCCGGCGACCGCGGTGGCCAGCGACTCGCCACGCCAGTCCGCACGGCGGGCCAGCTCCAGCAGGTGCGGCGCATCGCGCAGGTCACCGTTCACGATCGCGCCAAGGTAGGCGGCTTCCCCCAGCCGTCCGGCCTGGTCGATGTCGGCCGGGCTCAGCTCGGCCGCGCGCAGGAGCTGGGTGATGGCGCCGACGCCGTCGCCACGCCGCAGGTTGGCGTGCGCCACGGCCTGAAGCAGAGCGGCGACCTCCTCATCGGGTCCCACGGCCGCCTCAGCCAGGTGCCAGGCCCGCCGTTCAGGCTGGTCGGCGAGCCGCTCGGCCAGCAGCCGGTGTGCCCGGCGGCGCTGCTCACCCGTTGACAACTCCACCACCGCCGAGCCGATCAGCGGATGGCGAAAGACCAGTCTCCTGGCGCCTTGCTCGACCCGGACCAGCCGCGCCCGTTCCGCAGGGGCCAGCACGTCGGTCTCTTGCATCCTGGGCTCACCCGCGTGCAGGACGTTGAGGTCGCCGGTCCCATCCAGAACGGCAAGCAGCAGCAGGTCATACGTCGCAGCGGGCAGATCTCTGATCCGTGAGGCGAACACCGCCTGCAGGCGCCCGCTGAGTGGCAAAACGGGGGGCAGCGCGCTGCCCGAGACCCGTTGGAAGTCGCCGAGCGCCACCGGCAACTCCAGCAAGGCCAGCGGGTTGCCCTGAGCATCGGCCAGCAGCCGCTGGTGAACCCGGGGCGCCAGCGCTGGGAAATGCGCTTTCAACAAGGCTGCGGCGCCCCGCTCGTCCAGCGGCTGCAGCTCATAGCCGGACAGCCCACCGTGTTCGAAGAAGCTTTCCTCGCCCGAGCGGGACGCCGCGAGCAGTCCGACTCGGCTGCCGGTGAGGCGGCGCGCCACAAAGCCCAAAACGACGGCGCTGGCCCGGTCCAGCCACGCGATGTCGTCGATGATCACCAACAGCGGACGAGGAACGGCGGCCTGGCGGAGGAGAACCAGAGCCGCGTTGGCCACCAGGAGCTGGCCTGGTGGGGTTCCTTCACCCAGCCCCAAAGCGACGCTCAGTGCCCGCTCATGCGCCGAACTCAAGTGTGACAGGTCCGCGAAGAGCGGGTGGAGAACCTGGTGGAGGCCGGCGAAGCTCACCTCGGCCTCAAACTGCGAGCCAGAGGCGCGCAACACCCTGTGGCCGGCTGCCAGCGCCCGTGCTGCGGCGACCTCCAGCAGCACGGACTTGCCGACCCCGGCTTCGCCCAACAGCATGAACGCACCGCCCTGGACGGCGGCTAGGTCAACGAAGTCGCGGATCCGGGTGAGGTCCCGTTCGCGTCCCATCAACGATCCAGCTGGATCAGAGATCAGCGAACCGTTACCTAAGGGAAGTTCCCCTCTCGAATCCACGGATCTGACCTTACGCCCAGCCCCAGTGGGCACCGAGCGGGGCGAGCGGCGCTTCGCCGATCTCCTGGCCACCCCACGCCCTCTGCAAGCTCCGCTCCAGCCAGGCACCTGTGTAGCACCCCAGGTGCGGTTGATGTCGTGGGTACTGGGTTCACCGGCCAAGACCGCTGACCAGATCCTCGACACCCCTCGTCGCCTCCTGAGGACGAATTAGCGGCTCTGCACACCAGCCACCGTTGCGGTCGTCCCGCTGGGGGTGGTTGAGCTTTCGGACGATGCCCTGGAGGTAAGGGGCGACGGGCTGAAGCCTTTGACCAGCAGCCAGACGGCGAAGACCATTTCCTGGACGGCGATAGGCAGGATTAGGAGCGTGTACCCGGTCACGGAACTGTTGCTGAACAGCGCCAGGAGGCTGGCGGTCATCATCAGGAGTGCCCCGGCCACACCCCAGCCCGACAGCCATCGGGGAACGAGTCGTGATCGGTAGAAGAGGGTGTAGTACATCAGGGCGCCCACGCAGAAGGCGAGGACCCCTGCGAGCGTGGAATGGTCGCGCATGCTGAGGAGTGAGTCGGCAATTGCGTGAATCGGCGCACGATTATCGGCCGGTGCTGCGGCGAACTGCTGGCCGAGGTGCAGCATCGACAGCAGGCTTACGACCGCGGCCGTGTAAAAGACCGCTTCGATGGTTCTGAAGACAACCGATCCGAGCGCTAGGGCGGCGTTGATCTTCTTCAGCATTGGGTAGAGGGCGATGGCGATGCCGACGCTGGTGCCTGCCGCGATCAGGTAGAGGAGCGCAACGGTGGCCAGTCGGTTGGGATGGTTGGCGACTCCTGTCAGGTAGTCCGTCCCGGTGAGGGCGGGTTCGAGTGCAGCTGCCACGAGCGCGGCGATGGTCGCGACGATGAACAGTGCTCCCGTTGCGATCGCAGTTCTTCGAGTTGAGTTCACGATGAAGTCCCTTCTGGGAGCAACTGACCCGCGTCGTGGCTCGGGCCACGCTCGTGCCGCATCACGTCCCCAACGGCCGAGGTGTACTACGTACACCGCATGATAAAGCTAGGTGTACGCCGTACACTTGTCAAGAGGAGAAATTAGCCAGCGACTGTTCGAACGAGAAGGTGGCCGAGATGGTCCAGCAAGCCGACGCCGTGCGCCGGGTCCCCCTCAGCAGAGACCGCGTGCTGCGCGCCGCGGTGGCGCTTGCCGACGACGCCGGGATCGAGTCACTGAACATGCGCAGGCTCGCTCAGGAACTGGGCGTCGTGCCGATGGCGCTCTACAAGCATGTGGCCAACAAGGACCAGCTCCTCGACGGAATGGTCGACGTCATCGTCGGTGAGATCCACCCCCCGGTCCACGGAGCCGACTGGAAGAGCGCGGTCCGCCAGCGGATCCTCTCGGCGCGACGAGCGCTCCTCCGCCACCCCTGGGCCTCCCGCGTGATCGAGTCACGAGTCACTCCGACGCCGGTCGTCCTGGAGTACATGGACTCGGTAATCGGCATGTTCCGCACCGGCGGCTTCTCCGTCGACCTCACCCACCATGTGATGCACGCCATGGGCAGCCGCATATTGGGGTTCACCCAGGAGCTGTTCGGCAACACACCAAGCGTCGACCCGGAAACGCAGGCGGTCATGCTCCGCGAGATGGCCGGGAAATACCCCTACGTCGCGGAGATAGCCATCGCGGCGTCCCACGACGAAGAGTCGGTCGTCGGTTCAGGCTGCGACGACCAGTTCGAGTTCGAGCTCGCGCTCGACCTCCTCCTGGATGGGTTCGAAAGGCTCCAGCAGCAAGGGTGGACGTCCACCGACCAAGCCCGGCGCGGCGACAGCACGTGACGGTCGGGGTGAAGCCCCAGATCCGATGCGCCCATCGACTGGCGAACGCCGAACTCCTTCAGGGCCGGGTCGCGCTGGTGACGGGCGACGCGGGATCGGCAAGACGGCGCTGCTGCGCCGGTTTTGTGCCCGCCTGAAGGCCGGCCCCGACGCCTCGGCGCCACATGAGTTAAGGACAAACGGCCAGGTCATTCAACCGTCCGCTCTTTGGGGTTGCCCCACTATGGCGGTCGCTCGATGCGTGCCATGCAGCGCTTGTATCAGGACATGATCGACAGTGCGGCCTCAACCCGAACATAGGGTTTGGCGAATGAATTGCTATCACCCGGCACCGCTTCGCGGCGGACGCGGCGTTCGGGGGCTGGCCATGATTTACGGCCGCCTGGTGCACCATGAGGCACCCACTGGAACGGCGGTGCCTACAGTGTGGATCGGGGTGGGGGCGTTGGGCCAGTCGGTGACGGCGCTCGGCGCGCTGGCCGCGGTGGCGCCGAGCGAGCTGCCTGCGCCCTACGCGCGGGGCACCGCGGTGTTCGCGCTGATGGGCGGGATTATGGTGTGGGGCTTCGCCATGCTGTGGCTGGTGCTGGCCATGGGGCTGATGTGAGCGTGTGACCCGTCGAGAGGTCCAAGAGGATCCGGCAGCGTCATTCCGCCAGGCTTGCCGCGGCCGCAGACTCGCGCTTTCGCCGCTGGCGGCGAGTCAGGCCACGCGCTGCCCGGCATTGGCCCGTACCGTCTGGGCCTCGGCTAGCGTCGGGTGGATCCCGACGAAGCCGAGCAACGCGCCTAAGGCCGTCACACCAGCGGCGATGGTGAAGCTGAGGGCGTAACCGTGCGTGGTAGCGGTCATCGGGTCGGCGCCTGCGTGCTGCAGCACGGTGGCGTGGCTGGTGCCCAGTGAGACCAGGGCGGCCAGACCGATGGCGCTGCCGATCTGCATGGACGCATTGTTCATGCTGGTGGCGATGCCCGCGTCCTCACCTGTGGCGCCGTCCACTCCGGCGACGGTGGATCCGACGAGGACCAGGCCGCCTCCTAGTGGCACGAGGATCAGTCCGGGCAGCACATCGGCCACATAGGTGCCGTGGGTGCTCAGCCCGGCAAGGAGAATGTAGCCGACCGTGGTGATCGCAAGTCCTCCTCCGTTCAGCACCCGCAGTCCGAACCGGGGAAGGAGGCGCGGTGCCATCACGGTGGCGCTGAACAGAATGACCAAGCCGAACGGTATAAAGGCGAATCCGGTCGCCAGCGCGGAAAAATGCAGTATGTGCTGCACATACAGGCTCAGTGAGAAGAAGAGGGTGGCGAAGCCGACGTAGTAGCAGACGCGAACGACGTTGGCGATGCTCCGATTGCGTGAGCGTAGGAACGCGAGGGGCACCAGGGGCTGGGCCACTCGGGCCTCGACCAGCACGAAACCGATCAAGCAGACGACACCGATCCCCACGCAGCCCAGGACAAAGAACGAGAGCCATGCGTGGTTGTCCTTCTCCAGCAGGCCGAACACGACCAGGAGCAGGCCGAAGGTGACCAGGATGGCGCCGAGGACGTCAGGTCGGCCGCGCTTGGTGGCCCGGCTTTCGGAGACGAGCTTGAAGGTGGCGAGAAACGCGAAGGTGGCGATGGGCAGGTTGATGAAGAATATCCAGCGCCAGGAGGCGAGGGCGGTCAGGACGCCTGAGAGCACGACGCCCAGGGCCACGCCAACTCCGGCCAGGCCGCTCCAGATGGCCATGGCCCGTGCCCTTTCCTGCCGCTGGGTGAACAGCAGCGTTACCAGGGACAGGGCCGCCGGGCTGACGAGTGCCGCGCCGATGCCCTGCACGAAGCGGCTGGCGATCAGTACACCGGCTTGCTGGGCTACTCCGGCGCTCGCCGACGACAGCGCGAAGATCGCCAAGCCGGTCAGGAAGAGGCGTCTGCGGCCCAGCAGATCACCCAGACGCCCGCCAAGCATCAGTAGTCCACCGTAGGTGACGGTGTAACCGTTGACGACCCATGCCAGGCCGGTGGTCGTCAAGCCAAGATCCTGCTGGATGGGGGGAAGCGCGACATTGACCACGGTCACATCAAGTAGCAGCATCACCTGCACCAGGCAGATGATCCCGAGCGCGCGCCACCTGCGCGGATCGGCTTCGGGAGTGGGACTGATCGAAGTCATCACTGATCGCCTTCTGTTCGGTCGGGCCGCCGCCGTGCCCCTCAGACGCCGTCGTAGGAGGCAAGGTCGCAAGCCGGCCTGGTCCACGGACACTTACTGAGACGTTCAACTCGCAGGGGCCGCGTGTGCCTGGCCGCAGCTAAGGACAGGGATGGCGCACATTCGGTCGTCGCTGCGGGCTCGTTGCAAGGGCGGCTCGCAATCCGGCGTCCCCTAAGAGAGACCGGCAGATGGATCATTTGAGGCGGCGAGTCGTCGGGCCGCTATCCCAGCGATGAGCTTCCTGGCTCGCTGGATGGATGGACGGACGGTGACGAACGCTGCGGCCAGGTAGAGGTGGAAGTCGACAACCGTGGCGTCGATTTCGGTGCAACGGCGCAGCTTGCCGTACCCGTTCATCCAGGCGGATGGGTCGGCCGCGCGGCGAGGTATCAGCTTGAGCTGGTCGGCGAGACCGCTTCGGACACCGAATCCTTCGTGCCCACGCCGGTCGTGCGGAAACTGGCCCGGTACGCACCAGGCGTCACACCCAGGTGCCGCACAAATGCTCTGCGCATCGACTCAGGTGAGCCGAACCCTGTACGCCGCGCTACCACCGGCATGGAGTCATCACCCGTCTCCAGCAGCACCCGGGCAGCTTCCAACCGGACCTGCTCCACATACCGGGCCGGAGTGGTTCCCACCTCTTCGTTGAAGAGCCGGGTCACGTGACGGACGCTGACGCCTGCCCTGCGTGCCATGGCCGACAGTGTGTGGTTGGCCCCGGGGTTCTCAGCGACCTCGTCCAGCACTCGGCGGAGCACCTCCCGGCGGGAGTGCGGGACCTGGGAGCGGACGCTGAACTGGGACTGGCCCCCCGGTCGTTGCATAAAGACGACCATGTCCTTGGCAACCGCTCGAGCAACCTCTGCACCGTAGTGATCTTCGACGAGCGCCAAGGACAGGTCGATGCCGGCGCTGACACCTGCCGAGGTCATCATCCGCCCGTCCCGCACGAAGATCGCGTCCGGTTCGACCCGCACGGACGGGAAACGCAGGGCCAGTTGCCGCGAGTGCCGCCAGTGCGTCGCGGCGCGACGCCCATCCAATAGTCCGGCCGCTGCCAGCAGAAACGCTCCCGTGCACACCGATGCCATGCAACGGGCCTTCCCATGCAGTCGCCGGACAACATCCAAGAGCGCGTCGTCCTTGATCAGCGTTTCCCATTCCGGACCGCCCGGGATCACCAAAACGTCGCACGGCTCACGTACATCATCGACGGAAAGGTCAGCGCTGATGCGGGTCCCGGCGGAGGTGATCACCGCCGCCCCGTCCTCGGACGCGGTCCGCACCCGATAGCGCCCGCCGAACTCGTTCGCCGTAGCGAACACCTCGATAGGACCGGTCACATCGAGCAGCCGTACCCCGGGGAAGACGAACACCGTCACGGTGAGCGTGCCCGTTCCAGGACGGTTGTGGTTCATCGGATGCCTCCGGTTCGTACGCGGTGTAGACCACGGCAGGTTCATCAGCGCGCCGCCGCTGATGAACAACACATCGACGGGCCGGTGCGTTGCACGACTTCGCCGACCACCGCGATGACGGCGTCCCCGTCGGTGACCTCCAGGAGTCTTCCGCTGGCGAGAGCCTGGAAATCCGCTATCTAGTCCGGTTTGCCGGCCGTACCGATCACGCGGTCACCAGTGGCCGACCCCTCCTGCGCGAAAACGCCGCCCGGCCTGCCGACGCCGGTGGATGACGAACGTCCCGTCCATAGCGAACTCCTACGCGACGAGGGATGTGTGGTGGGACTCCCTCATGAGGTGTCGGCCCCGCCGAACCAGCCCGCACTGCCGAGTGCCAGCCTGCGGCAGACGCGCCGTCCGACCGCCTCTGCTGCGGGCCGCACACCCTGCCCAAAGGCCCTGGCCAACTCGTTGAAGCCCCGGTTCGCGAGAGCTTAAGACAGGTCAGAAAGCGGATCAGGGCCGACGCCGCAGCCCGTTCACCGGACTTCCCGGTGCCCATCATGCGCCTGTCACCAACGCCAATACCACGACCGGCCAACTCCCAACTGGGAGGTAAAACCTCCCAGTCCGTTCATCAGGAGTGGCGTGAAGCCACTCCTGCCCAGCCGATCGCGAAGAAGCGGGCTGGGTTATCAGGCAACCCAAGCCCGGCACTATTGGCTTGCCCGATAATTTCGCGTTGTGCGGCAACGACAGCTTCACAGTAATTGATCCCTATTGACGTGGCGATACCCACGTTGAGATCGGTGGCAGGGGAGAAGTAGCACGACTCAAGAGCTGGCGGCGGCCGATTCGCGCCGCGCGGGCTAGCATCGGGCCATGCCCCTGACCGCGAACGACGTCGACCGGTTCGAGGCCTCCAGGCCGCGCCTGGAGGCCATGGCCTACCGCCTCCTCGGCTCCGCCGGGGAGGCCGAGGACGCCGTGCAGGAGACGTTCCTGCGCTGGCAGGCCGCCGACGTCGACCGCCTCGAGGTCCCCGAGGCCTGGCTGACGAAGGTCCTCACCAACCTGTGCCTCAACCAGCTCACCTCCGCGCGGGCGCGCCGCGAGACCTACGTGGGCCAATGGCTTCCCGAGCCGCTGCTCGCCGGAGACCCGATGCTCGGCCCGGCCGACACCGCGGAGCAGCGCGAATCGGTCTCGTACGCGGTCCTCACCCTCATGGAGCGCCTCCCCCCCAAGGAGCGGGCGGTGTACGTGCTGCGGGAGGCCTTCGACTACCCGCACCGGGAGATCGCCGAGATCCTCGATATCACCGAGGCCGCCAGTCAGCAGATCTTCCACCGCGCCAAGATGCACGTCGCGGACGGCAAGGCCCGCACCGAGATCGACGAGGCCGCCGCCCGGCGGATCGTCGAGGAGTTCCTGGCGGCCGCCACCAGCGGCCAGATCGAGCCGCTCGTGCGCCTGCTAACCGAGGACGCCATCTCGATCGGCGACGGCGGCGGGAAGGTCCCGGCCCGCGCCAAGGCGTTCGAGGGCGCCGTCGCGGTCGCGAAGTTCCTGTGGGGCCTGTTCAAACCCGGCGAGGCCAAGCGCGCCATGGTCGGCGGCGCGCCCGAGGTCTACGCCTGGACCGCCAACGGCGACCCCGCCGTCGTGGCCGTCGTGGACGGCCGAGTCGTCGGTGTCATGTGCCTGGAGGTCACCGCCGAGGGCATCGCCGCGTTCCGCAACCAGGTCAACCCCGACAAGCTCGAACGCGCGACCGCGCACTGGGCGGCCACCGACCACGGGGAGCCCCTGTTCAAGGCCTTCTAGCCGCCATGTGAGGTGCTTCACATCGCGTTCCTGTCAGGAAACGGCGTGCCGCCCGGTTCAAGTGGCAAACCCGCGCCAGACAGGAGCAAGGAAATGCGGCACCGCATCATCGTCCTCGGAGCCGGATACACCGGAGCCATCGCCGCCGGCCGCCTCGCCAAGCGGCTCCGCCGCGAGGACGTCGCCATCACCCTCGTCAACGCCGAGCCCGACTTCGTCGAACGTGTCCGCATGCACCAGCTGGCGGCCGGCCAGGACCTCAAGCCCCGGCCACTCAGCGAGATGTTCGCGGGCACCGGCGTCGAACCGAGGCTCGCGAAGGTCACCGGCGTCGACGTCGACCGCAAGACCGTCGCCGTCATCGACGCGAACGGCGCCGAAGAACTCGCCTACGACACGCTCGTCTACGCCCTCGGCAGCGGCTGGAACGCCCAAGGCGTCCCCGGGACCGCCGAGCACGCCTATGAGATCGCCGGCCGCCCCGGAGCACTCCGGCTGCGCGAGCGCCTGGCCCGCCTCGACGCCGGGCAGACCGTGGTCGTCGTCGGCGGCGGCCTCACCGGCCTGGAGGCCGCGACCGAGATCGCTGAGGCCCACCCGGACCTCGACGTCGCCCTCGCCGCCCGCGGCGGCCTCGGCGACTGGCTCTCGCCTAAGGGCCGCGAGCACCTGTGGACGGTCTTCGGCAAGCTCGGGATCACCGTGCACGAGCACGCCGCCGTCACCGGCGTCGAAGCCGACCGCGTCGCCACCGCCGACGGCAAGGCCATCCCGGCCGCGGTCACCGTGTGGACCACCGGCTTCGCGGTCCACCCGATCGCGAAGGCGACCGCCCTGGAGGGCACTGGCACCGGCCAGATCGTGGTCGACGCGACCATGCGCTCGGTCTCGCACCCGGACGTGTACGCCGTCGGCGACGCGGCCAGGGTGATGGGCCCCGGGGACAAGCCGCTGCGGATGTCGTGCGCCTCGGGGACTCCGACCGCGTGGCGGGCCGCCGACGCGATCGCGGCGCGCCTGACCGGCGGGAAGCTCCCGAACGCGCCGATCCGCTACTTCAACCAGTGCATCTCACTGGGCCGCAAGGAGGGCTTGATCCAGTACGTCACCGCCGACGACCGCGCCGTGCAGGCGGTCCTGACCGGACGGCTCGCCGCCGTTTACAAGGAGCTGGTCTGCAAGGGCGCCGCCTGGGGCGTCGTCAACCCGACGCTCGGGCTGCCGACCCGGCGCCGCCGCGTCACGCGGGAGCGGGCCGCGGCGGGCTCGGCCGCCAAGGCGCTGGCGTAGACCACGAAGCGAAGCGGGCGCCCTCGATGCGAGGGCGCCCGCTTCGCTGTCGGTCCACGCGGCGACGATCGCCGCGTGGAGGCGCGGGTGCCGAATATTCGTCCGTGCAGGTCATAGGAATGATGGGCGATCTCGTCCGGGCGAGTGTCTCGAGTGCTGCGCTAGTGAATGCATGATGATCGGTCGTGGTGCTGCGCTTGGCCTACCTCATGGTGACGAATATCTTCTCGCTCCTGCGCTTCCTGTCCAGGAACGATCACGACAGGCCGGCGCAGTGCGGTTTCGCGCCGAACCTCTTCGGAACCGTGGCCTGGTGTCGGTGACCATCAGGGGTTCGCGCCGACCGATGGCCACTAACCCGAGGATCTGCGGCTTGCCGGAAATGGGCTTGAGTCTCCAGCGACTGGAGGGCTGATGCTGTTGTGGTGAACGACCGCGACCAACTGCTCACAATCGGACAGCTCGCTGACCGCACGGGCTTGTCGGTGCGTACGATCCGCTTCTGGTCCGACATCGATGTCATCCCGCCGACGTGCCGGTCGGCGGGCGGCTACCGCCTGTACGACATGGAGGCGGTAGCCCGGCTTGACTTGGTGCGAACGCTACGCGAGCTGGGGCTGGACCTCGACACCGTCCAGAAGGTCCTGACGAGGCAGTGCACGGTGGCCGATGTCGCGCGGGCACATATGCGGGCGCTGGACACCCAGATCCGCTCCCTCCAGTTGCGCCGGGCAGTGCTGCGGTCGATCGCCTACCAGGGAAGCACGACCGAGGAGATGATGCTCATGCACAAGTTGGCCCGCCTGTCCGCTCAGGAACGGCAGCGAATGATCGACGACTTCGTCGACCGTACGTTCGACGGCATCGACCCGCAGGCGCCAGGGGCCCGCATCGCGACCTCGATGCGCCAACTCCCGGCAGAGCTGCCGGACGATCCCACCCCCGAACAGGTAGAGGCCTGGCTGGAGCTCGCCGAACTCGTGGGTGACGCCAGTTTCCAGGAACGGGTACGTGAGATGGCGGTGGCCGGCGCCACGCCCGACGCCGAATCCGGTTCTCAGCCGTACGACCCCGCGCTGGTCCTTGAACACGCCGGGAGAGCGGTGGCTGCGGGTATCAGCCCCGAGTCGGCCGAGGGCAGGGCGATCCTGGACCAGATCGTGGATCCGAGACTGCCTGCCAGAGACCGTACCCGGGTGGCTGACACGGTGGAGATGTTCACCGACCACCGGGTGGAGCGGTACTGGCAGCTCATGGGTGTGCTCAACGGCAGGCCGCCGTTCCCGCCCAGTGTCTCTGCTTTCGAATGGTTCATCGCCGCGCTGCGCGTATATCTGATGTGACGCCGACTTACGGGGCTGGGCCGACGCGAGGGGAGGGCTTCGTCCCACTCCTGACCAGTACGGACAAAGATCATTTTGTTGGGACTTCTTGGCGCATGCGACAACCAGGGGCCGCTTGCTGGAACCGGCCGCGATCTACCCACCGGGGTAGCCAGGTAAGCCAGGAGCGAAGCGGCCCCGCGCACCTTTTCTGGAGAGGGGTGCGCGGGGCCGCTTCGTCGTTTGCTTGGCCCGCTCACTCCCGTCGAAGGTGACCGGCTCGTGGTGAATGGTGCACGAGTACAGGTGGTATGGGCCCAGCTTGTCGAGCGCTTGCTTCCGGCCCAACCCGGTGTGGTCGGGCGTTGGCAGCATCACGGCCGGCACGTCCCGCTCCTACCTCAGCCCGTCCGTGTGGAATCCAGCCGAGCACGGCCAGATGCCAGGCGCTGCCGTGGCAGGGCCTCCGGCTGGCGATCACGATTCCAGGCCCGCCGGGGGCGACGACGTGGGCGAACGCGTCGAGGACCAGGGCTGTGCCGAGCAGGTCGACGTGCAGGCCGCGGTCCCAGCGACCCTCCTCACCCCATAGCGCGTAGACGCGAAAACGCGTTGCCGTAGTTTCCCTCAAAACGTATGGTTTTGCGCTCGTGATCACAGTGGTGGAGCGAGTCCTGCCTGCCCGGCTGGGGACAGGATTCCGGTGGTTGCTGGCCTCGAGCTGGCTGACAAATCTCGGTGACGGGGTCGCGGCCGCCGCGGGCCCACTGCTGATCGCGACGTTGACCCGCGACCCGCTGATGATTTCGCTGTCTGCCCTGGTGGGCTGGGCGCCGCCGCTGCTGTTCAGCCTGTATGCGGGCGTGCTGTCGGATCGGTACAACCGGCGCAGGATCGTGCTCGTCGCGAACGCGGTGCGGGCCGTGGTGCTGGCGGCGCTCGTCGCGCTCATGGTGACCGGCACAGTGACCGTGGCGACGGCGCTGGTGGCGCTCACGCTCCGGTCCATCGCCGAGGTGTTCGCCGACAACGCTACGGCCACGCTGACGCCCATGATGGTCAGCAAGGACGATCTCGTCATCGCCAACGCCCGCCTGGGCACGGGATTCATCACGCTCAATCAGCTCGCCGGGCCGCCGATCGGCGCGGGACTGTTCGGCCTGGGCTTGATCTGGCCGTTCGCGGGCCAGCTGCTCCTGGTGGTGGCGGGGATCGTTCTGGTCTCCCGGATCACGTTGCCGCCGCACGGCCGACAGGCCGACGATCCCATGGCTAACACCGTACGGGAACTGATCGCTGGGTTCAGCTGGACCATCCAGCACGCGGCGGTCCGCACGCTGGCGCTCACAATCCTGATCTTCAACTTCACGTTCGGCGCGGCCTGGTCGGTTCTCGTCCTCTACACCCAGGAGCAGCTCGGCCTCGGTGCCCTGGGCTTCGGTCTGATGACCACCATCGGCGGGATCGGCGGCTTGATCGGCACCGGCCTGTACGGGGCCATCACCCGCAGGGTGAGCCTCGGCGCCCTGATGCGGATCGGACTCATCATCGAAACGTTCACCCACCTGGGCCTGGCGCTGGCTCATTCGCCGTGGGTCGCCGGGGGCATCTTCCTGGCCTTCGGCGCGCACGCGTTCATATGGGGCACGACCTCGGTCACCGTCCGCCAGCGCGCGGTCCCGCGCGACCTCCAAGGCCGGGTGGGCAGCGTCAACACCGTCTGCGTCTACGCCGGTCTGGTGGTCGGCTCGTTGATCGGCGGTGTCCTGGCCACCCGCTTCGGTGTCGCGGCGCCCTTCTGGTTCGCCTTCGCTGGTTCAGCGGTGTTCGTCGTGCTGCTGTGGCGGCAGCTCATGCTCATCGCCCACGACGACTGAGCCGTCAGACGACCGCGAGCGCCTTGGTGATGTTCCGCTCGGCTAGGTCCAGCAAGCATCTGCAGCCAGGCGTGCTGTGTCCCAGGTCTTGATCGTGGGCCAGATGACCTGTGCGGATGGCATTTTCGGCAGGCGCAGTCCTGCACCCACCTGCCGAACGAGACCCCCACGTGACCGTCGCTACCGACCGCACTACCGCTCAGTTCCACGCCGATGAGGAGATCACCCTTGGGGAGTGGACACTTACACCGACGTCCACGTCACTGCCGTCATCAGGACGTGCTGCTGGGCATTCGTGCCTTCCTGACCACCGCCTGCGGTTATGCCGACCTGCTGGAGGGCCCGTGGCCACAGCGTGCTGCGCCGTGCTGGCGTGGAAGGCGCCAGTTCGCGTGGCACCGCCCTGACCCGCTGGCTGGCCGGTTACCGTCAGCCCGCTGTCTACGGAAGGACGTCGCCGACGAGTTGGTGAACGTGGTCGTCGGAGCACTGGCGCACCAGGTCCTCAGCGACAATCAGAAGCCGTCGCTGATTTCTACAGGGAGATCCGCAAAGTCGCCTCCGAGTACACCTCAGTGGTCTGAAGGCTTCTCTGCGGTGAGAAGAACTCGGGAGTCGTGATGCCCTGGACCACATTGCGTGAGACAACCTGTGCATTCCACTGACGTGTCGCGGCCTTAGGCTTCGCGCATGCCGCGTTTCGAGGTCCTCACGCATGTCATTGCGCCGCCGGATCGGGTCTTCGACCTGTCGTTGGACGTGGGGCTCCATATCACCTCGATGGCGGGATCGTCCGAAGAGGCCGTCGGTGGAGTGACCGCTGGCGGTCTGAGACTAGGTGAGAGCGTCACCTGGCAGGCACGGCACTTCGGCATCCTATGGCGGATGACATGCGCGATCAGCGCTTATGAACGGCCAGGGTATTTCGTCGATGAGCAGGTGTCCGGCCCTTTCAAGTACTGGCACCACGCTCACCACTTTCCATCCGACGGGCACGGCGGCACGGTGATGCGCGACGTCATCGACTTCGCCGCGCCTCTTGGCCCTTTCGGGACCATCGCTGAAGTCGCGGCCCTTCGCCGCTACCTGCCCAGACTGATCCGAATCCGGAACCAGCACGTCAAACAGGTTGCCGAAACCGCTCCTCCGGCTGAGTCATGATTCGCCACTTTACTCCGTTGACGGAAACGTCAGCGCGACCGCCTCGCGCGGCGATGCTGGACGCGATTGCGTTGGTCTTGGCGGGCCGGGCCGGTGCTCGCCTGGCCGAGGTTCTCGGGCTGCTGCCCAGCCACAGCACGCCGCTGCGCCGGATCCCGGGCGATGCCCGATCCCGTCACGGCGGCAGAACACCACCACGCGCCAGAGAAGTCGACACAGAATTAGCCCAGCTCAACCGCCTCGATCAAATTGACAGGTTCCGCAGGTTGGTGTGCCGCTTGGCGTCCGGATTCACGTTCGGGTCACTGTCGCACACGCCGTCGACACCGCGCTTGGCAACCGGCAGCGCATCCGCTTCAAACTCCAGAGTTCCGGCTGGCACGGGCGTGCCCGTTGCGTGCCCGACCGGTTGGTGATCAACAGGGCCACAGGCGGGAACGGGCGGGTGGCTTGGCGGAGCCTAGACTTAGGCCATGCCGATCGACCTGAGTCTGCTCCACGGTGTGCGGTGGCGGGGGCAGCCAGTGATCGGCGAGAGGGCTCAGGCGCTGCTCGCCGCCCTCGCGCTCGCCTGCCGCACCGTGAACGCGGACCGGCTCGTCGCGGAGGTGTGGGGGGACGACGAGCCGGCCAATCCGGCGAAAGCGCTGCAGGTCCTGGTGTCCCGGACCAGGTCGGTCGTGGGGGCGGAGGCACTGGCCACGGAAGTGGGCGGCTACCGGCTCGAGGTTCCGCCCGACCGGGTCGACGCCGGTCGGCTGCACGGTCTGGCGGGCCTGGCGCGGGCGCTGCTCGTCGAGGATCCGGCCGCGGCGGCTGCGGCGGCGGAGGAGGCGCTCACGCTGGGTGCCGGAGCGCTGCCCCCCGAGGGCGGCGGCCCGCTGGCCGAGGTGCGCCGTCGCGCGGAACGCGATCTGGCGTCCGCGCGGGTCGTGCTCGCCCGGACCCGGAGCCGGAGCGGCGACCACGGCCCCGCCCTGCCCGAGCTCGAGGAGGCTGTGCGCGTCCCCCCGGAGGACGAGGGGCTGCTCGCCGACCTCCTGCGCAGCGAGGCGGCGGTGCGCGGGACGGGCGCCGCGCTGGACCGCTTCGAGCGCTACCGCTCGGACCTGCGTGAACGGATCGGCGCCGACGTCAGCCCGGAGCTGCGGCGGGTCCACCAGGAGCTGCTGGCGCTCGACAGCCCCGTACGTACCGGCGTGCGGTTCGACACGACCCCGCTGCTCGGCCGCGACGACGACCTCCGACGGGTGCGGGCGCTGCTCGCCACGTCCCGGGTGGTCTCGATCCTCGGCCCGGGCGGGCTCGGCAAGACCCGGCTCGCCCATGCCGTAGCCCGCGAGGCCCCGCAGCCGGTGGTGCACTTCGTCGAGCTGGTCGGCGTGACCGCGGCCGAGGACCTGGTCGGCGAGGTCGGGTCGGCGCTCGGCGTCCGCGACTCGGTGACCGGACGTCGCACGCTTACCCCGCAGCAGCGCGCCGACGTCCGCGCCCGGATCGCCCAGCAGCTCGGCCTGGCCCCGACGCTGCTGGTGCTCGACAACTGCGAGCATCTGGTGGAGGCGGTCGCCGACCTGGTCGCCTATCTGGCCGCGACCACGCGGGAGCTGCGCGT
This sequence comes from Planotetraspora sp. GP83, assembly GCF_041262585.1. Taxonomy (NCBI): domain Bacteria; kingdom Bacillati; phylum Actinomycetota; class Actinomycetes; order Streptosporangiales; family Streptosporangiaceae; genus Planotetraspora; species Planotetraspora sp. GP83. The sequence continues at coordinate 13,359 of NZ_JBGCBZ010000004.1, read as the reverse complement.
CCTCAGCACGACTCGCTCGCCGCTGGCGATCGCCGCCGAACGTGTCTACCCGCTGCCCCAGCTGGGAACCGGTGACGCGGTCGAGCTGTTCCGCGACCGCGCGACCGCGGCCCGGCCCGGCGTACGCCTCGACGGGGAGGACGTGCGCGCCGTCGTGGCCCGCCTGGACGGCCTTCCGCTCGCGATTGAACTGGCTGCCGCGAAGGTGAGGGTGATGTCACCGGTCGAGATCGCCCGCCGGCTGGACGACAGGTTCGCGCTGCTGCGCGGCGGCGATCGGAGCGCCCCCTCACGGCACCAGACGCTGCTGGCGGTGATCGACTGGTCCTGGAACCTTCTCGGCGAGCGGGAACGCCGGGCACTGCGCCGCCTCTCGGCCTTCCCGGACGGCTTCGCCCTCGACGCGGCGGAGGAGGTGCTCGGCGGCGACGCTCTCGGCGACATCGAGGAGCTCGTGGAGCAGTCCCTGCTCACCGTCATGGAGACGGCCGACGGCGTCCGGTACCGCATGCTCGAGACGGTGCGCGAGTTCGGCCGGGTACGGCTGGACTCGGCCGGCGAGACCGCCGAGGCGCGAGCCGCCGTGCGCGCGTGGGCCGTCGGTTACGCCGACCGGCACGGTGTCCGGCTGTACTCGCCGGAGCAGGTCGACGCGATGGACCGGCTGCGTTCGGAGGAGACGAACCTCGCCGACATCCTGCGCGAGGCCCTCGCCGACCCCGACCCGGAAGCGGTGGTGGTGCTGTTCTCCACTCTGGGCGGCTACTGGATGATTTGCGGAGACCATCCGCGCGGCATCGTCCTCACCCCGGTCGTCGCCGCCGCGTTGACCGGCTGGACGCCGCCGTCCCGGCTCCTCGACCGGACCCGGGTGGCCCTGAGCATGGCGCTGTTCAACACCGTCATCGTCTCCTCCGAAGAGATCGGGGGACTGGCACGGATGCTGTCCGCGCTGGGCGCCGACTCGGCGAACCCGGGCGTCCGGGCGCTGGTGACCGTGCTGCTCACCGTGGTGTCGGACCCCGAGAACGGCTTCGACACGCTGATCGCCGATCCCGACCCCATGATCCGCCAGATCGCGCTGCACTGGCTGAGCCACGGCCGGGAGAACGCCGGCGACCCGGCCGGCGCGATCGAAGCGGCCCGGGCCGCCCTCCAGTTCGTCGATGACGACGGCGGTCCCTGGCGCCGGGCGGTGCTGCACACCCAGCTGGCCGGCCTGTACGCGCACCTCGGTGAGTCCGCGTCGGCCTCCAGACATGCCACCGAGGCGCTCCCGGTACTCGAACGCCTCGGGGCGGTGGATGACGCCATCCAGATCCGCGCCGCCCTCGCCATGGCGGCGCTCACTGAGGGGCGCCGCGACGAGGCCGCACGAATGATCGACGACCTGGAGGCGCTCGCTTCCCGGGGCACCTACGGCGAGGTCCTGTCGGTCGCCACAGGCAGAGCCCAGCTGACCCTCGTTGACGGCGACATCGCCGAGGGACTGCGGCGGCACCGCGAGACCGCCGAGGTGCTCCGGAACCTGCACATCCCGGGCACGCCGGACGGTTTCACACCGTGGGCCCTCCTGGGCGAAGTCATCGCGCTCTCCGCGTTCGCGCAGTACGGCGAGGGCGACGACGGCGGGGACCTCTTCGAGTCGCTGCGGACCAAGGTCCTGATCATGTTTGACCCGGACCACACGTTCAGGGACTACCCGGTGATGGGGATGGTGCTCGCCGGACTGGGCATCTGGGGCCTGCTTAAGGGAGCGCTGCCCGCCGAGGAGGGGGTCCGGCTGCTCGTGCTCGCCGACCGGTTCGCCTACAACCGGTTCACCCCGACGATGCAGTGGTCGGTGCTGTCCGCGCACGCCGAACGGATCGCCCCTGGCGTCATATCCCGGATCGAGGCCGAATACGGCGAACGACGCGGCCTCGACCTGCTGGCCGAGGCCCGTACCGTCCTGGAGCGGGTGGTCTGACACCGTCTACATCTTGCGGGAGTACGAGCGGACCGCCAGCGGGGCGAACACCGCGACGACGACCACGCAGCCGATGAGCGCCCAGCCGACCTCGGCCGTCACGGCCCCGTCGTTGAACAGGTCGCGCACCGCGGAGACGACGTGCGAAACCGGGTTGACCTTCACGAACGCCTCCAGCCAGCCGGGCAGCGTCTCGGCGGGGACGAAGGCGTTGGACAGGAAGGTGAGCGGGAACATGATCATCATCGAGATGCCCTGGACGCTCTGCGCGGAACGCGCCATCGTGCCCAGCCAGGTGAAGATCCACGCCAGCGACCAGCCCGCGATCACGGTGAGCGCGACGCCGCCGACGCAGCCGAGCACGCCGCCGCCGGGGCGGTAACCGATGACCAGGCCGGTGACGAGCGTCAGCACCGACGCGATGCCGTAACGGATCAGGTCGGCGATCATCGGGCCGGCTAGAGGGGCGATCCTCGCGATCGGCAGGGACTTGAAGCGGTCGAAGACCCCCTTGTCCATGTCTTCGCGCAGCTGCACGCCTGTCGCCATGCAGACGGTCAGGGCCGTCTGGGCGAGGATGCCGGGGATCAGTACCGGGAGGTAGTCCGACACGCTGCCGGAGATCGCGCCGCCGAAGATGAACGCGAACATCGCCGTGAACAGCAGGGGCTGGATGAGGACGTCGAAGAACTGCTCGGGCTTGCGGCGCATCTTCTTCACGGCTCGCCATGCCATCGCCAGGATCTGGACCCAGGACTCCTGGACCGAGCTGCGGGACGTGGTGCGGGCGACCACGGCGGACGGGTCGACGCGCTGAGGGTTGAGGGTGGTCGGGGTCATGGTGCTCGTAGTGGTCATCGGGCCGCCTCTATCTGGGGTTCGTCGTCGGCGCCGTGGCCGGTCAGCGCAAGGAAGACCTCGTCCAGCGTCGGCTTGGCGACGCTCACCGAGGAGATGCCGAGACCCGCTTCCCGCAGGCTGATCAGGACGTCCGCGGCCCGGTTGGGGTCGGGAAGGGGGATGTTCATGCGTCCTGATTCCGGGGTCAGGACCGGTTCCTCGCCCAGCAGTCGGCGGACGACGTCCGCGGCTAGGGCGGTGTCGGAGCCGTCCGCGAGGCTGAGCTGCAGACTTGAGTCGCCGACCTGGGTCTTCAGGGCGTCGGGGGTATCTTCGGCGACCTTTCGGCCTCGGTCGATTACGGCTACGCGGTCGGCCAGTTGGTCGGCTTCGTCTAGGTATTGGGTGGTAAGGAGGATCGTGGAGCCGTCGGTGACCAACTCGCGGATGGTGTCCCACATCTGGCCCCGGGTTCTTGGGTCGAGGCCGGTTGTGGGCTCGTCCAGGAAGATCAGGGGTGGGCGGGTGATCAGGCTGGACGCGAGGTCCAGGCGGCGGCGCATGCCACCGCTGAACTGGGATAGGGGGCGGTCGGCCGCCTCCTGGAGGCCGAAACGTTCGAGTAGGTCACCGGCGATGGTCTTGGCTCGGGCGCTGGTCAGGCCTTGTAAACGGGCGAACAGCCAAAGGTTCTCCCGAGCGGTCAGGTCCTCGTCTACCGAGGCGTACTGACCGGTGACGCCTACCAGTTGCCGGATGCGGTGGGGTTCCCGTCGGACGTCGACGCCGAAGATCTCCGCGTGGCCGCCGTCGATCGGGAGCAGGGTGGCGAGCATTCGGAGCGTGGTGGTCTTGCCCGCTCCGTTGGGGCCCAGGACTCCGAAGATCTCACCTTGCCGTACGTGAAGGTCGATTCCGTCCACGGCCCGGAAGTCTCCGAAGTTCTTGACCAGACTCTCGGCCCGGACGGCACTGAGGTCCGCCATGACGCGTCTCCTCTCTCCGCCGGGTACCTCCCGGCGTCCGAGGAGAGCTTCTGCGTTGTCGGCTTCATCGCGGCTTCACGCTGGTTTCATCCCTGACCTGGCGGTTTCACCGGCTCCGGTGACCTTCTCCACTACGGCATGTCTGCCTTGCCGCGTCGCGTGACCATGAATCGGCAGCCCGAAAGGGAGCGGCCTCAACTCTGTACCCGCTGCCAGTCACCGGTGATCGACACAGGAAGGATCCCGGTGCGGGCCACGTGTACTGCTTCAAAACGCGTCACATAGGGCTTGAACTGGGCGTTCTCTAGAGCGTGAGGGTGTCAAAACTCGGCCTAAGATGCTGACCTGCGCGTTAACGGCCGGGTGCCTCGTTGGTCAGCCAGCTCGCTCATACTCGCTAATCAGTCCGCCGAGGACTGGACGGCGCTCGATTCGGCCGGCCGGAAGCGAGATCATGTCGGCATCCTCCATCGGAGCTCGAAGGCCCAGCGAGCGGTGCGGCCTGTGCCGGTGTAATGCTCGGCATACTCGCGCAGCACAGTACCGAGATGACGTTCACCGAAATCAGCATCCGGTCAGTGCACTCCGACCGTGCGGTCCGCACCCATCGCTCGGCGAACGCGTTGGCCCGCGGAGCCCGAGGTGGCGACTTGAGGATGCGGATGCCGTCGGCCGTGAACACTTTGTCGAACATCGTGGTGAACTTCGTATCCCGATCGCGGATGAGGAACCTGAACCCCTCCACCCTGTCCCCAGTTCGATCACCAGGTTCCTGGCCTGCTGCGCAACCCACGGCCCGGTCGGATGCTCGGTGACGCCGGGGACGTGCACGCGGCGGGCGCCGATCTCCATGACGACCAGGCAATACAGGCGTTTGAACAGCACGGTGTCGCAGTGGAAGAAGTCGCATGCCAAGATCCCCGTAGCTTGAGCACGCAAGATCTCCAGGTTGGTCCCACGCGTCGCAGCGCGGGGTCCCTGTCTCGGCCGGGTCCCCGGCTGGCATCCGCGACAACTCGATCCGGCGGGCATACCGATCCTCCCAGTCGGGCTGGATCCGCGGCCCGCCCGGGTCTGTGCGCAGTGCGGTAGGCCTTGCCGGAGAGGGTTCGAGGTCGTCGCGAAGGTTCTGCACTGCCGCGTGCCGGTCGGAGAGCTGGCGGGCGATGCGGCGGCGGCGGCGTGAGGAGTTTGATGCCGCGCTGGCGGATGTCCAGGCGCTGGGGCTCAACCGGCGTCCGAAACATGCCCGCTGCGCGGCAGGACGTGGTGGATCACGCTGCAGAGACGGTCGGATGCGGAGTACTGCTCGGCGCGGTGCGGCGTGGCGGGAGCGTCGAGGGATCCGCCGCCGTGGCTGGTCACGTTGAGGGCACGTTCTGTTGCTTCCCGTCGGAGATGAGGCCGGTCATCGGCTCTGGCTCTACGGTCGGGTCAGCGTCGCCCTCGCGGGGGAACGCGGACCCAGGCCATGCCAGCGGCCTGAGCAGCCCGGATCCCGTTGTCGGCGTCCTCAAAGACCAAGCAGTGCTTCGGGTCGACACCCAACTGCTGGGCTGCTAGCAGAAACGGGTCCGGGGCGGGTTTAGCCCGTGGATACTCGCCGGCGCAGACCATCACCTCGAACTTGTCGAGCAGTGTCAGGGCGGTCAGCGTAGCCGTCACCGACTCACGACTGCTACCAGATACGACAGCGAACGGGATGCGTCCGAATTCTGCTTCGATGTGCTCGAGCACGCCGGGCACTGCGGTCAGCTTGGGCAGCATCTCCTGGCAGAGCTCCTCACCGCGGCGAGCGACGGCCAGCACCGGCATGGCCAGCCCCTGGCTTGTATTGAGGTCGGTGATGATGTCGACCACCGTCCGACCGCCCCACGCGTAGAACAGTTCCTCGGAGAGCTCACATCCCCACTCGCTCAACGCCTGCTGCCAAGCGAGAAAGCGCAGCGGCATGGAATCGGCTATGGTCCCGTCGCAGTCGAAGAGGTAGGCGCCGAACTCACCGGGGGGAAGACTCAAGATCACCGAGCTATTTTATAGGGAGACTTTTGACCAGCACCCGCTCAGCCCAGGCCTATCGTGCAGTCCCAGCGCGACCTGCAGAACGAGCTGACCGCCGAGGGGATCGCCGCGGCGGAGGCTGAAGGACGCTACCGCGGCCGGCCGCCCGCGCTGGCTGGTGCTCGGCTTGAGGATGTGCGGTCGGCGTTCCGTGCGCATGGGGTGAGCCGGGCCGCTGGCGGGGACACCGATCCGCAGCATGTAGCGGGCGGGTGTGGCCCGGGCACTGTCACGGGCAGCGTTGGCCTGAGATCAGGGGTTCGGCGGCGATTGCGAACCGCCGGCTCAGTTCTTGTTCACCCATCACGGACGCCGCCTCGGCCAACAGGCGGTGCGCGCACTCGATCGCGCCGCCTAGGAGGCCGGGCTCGGTCACGTCACCTCTCACTAACTCCGGCACACCTACGCCACCGCTTTGGTGAACGCCGGAGTCTCGTTGCAGGCGCTGATGGCGCTGCTGGGACACTGCGCCTGCCGATAATTTCATCCGCCCAGGTCATGGCCTTGTAGGGCTTCGCGTGGTGTGTGAGTTTCGGCCATCAGGGGGATACACGTGCGGCATGATGATCGGTCGTGCTCCTCCGCCTGGCCTATCTGACCGTTACGAACGCCTTCGCCGTGCTGCGGTTGCTACCGATGGCTGATCGGGACAAAGACGTCGAGATCCTTGCGCTGCGCCACCAGATCACCGTCCTTGAACGGCAGCTCGGCGCCGACACCCGGGTTAGATTCGCACCCGAGGACCGAGCCTTCCTCGCTGCCCTTCTGACATCGCTGCCCCGCGAGGTCCTGCGCCGGCTACGGCTTCTCATCCGGCCGGATACCGTCCTGCGCTGGCACCGCGATCTGCTGAGACGGCGTCATGCCCGCACCTGCCGGCCGAGGCGGCCTGGGCGCCCGCCAACCGTCCGCTTCATCCGCGCGCTCATTCTGCGCCTGGTCCGTGAGAACCCGTCCTGGGGATATCGGCGGGTGCACGGCGAGCTCGCCACGCTCGGCATCAAGGTGGCTCCGTCCACGGTTTGGGAGATCCTCAAACAGGAAGGTCTTGATCCGGCTCCTGAGCGGGCGTCCAGGACGTGGGCCGATTTCCTGCGCTCTCAAGCCGACGCGCTGCTGGCCTGCGATTTCATCGAGACCGTCACCCTCAGCGGGCAGCGCCAGTACATCCTGGCCGTCATCGAGCACGCCAGCAGGCGCGTCCGCGTGCTCGGCACCACCGCCCACCCGACCGAGAGCTGGGTCACCCAGGCGATGAAGAATCTCGTGATGGACCTGGAGGACGCGGGATGCCGGGCCCGTTATCTGATCAGGGACCGGGATGGAAAATTCCCCGCCCTCATGGATGAGATCCTGGCCGAGACCGGCCTGCAGACCGTGCTCACCGGGATCCGGATGCCGCGGATGAACGCGATCATGGAGCGATGGGTGCAGTCGTGCCGCCGCGAACTGCTCGACCGCTGCTTACTGTGGAACGAACGCCACCTGCGGCACGCCCTGCGCGAGTATGAACGGTTCTACAACCAGCACCGCGCCCATCAAGCCTTGGCCCAAGCGGCTCCGCTGCGTACCGTCCCGGATCCGATCACGAATCCGGAGCGAATCGCCGACCTGGAGATACGCCGAAGAGACCGGCTCGGCGGGGTCCTCCACGAGTACTCACATGCCGCTTGAACTGCATGGACGGAGTTTTCGGCAGGCGCACTGCTGCTGCATGTCCCGGAGGGCAGGCGGACCTCGGACTTGGAGCAGCGGCGCAAGGGTCCGGCGGTGCCGTCGGGCAAGAACCTGGAGAAGGCGCTGGAACGCGCCGCGGAGATTTTCAGGGTCGGTCTGGGGTCGATGCCGCTGCCGCCAGAAGTGCCGCATCGGCGGATGGTGGACCTGGCCCGGTACGGGATGCAGGCCACGGCCACGACGTTGCGCAGGCACGGCCCATCCCGTCAGCTTGCGACGCTGCTGGACACGATCATCTACTTGGAGGGCCGCCAGAGGCCGGATCGGCAGGTAACGCGCACCCGTGACGGGGCCCTCCTGACCAGCGCCTGGGCGGCCTCGGCGCAGGCGGACGCGCGGCAGGCGCGGGTGACGGCGTGGGCGGGGGTGCGGCGCCGCGCGGAACGCGACTCATCCAGGCGGATAGCGTCGGGGCAGGCGTATCACGCCTGCACGTGTGCTAGGTTAGACGTAGTTGCAGTTGTGGTACCCATGATGAACTTGTGTGCGCCTGACGGTATGTAGCGTCAGGTGCATTTTTGTTTGCCGGTCTTCTCCGGGTGTGGGCCTATCGCGGCGACGCGGAATTCGCGCAATGCGGATTTCGGCTTTGCACCTATCAAGAGGAGATCAACATGGCTTCTGGCACCGTGAAGTGGTTCAACGCGGAAAAGGGCTTCGGCTTCATCGAGCAGGACGGCGGCGGCGCCGACGTCTTCGCGCACTACTCCAACATCGTCTCTCAGGGCGGCTACCGCGAGCTGCGCGATGGCCAGAAGGTGGCCTTTGATGTCACCCAGGGCCAGAAGGGCCCGCAGGCCGAAAACATCGTTGCCGCCTGACAAAATAGCGCCACGAATCAGGGCTCGCACCTTCACGGGTTGCGGGCCCTGATTCGTTTCCGGCTGCTGTATCGCCGCCCGCACGAGAATCGGCGGCACGGGATGTCAACCACAGCCGCACAGCTTCTAAATACCAGTAATCGACAGCGTGTGAAACGTCATCACGCCTGGTAGAAGGCATGAATCCCGGGAGATGCGAGGCCAGCGACAACAAGCGCGACCAGGTCGCCAAGCTGCACACCAAGACCCGGTCAGCTTCGCGCTGCCGGGTCTTCTCACCGCCGGTGCTAGTGTCCGGCCGGGCGGTCGCGCGCGTTGTTGATGCGCAGCGCCTCGGCGAGCTGGTCTTCCAAGATGATGATCCGGCAGGCGGCTTCCACAGGTGTGCCCTGATCGACGAGTTCCCGGGCGCGGGCTGCCAGGCGCAGTTGGTAGCGGGAGTAGCGGCGGTGGCCGCCGCTGGAGCGTTTCGGCTCGATCAGTTTGGCGGCGCCCAGAGCCCGCAGGAACGTTGGGCTTACACCGAGCATCTCCGCGGCCGCGCCCATGCTGTAGGCGGGGTAGTCCTCGTCGTCGAACCGATCCTCGAACCGGTCTTCGGCCCTGAATCCAGCGCTGGATCCGGCCGTGTCCGCAATCCTGCCGTGAGCGAGCGTGTCACCCTCGGCAGCCGAGCGACGTTGATCCATACATTCCTTCCATGACGCGCACAGGGGGCCCCGGCGCCTGTCGCGCCGGGGCCCCGAAGAGTTCAACACCATCTACCGGCCATCTGGCCGGCTCACTGTCGTCCGCATCCGCCGTACTGAGCGGCGGTGATGCGGGGATCGCGGATGCGTGACCGGAGACCACCTGCCTATCTGTGGAACTGCGGTACCCGAGCGGCGAGACTCAGCCGGCAACGGGCGATCCCGATGGCGTTCAACACTCCCTTCATCTCTATCTTCCGGACCACTGTCCAACTTCACCTGCGGCAGCGCGTCCACGATCAGGGCCCCTAACCACTGCACTGGCCCGTCACATCCGACCTTCTGCCATCAACCTTCCACTTCATCTTGCTCCGGGCAGTTCATCGTGGTGCCAGTACTTCCGCCGCCCGGTCGATCCGTTCCTTGCGATGTGCGAAACACTAGCCTCAGCGGTCACAAATGTCTACTGCGGCGAACACAGATTTTCGATGTCAGGCACGGCAGCCTTCCGGCGGCGCCGTTGACCAGCGGGAACACCACTAACGCCGGACCTCATTCCAAATCTCTCTGACCCCCGGTGCGGTCGATGAGGGATCCCCAGGGCATGCGCCCCAGCGCGGAGGTGTGGTGCCGATTCTGTTCAGGAAATGGCCCTTCCGTGAAGTAACCTGACCCCATGCCGTCGCCCACCCCCAGCTCGACCATCACGCGGGTACGGCCTGTGGCTGGCCAGGCGGTCGTGAGATCAGGTCCTGCTTGACCACCCCGACGGGCGCTCCCGGCTTCGTCTGTTCATCCGCCGCCACGCCACACCACCCGCCGGCCCCGCCGGAGTGGCGTGGCATCTGGCAGAGGGCTAAGGATGATGGGCCATGGACGTGGACAGCGGTTCCGCTGAGCGCTTCACCGTCTCGATCGGCCTGCATGAGGACTTCATCGTCGCTCGGGCGGCCGGCGAGCTCGCCGACCACCTGCGGACCGAGCTGATCAGTGACGCGCTGACGGCGGCGGTAGATCCAGGACCCGGCAGACGGGCCCGACCCCGAAGCGGTCGCGCAGGTGATCGATCACTGCGACTGCCTCGTCCGGGGACGGTCGAGCTCCGCGGCGAAAAAGCCGAGGCCGCTTTGAGGATGTCGTTGGCCCTATGCAGCTCCGCGTTCTCCCTGCGTAGCGCCTTGATCTCCTCCCGTTCGGCGGTGGACAGCTGCTCGGGGCGGCTGCCGTCATCGGCCTCGGCCTGGCGACCCAACCGCGCAACGCCTCACGGTGCACGCCCAGATCACGGGCGATCTGCGCCATCGGGCAACCGCTTTCCCGGACAAGCCGGACAGCGCGTTCGCGGAGTTCATCGGGGTATTGGCGGTGTGCAGCCATCGTGGTGGCTTCTCCCTTCCCCAGCCGATCGTGCTACAAGATCGTGCTGGTTTCAGGGCCTTCACGAAACTCGGGTTGGCTCACCCCGGAGCGTCTCGCGTTTGAGGGAGGCGTGGAAGCTTTCGCAGGCGGCGTTGTCGGCGCTGGTCCCGACGGCTCCCATGGACTGGGTGACGCCCAGTCGGCGGCACAGGGCGGCGTAGTCCTTGGAGGTGTATTGCGACCCGTGATCGCTGTGAAAGATCGATCCTGCCAGGCCGCCCCGGGTCGCCGCGGCCATCGTCAGCGCGTCGGCGACCAGGTCGGTGCGCATGTGGTCGGCGATCGACCAGCCCACCACCCGGCGGCTGAAACAGTCCAGCACGGTGGCCAGGAAGAGGAAGTCCCCGTCGCCGAGCGGGAGATAAGTGATGTCGCCCATGTACTCGGCACGCCCAGGTCGGCCTCGGATTGAGCGGCCTAGCCTGCGGCTTTCGCGGTGAATTTGTGTCAGCTTGATCGTTAACATGAGAAAAGTGCCTTTGAGCTGGGAGGATAGGGCTTGTCTAAGGTCCAATCCGCGCCAGTTCAGAAGGCACTTTTCACGTGAAGACTATCGCCTCCCACCGCAAGATCGTGGCGTCCGCCGACGGCTCAGGACTCCTCTCGCAGGCCGGTGGGCTGCTGCTGTTGGAGACGATTCGGGTCACCGGCCTGGACAAGGCGCTATCAGGGCAATTGGAACGGTGGCGGCCATCCCGGGCCGTCCACGATCCGGGCAAGGTCATCGCCGACCTTGCCATCACGTTGGCGTTGGGCGGGGACTGCCTGGCCGACATCGCGATGCTGCGCGCCCAGCCCGACCTGTTCGGCCCCGTCGCCTCCGACCCCACCGTCTCCCGCCTGATCGACCGTCTGGCCTCCGATCCCGCCCGCGCGCTGAAGGCCATCCGCGCCGCCCGCGCCACCGCCCGCCAGCGGGCCTGGGCTCTGGCCGGGAAGAGCGCACCGGGCGCCGACGGCGAACTGATCCCGATCGATATCGACGCGACCATTGTCATCGCCCACTCCGACAAGCAGCAGGCCACGCCGACCTGGAAGAAGACCTTCGGGTTTCACCCAATGACGGTCTTCGCCGCCCACGGAGCCGGGGGTTCCGGCGAGCCGCTGGCCATCATGCTCCGCCCGGGCAACGCCGGGTCCAACACCGCCGCCGACCACATCGACGCCGGCGCTGCCGCCTTGGCCCAGCTCCCCAAGCACCGCCGACGGCAGGTGCTGATCCGCACCGACTCCGGCGGCGGCACCCACGAGTTCCTGTCCTGGCTCACCAAACCCGGCCGCCGGCTCGCCTACTCCGTCGGGTTCACCCTCACCGACGACATCGGGACCGCGATCCTGGCCCTGCCCTCAGATGCCTGGTCGCCCGCCTACGACGCCGACGGCCAAGCGCGGCCGGGCGCGTGGGTCGCCGAGCTCACCGGCATGCTCGACCTGAACTCCTGGCCAAAGGGAATGCGCCTCATCGTGCGCAAGGAGCGCCCGCACCCAGGCGCGCAACTGCGCTTCACCGACATCGACGGGCACCGCTTCACCTGCTTCGTCACCAACACCAGACGCGGTCAGCTCGCCGACCTGGAGTTACGCCACCGCCGCCGGGCCCGCTGCGAAGACCGCATCCGTGCCGCCAAGGACACCGGCCTGACCAACTTGCCCCTGCACGACTTCGCCCAGAATCAGGTCTGGGTGGAGATCGTCGCGCTGGCCTGCGAACTCCTCACATGGATGCAGATGCTCGCCCTGGACGGACCGGCCCGCCGGTACGAGCCCAAACGGCTGCGGCTACGCCTGTTCGCCGTGGCTGGACGGCTGGTCCGCGGCGGACGGCGGCTACGGCTGCGCATCGCCGCCTGCTGGCCCTGGGCCGACCAGCTCACCACCGCCATCACCCGGCTACAAACATTGCCCGCACCAATCTGACCAGCACAAAGCCGCCCCACCGACCAGGAAAGGACACCCTCGGGCCCGTGGAACCCGCCCACCCGGCGCGACAGCCGGGCCCCCGGGCTGGCCACGACGGCGAATTCATCTCCCAGCCGAACAGCTCAGCCGACCAAACGAAGATCGCGAAAGATCAAGGCTAGCGGCGGCGGTGTTCAGTTGAGGTCCGACTCCGAGAGATAACGGGGATCAGAGCGGGGGGAATGCTCCAGGCCGACAGTGAGGAGAGCTTGCCGAATTCTTTGGACGATCTGATTGGTCGTCAATAGATCAAGGTTGGGGTCGGAGCTCAGAATTCGGCTGTGGAGGTCCTGTGCCGCTGTGGTGGGTTCGGCGCCGAATTGTTCGATGAGACGGCGGCGGAGTTGCTCGTAAACGTAGAGTGCTTCGGGCTGACGGCCGTCTCGGTGGAGCGCGAGCATGAGTTGAGTGTGTGGGCGCTCGCGCAGCGGGTGTTTCTCGATCCAGGATCGGAGTCCACCGATGATCTCTGCGTGCCTACCGAGTGTGAGCCGTACGTCGAAGAGATCTTCGGTCACCGTACGATGTTGTTCGTGCAATGGTTCTGCCCAAGCGGCCATGTCGCTATCGAACTCGATCCCTTCAAGCGGATTGCCACGCCATAATGCCAGCGCCTGCTCGAACGCATTTATCGCGTTTGAGTGTTGGCCCCTTCGACTTGCGTCGGCGGCCTCGGCGGCCCAGCGTCTGAAGATCGCAGCGTCCACTTCGCTGTCTGAGATGGCGAGCACGTAGCCGCTGGGTGTGGTGCGGAGTCGCGTGTCCGGGAGGAGACGTCGGAGTCGCGCAAGGTAGGTGTTGAGGTTACTCCGGGCTGACGCCGGAGGATGGCCATGCCACAGCCGCTCGATAAGTTGCCCGCTGGAGACGGGCGTCCC